>NZ_JBICJO010000011.1:0-126673 GCF_043103185.1 Shewanella sp. YQ_9
ACCAGTAGAGTTCGAGAACCGATACCAAGAACGGCTGGGAAGTGTCTAGTTTATTGGTGGCGATTCACTTTACGGTAATCGCTTAGCTTAAAGAACTGAAAAATTTTGACCTTTCACCGAGATTAGTACCAGGGAGCCTCGGAGATTCAGCTAAAAAGCTTCCGACAATGCCTTCGCCGTCGTTGCAGATCCACAGCTCTGGCTTTACAAAGCGCTGTAAGTGGCTCCTGCGTACCATCCGGCCCTTTGAATACATGGCTAAAGTCGGTCGTCAGCTTGAGCCTGTTATCGATGGGTAAGCAGTTCAATATGGCTGCTGTTGTCATGGCAGACACCCGGTAGAACCTGTAGGACACAGAGGCAGGATTGATGATGTCGTTTGAGTTCATACTTTTGTTAAGAAAGCATTGCAGGGGGCTGCTTGCTGCACTTATCCTTGTTCTTACTCAAATTATATCAATACGTTACATAGCTATGTATTGAGCAAGGTTTTATACAAGGAACAGGATAAATGGAAACAGATGTGCTGGAGATTTTGCAGAACTTCCACTCTGATGGGCTTTTTGTTGCGCCCAACATACCCAGCAAGAAAGCTAAAAATGCAAGTGCATGTTATGGCATGTCATCATCGGTCGATATTTATGCCATAGTCGATTCTACGGTGTTTGGTTCTGCAAAAAATGGTCTGGCATTTACATCTGAAGGATTGTTTTGGAAAAATGACTGGACAACAACTTCTGCAAAAAACCACATGTCGTGGGAAGAGTTGATAAACACCAGTCAAGAGCATGCTGTTGACGGTTCAGATCTGTTGTTGGGGCAAGGCTGTGCTTTTGGTATGGCGGGTTCCGGTATGAAGCCCGCGGTTTTATTGAAACTATTGGAAAAACTGGCCCAAAAGATACAAGGCAATACAGGGGCGGCAGAAACTGCTGAAGTTTCGAATGTGGCACAAGCCTGCGTTACTGCTGAAAATCTTCCCCCTGAAGGCGTTACAACCGAGAGTGTTATTCCGGCAGCAGATGCAAATGGTGGCGTATCTATCACCAATACAACTCCGGCCAGTAATACAGCACCGGCGAGCGACAAAGCTGAAAGCGCTGCACCCGAAAGCCTTAAGCCTGACAAGCCGGAGCAGGAATCCAGTCCCAAGCCCGCTTTTGAAGGTAGCTATCAGCGGGAATACTTGGATATAGTTAACGCCGTGGCCAAGAGGCATCGTCTATCCCAACAAATCCAAATCGCGCCGGCTATCAAAGTCCACAAAGTCAGAAAAGTCATCGAAATATCAGAGGGTAAAATCGAACCTTACGATATCCTGATGATTGTGGATAACACCTTTATGCAAACAACCAAAGATTTTTTGGTTGTGACTCCTCATGCTATTTGGGCTAAAGGTACGCTGAGAAAGGTAGAGAGTTTTTCCTTAAGTGAAATTCGTAGTATTCGCTGTGATAAAAAAACTCTCTTTATTAATGACTATGACTTCCAGTACTTGGATCAGTTCTCTGAAAACGAAGTTTTGATACTGACGAATATGCTCGAAGAGCTAGTGGTCGCATTGCGTAAGTCCGACTCTGTATCGGCTGCTGACGAGCAGCTTCAATTACCTGCTGCTTTGGATACTTTGTTGTCCAACATATACGAAGTTGTATTGGATGATGTTGTTTCCGGCTTGAGGGATAAGGGATACCCTGAAAATAAGCAGTTGGTTACTTCGATGGTGGAATGTTGTTTTAGTATCTTTTTCATTGTTGACTCCCACTTAAAATATCGAAATCAGGATACAGCTGAATTGGTGGGGCAATATTTGCTTGCTCAAACTTTGTCTGGCTTATTTGCGTTAATGAGCATAGAACAGTTATGGAGCAATACAGAAGCGAAGTCCACCTATGTGATGATGCAATGCTCTGTGATCATTCGAACATGCCAGTACTTTGAAAGACAAGGAGCAGCGTTAAGGCCGAACCAAAACTGGTATTTGCAGCTTTTCCAAACCGTGATAGAAGCCAATACCCTGGAACAGGGGGCTGAACTCATTGACCAGGAGATGGGTAACCTCAGTGCCGATAGACAATTAGCCATTGATTGTGCGTTCAAGAGTGGTCAAGGTGTTAGGGAAATGTTTTGCGATGCTCTTTGATTATTTGGCTCCAGCTATCATAAATAGGTGTGATTAAAGCCTGGATGTGAAGCGGACAGGGCTGTTGAAATCGGCGTACAGCATTAGGTTTTTAGTGCTGTATGCTTTTTCAGGAGAGAAGGGGTATGGGAGGTCGTTCGAGACTAAACATACCTCATTACTGCTTTGGATAAACATATCGAGCTGGGAACTGAGCATGTTGTTTATCAGTCCAGGTGGTAGCCCATCAGAAAATTTGCCCGTCAAGCCGTGTTAAATGTGTGAGACAGGAATACTCAGTTGGTGCATAGCCAATAATCTGGGGCTGGGAGATGATAGCGTCAGGGCGCGGATAAAACGGAAACTGGGCCAGATTCGTGTGGCAGACCCAGAGTTCCAGGGTTAGGAGGTGGGTGAGCTAGTACAGCTTATCAAACCAAATATCGACCGCCCCCGCCTGTTGCAGTCCAGCCAAGAAATTGGTGTTGATAACAAGTTCTTTTTTATCCCACGCCAGTGGCGTGCCTTTTGCCGTGTGCTCATCCAGTGATGCCAGCTCAGGTAACAGTGCAAAATCAATGAAGGTATACTCAGTGCACACTTTATCCAGGTCATGCTCGGTATTAGGCGCGTTAAAATCCAATTCCCCCCACCAATGGGTGAGTTGCTCGAGCCATTTGTCATCGAGGTCTTCGATGATGTCGTCATAAATATACAGTGTTTTGATTTCACCAAAATGCATATAAACATCCGGTTGTGTGAACACCAATTTCGCTCGGTTTTCAGGTAGCACGGCCTCTACGGCGGCTTTTTCAAAAGGAATGAATGTCATACTGCATCCTTGTTAGGCAAACTGTTCGCAGGGTTTAAAGGTGGTGTTGATTGGGTTGGTGGCCATGATACGTTCGACGATGGAGCGATGGAACAGAATGCGTGCGGATTCTGCCATCATAAAAATGAGTCGCTGATTGAGCGGGGTTTGTGCGAGCAGAGCTTCATCCAGAACCAGTTTCTCCAATCCCGTCAGCCCACCCATTGAATCTATGTATGAGTACTCGGATTTTTCAACATCGGCGCATTTAAGTTCTTGCAGATAGTTGATAAACAGATAATCGCGGCGTCCGTTGGCATTAGTTATGTGCGCAGGCACCCAGTTGATACCATAGAGATATTGCAGACCCGCTTCCATCACTACGCGCTTGGACAGCGCGATCACTTTGGTGCGCACAAATTCAGGGGTTTGATATTCGTCTTCCGGTTTGTAGGTTTCATAGATACGAATGGGTTCAATCGGCGGGCGGGCGCACTCTTTATAATTGATATACCGCTTATCGTGATCACTCACCTCAGTCATCGCACAGGGACCACTGCTGGTAATTAAATAATATTCACTCATTTCCTATTTCCAATGTCTTGCTAACCAAGGCCTTGGTCATCAATTGTCTTTTGGCATTTAATTGTGTTGGTCAGGTGGATGTTTGTTCCAGTGTTTATATGTGGGTTTTTACTCTCGATTTACCATTGGCACACCTTCCCTAATAGCTGCGCGGCAGTTTTAGCAAAATCTGTGGCAACCCAATTGAAATCATCAATATGATCTCCCCATCGTTTGCATAAGTCACGAATCTTTTGTAAAAAATTCATGATCTTGTTCGTTATGGCTACATCTGCCCGGGTTCTTAAAAGACAGATGCTTCCATTGAGGAAACATCACCTTCTAAAGTTGACCTGCTTAGGTATTGAAGTGATGGAAAAGTTGAATTTCAGGCCGGATGAAAATCGCACTGGATTCGGCTGAGATAAGGGGTAGGCCTCTGGCTACAGGCTACAGGCTACAGGCTACAGGCTACAGGCAACGGGCAGTACCTCACTTATGTTGTCGTGCAATTCAGGTTTTACAAGTAAGCGCAGACTGACTCAGGTACCAAGGGGCCCTTTGAATAGACGACTAAAGTCCTTGTCAAGCTTGAGCTCGTCATCGATGGGATGTTTTAGCTATTCAAAAATGGCGGTTGTGGCTGCGAGAGCCAACGGGGCGCAGCTTATCTATCTATTTATTCTATTGGCGTGTCGGTGAGTCTGTTCAAACCTCTTGCATCCTATGATATCAGGCTAATTCTTTCCCCTTGGATTGTATCTTCGACCAAGTTAAGCCGAATTTTTGGAGATACTTTTGCAATCTTGTCGAGTCGTTGGTTTGAGCTTTCTTGGTTCTACTGACATCGAATAACTCTCTGCCGGCCGATGCCATGCTGCCGTGTTGCTTGCAGATATTTAAAACATAGTTGAGCTGATTGGCATCAAACTGATCCAACTGGGCAATTTCTTCATCTGCAAGATACTGCTTCAGCGTTTCTACCTGAGTATCGTGTGGAGAAGATTGCCAGAACTGCTCTAGTCGCGCGATTTCTTCTTTCACATCATCCACAGAGATCCTTGATGAGTCTGCCAATGTACACAATCTTGTGATGGCTGAACTTAGATCGCGGAAATTACCCGACCAAATAGCCCTGTTGGAAGTGGCAAAGTTTTCGAATGCAACCCTAGCCTCTTTATTGAATTGAATTCGCTGTCCGGTTTTTTGTTCGTAGAGTCTGACTTCGTAGTCAATATTGGCTGGAATGTCTTCTTTGCGATCTTTTAATGCGGGGAGTTCATAGGTCCACAAGTTGATCCTGGCCAGCAGATCTTCCCGAAAAAGGCCCTGATGGACTTGTGACTTCAGATTTCTATTTGTTCCGGCTATCAACTGAAAGTCGCTGGATACCGGTTGATCACTGCCCACAGGATGAAAAGTCTTGTTTTCAATTGCGTGCAGCAGCATGGCTTGTTCTTCCAGCCCGAGCTCACCTATTTCATCTAGAAATAACATGCCTTTATTTGCTGTCAGAAGGTATCCACGGCGTTCTTTTTGCGCCCCGGTAAAGGCTCCTTTGGTGTGACCAAACAATGCTGCCATGGCATTTTCGCCTCTCAGCGTTGCACAGTTTACCGATACCAGCTCTCCTTCCAACATTGAGCGCTTTTTCTTCAGCTGAAAAATACGGGTAGCAAGTTGACTCTTGCCGGCACCGGTTGGGCCTGTGAGCAACATAGGATCGCTGGAGCGGATCGCGACCTTTTCGATTTGCGTAATCAGCCGGTTAAATGCCGCATTTTTCGTCTCTATACCACTCTTAAGAAACTCTTTTCCTTCGAGGTGTTCCTTGTCGAAGCGTGTCGCCAGTTGGTCGTACTTGGAAAGGTCCAAATCAATGATCTGGGTTTTTCCTATAGCCTTATTTTTATTGCCTCTATCCGGTGAGGTTTGTATCAAGCGGCCGGGAAAGTGGCCGCTCTCTGTCAGCAGGAAAATACATATCTGCAGAACATGGGTACCTGTGGTGATATGGAATAGATAGTCGTTCCGGTCGGTATCGAATACCTGTTGGTGGCACCAATCATAGAGTTTTGAGTAAGCCTCTTCAAAATCCCAGGGATCATTGAAGTTCACATTGTGTAATTCGACTTCTGTTTCCGGTGAAATGCTGCCAATATCGGCCGCAACACTGCTGGCCAATCTTTTACTGTGGTTGTCATGAAGCATGTGCAGTTGGCTGACAATCAAATCTTCTTGGCTGCATAAGCTGACATTGGGGCGCCACTTGGCCCATCTATCACTTCCTTTCCCTGTGTAATCCAATTGAGTGCCAACCAAACTTACGACCACAGTGCGCTTCATTGATTGTGATATCCATATTGATATGTTTGTATCCATTTAATTACTTTTTTTGTTTTCGGTCAACCTGGTAGTAAATCAGGGTTTATGAGTTGCGAAAATTATTTATTTTTAATAATCATGGTGTTATGAATTTTGTTTTTAGTTGGTACCTAAGTTGGCACATTGATTGATATAGATAACTTGTCTGATTAAGTGGTTGTGATTCAAAGGTCACACCGGTGCGCTGAACACTGTGACTGCGTATGCCTAATCAAATGCACTATTAAGTAGCTCAGCTGGAAGAGCAGCGAAGTGGATTCGTCGGTCATGGGTTCGATTCCCATCTTAATAGGATTTAAGTAGCTCAGAGGGTAGAGCAGCGGCGTAATGTCGTAGTCGAAGGTTCGAATCCTTCCTTAAATACAGGTAGCTCAAATTGGTAGAGCATCGAAGTGTTAATTCGATTGTTGTGGGTTCAAATCCCGCCCTAAATTCAAATTGCAAGAATCAAGGTTAGCGAGTCGTTTTTGCCAATGACTGATAAACGCTAAAGATGGACCAATGGTAGCCAGCAGGATGCTCCCTGCCATTTAGAAATCAGGTGCCTTTCTCAGTTAAGCAATGAACTCTTGCTAACTCCACTTACTTCCGGGTAAGTGAAAGGATAAAAGGAAATTAACTATGTTTAAAAAACTCTCAATAAGAAAAACGGTTACAGTCGCTGAAAACCAAAGGGTATTGATGTTTAAAAATCAAATGCTGGCGGATGTACTTATGCCCGGGAAGCACAAAATTTGGGATATTAAAGATGATCTGGAATTCATTACCTTTGATATCAATACGCTCTACTTTGCTGAAAAAAATGCCGACAGACTTTACCGAAGCAGCGATGCTCTGCGTAAACACATCTCGCATTGGAAACTGTCGAGCAATGAAGTGGGATTGCTCTATGTGGACGATCTGCTGCAAGGCATTGTTGCACCGGGTGAGCACCTTTACCTGTGGAAAGACGCGGGGGAATTGAGGTTGGATACCCTCTCAATTGAGGAAAATCTGCAAGTTGATGAAAAGCTGCTCTTCTTGATCAATCGTGCGGGAGCCAATACCGCTACAAGATTGATCAGAAGCAACCGTACAGTGGCGATTAAGCCGATTGCGGATATCTCTGTCGCCAAAGACCATATCGGCTTGTTGTATGTAAATGGTCGATTCATACGCAGGTTAGAGCCGGGGCAGCACGCATTTTGGCAGTTCAATCACACGATTGAAGTGAAGCCCTTTGATTGCCGGACGCAGATGCTGGAGATTTCAGGCCAGGAAATCTTGAGTAAAGACAGGGTGAGCCTGCGGATTAATCTTAGCGCGAGCATTAGATTGCAGGATGCCGAACTTGCTGCCCGCAGCGTGGATAAGGTGGATGACTTTGTCTACAAAACATTGCAACTGGCGTTACGGGAAGCGGTTGGCACTAAGTCCCTGGACGATATTCTGTTGGATAAGTTGTATGTCAATGAAACAGTTAAGGAACTGGTTTCAGATCAGCTTACTGCTATAGGTATCTCACTGGTCAATGTGGGCGTGAAGGACATTATTCTGCCCGGAGAGATGAAGGCGATATTGAATCAGGTGGTGGAAGCACAAAAAGCGGCGGAAGCCAATGTGATCAAGCGCCGCGAAGAAACATCGGCCACCAGAAGTTTGCACAACACTGCCAAGGTGATGGAAAACAATCCTACCTTGATGCGGTTGAAGGAGCTTGAAGCACTCGAGAAAGTGTCGGACAAGATAGGCAACCTGACGGTTTACGGCGGCCTGGAAGGGCTTATGAATGGCATAGTGAAAATTGCCTGACGGGAAGGGCTGTGGCGAAGAGGATGCCGCAGCCCGCTGAGAAATGGATTGGAAGTAAAGGAATCAGTAATGTGTAGTAATTACAACGTTATAGAAAGCAAGGGACGGGCAACGATTAAAGCGTGGACCAAGGGAGTTCCTTTTGAAGACAAGGCTCTGGAGCAGTTGAACAACATTGCTGCTATGCCTTTGGTACATTCACACATAGCGGTTATGCCGGATGTCCATATGGGCAAGGGGGCAACCATTGGCAGCGTAATACCATCGGTGGATGCCGTTATTCCCGCTGCCGTTGGTGTCGATATTGGCTGCGGCATGGTAGCCGTCAAAACGACCTTATCCGCCAGTCAGCTTCCGGATAATTTGGCTGGAATAAGAAGTGCCTTTGAGGCCGCTATCCCCCATGGCCGAACCGGAAGAGCCAGAGGGGCAAGGGACAGAGGTGCCTGGCACAATGTTCCTGAGCTGGTGGCCGAGGAATGGAAAAAACTGGCAACCAGGTTCGAGCGAATTTGTGAAAAGCACCCGGCAATAAAGAAGAGTAATAACCTGAACCACTTAGGCACTATGGGTACAGGCAATCACTTTCTTGAGCTCTGTTTGGACGAAAATAATGCCGTGTGGATTATGTTGCATTCAGGCAGTCGCGGTGTGGGCAACCGGATAGGTACCTATTTTATCGAACTGGCCAGGAAAGAGATGCAGCGCCATCAGATTAACTTGCCCGATATGGATTTGGCTTATCTGGAAGAGGGGAGTGAGTATTTTGATGACTATGTCGAGGCCGTGGAGTGGGCGCAGGATTATGCGGCGAAAAACCGTGAAATCATGATGTTCAATGCGATTGCAGCCTTAAGAAAGCAGATCCCGACAGGGTTTTCGACAGCGGAATTGGCGGTGAATTGCCATCACAACTATATCTCCCGGGAGCGGCATTTCGGTAAAGACTGCTATGTCACCCGTAAAGGTGCCGTTCGAGCCGAAAAGGGCGAAATGGGGATTATTCCAGGCAGTATGGGGGCTCGTTCCTTTATTGTCAGGGGCTTGGGAAACCCCGAAAGTTTCAATAGCTGCAGTCACGGTGCCGGGCGGGTAATGTCCAGAACCCAGGCGAAAAAGGTATATAAGGTCAAAGATCAAATTGAAGCCACTCAAGGGGTGGAGTGCCGTAAAGATGCGGCAGTCATTGATGAGATACCTCATGCCTACAAGGATATAGATAAGGTCATGGAAGCGCAGAAAGATTTGGTTGAAGTGGTTTACACCTTGAAGCAAGTTGTGTGCGTTAAGGGGTAAATCATGCCGTATTTAGTGATAGATGGGGCGCAGGGAGAAGGCGGTGGTCAGGTGTTAAGGACAGCATTGACCCTGTCTATTTTGACTCAGCGGCCAATCGAAATAGTCAATATTCGAGCCAAGCGTAAGAAACCCGGATTGCTGCGCCAACACCTGACCTCGGTATTGGCGGCACAAGCGATATGTGAGGCGAGCACAGAAGGGGTGGAACTGGGCTCCAGCCGGATACGGTTTTCGCCCGGTGAGGTTTTGCCCGGCGATTATCGCTTCGCCATTGGCACAGCAGGAAGCACAGTGTTGGTGTGCCAAACCATTTTGCCGGTTTTGGCGCTGGCGAAGGCAGGCTCCAAGGTCGAGTTTGAAGGTGGCACGCACAATGGAATGTCGCCCTCGCTGTGTTTTCTGGAGCAGTCCTATTTGCCGCTGTTAAAGCTGATGGGCATCGACTGCAAAATTGTGAAGTCTTCGCTTGGGTTTTACCCGGTAGGTGGTGGCAAGTGGCAGATAGAGATAAAGCCGGCAAAAGTCTTGAGCCCAATTAGGCTCATGGAGCCTGGAAGTGAGTCTGCAAAAAAACCGGAAAACTGCGGGCTTCATGCACTTGTCAGCCAGTTACCTGTGTCTATTGGGCAAAGAGAAGTGGCTGCAGCAAAAACGGTTCTGGGGTGGAGCGCATCGTCAGGCATAATCACGGATGTGGACTCCATAGGGCCAGGTAATAGCTTTCAGTTAACAATCCAGGGTAAGACACATACCAACCTGTTTGAAGTGGTTGGTGAGCAGGGCCTCTCGGCAGAGCGCGTGGCCAAGCGATGTGCGGGGCGGGTAAATAAGTTTGTTAGCGCCGAAGCAGCAGTGGAAGAGCAACTGGCGGATCAGTTACTCATTCCCATGGCCTTGGCTGGAAAGGGCAGTTACACGACCAGTAAACCGAGCCTGCACACAAGCACCAATATTGAGGTCATCAAGCAGTTTATGGATATCAATATTAGGGCTGAACAGCAAAATGAGCTGTGTTGGCAAATTAGCATAAGCAGCTGAACTACCGTGGAGGCTAGCAGCCAGGCGGGCGAAAAATAAAAGGAGAATAGAGCATGTCAGGTGAACGTATCACCCATGATGGTGAAAGAGAGCGTTGCCCAGTACATGGGCATACCAGGCGCTTATCCCGCAAGGAAATCAGCGAGATCAAGCATGCTGTCGAGGTGGCCAATTCACAGGCCAAGCGCAGTGGCAAGAAGCCCAAGGAGCCGCAAATCGGCTTGTTCAGTTGTAAATGCAACTGCTTCTACGTCAAAGTTGATTAGTCGCTGTAGCTGAGTTTGTTAAACAGCCTGGCAGCGGGACCTTTTGCTCCCGGCAATACTCGCCATATTTCTCTCACAACAACTTGAACCCACTGCCAAAGCCCACTAGGTTAGTGTGGTGCAATGGAAGGCGGGATAGTCTAGCTCGCCGGTATGCGATAACAGATAGGGAGAGGCTGTTTATGTTCAATCGAGTGTTGAGTCGGGAGTGCTTGGGAGCCAGGCCCTTTGGCAATAAGGTGGTCGTCAGCGCCAAGAGGTTTTGGGCTTATCTGCCTATCCATGCGTCTATCTTGGTCTCTGTGAGTTTGCTGAGCGCCTGCAATTCGGATTCACAAGAAGTGGTGCTCAATCCTGTCGACACGGCCAAGATGCAACAGACGGTGGAACAACTGGCCAAGGAGATGCTGGTGCCCGGCGCCGTGGTGATTCTGCGAACGCCTAGGGGCGACTTTAAAACCGCCTATGGGGTAACCCGTTATGGCGGCAGTGAAGCGACCGACTTTGATCAGCATGTCAGGGTGGGCTCCAATACCAAGACCTGGGTCGGTACCGTGATTTTGCAGATGGCGCAGCAAGGGCGACTGCAAATGAGTGACACTGTCTCCATGTATCTCGACAATGTGCCAAACGGTGAGTCGATCACCATAGAACATTTGCTTACTATGCGCAGCGGTCTTTTCAATTACAGCACCACGCTCGAGTTGAATCAGACGCTTGATGAGCAGCCAACCAAGGTGTGGACTCAGACTGAGCTGCTGGCAATGAGTTTTGCCCATAAGCCAGGTTTTGCCCCCGGCAGCGCATTTGAATACTCCAATACCAATACCGTCTTGCTGGGACTGATCGCCGAGCAAATCGATGGCAAGCCGCTGGCGGCTGTGATGCAGCAGAGGTTGTTTGCCCCCTTGGGTCTTGAGCGGACTCTGTTTCCCGATATCCATTCGAATACTCTTCCCACGCCCTTGGCGCGGGGTTATATGTATGGCACCAATGTGTTGACTATGGATCCGCCTTATATGCTGCCCGAAAAGATGCAGCGAGAAGCCAGAGAGGGCATTCTGGCACCCATAGATCAAACCGAGGCCAATCCTTCCTGGGGCTGGGCGGCAGGCGCCGGGATCTCCAGTGCCAATGAGTTGGCAACCTGGGTAGAGGCTTTGGTCGCCGGAGAACTGCTGGATGCCGATTGGCAGCGAAGGCGTCTGGATAGTGTCAGGCCGATAGATCCCGATAATCCCAACACTGCCTATTATGGCCTGGGGATCGCCAAGTTTGGCAGCCTCTATGGTCATACTGGTGAGCTGCCCGGCTATAACTCCTTTATGGGGCATGATCCTGTCAACAAGGTGACTCTGGTGGTTTGGACCAACCTGGCACCGGCGGTGGATGGCAAAGATCCGGCTACCACCATAGCGGCGGCCCTAATTAACATGCTCTATATTCCATCCAGTTAGCATTAAACCCTGCGCCGGGGAAAGAGAGCCTCCCCGGCAAACCTCCTGATTGGCCTCTTCCAATTTGCGCCATAAAGCTATCGCCTGGCATGATTTTATGCCTTGCAGTTTTCAGTGTTCCCCTTGGGTAGCAGTGCTGTAAATCATTGGTAATGATTTGTTCTTAATACAAAATATCTCTATCATTGCCGCTCGACTGTTGGCTGGAAACGTTTAGAAGGGAATCCATGAAAGAACTTGTCAGGGAAAACAAACGGCCGGACTTCAGGCTGTTGCAAAGCTTTGTTGTTCGTACTTTGGTGGGCGCTATGTTCGCCTACTATCTGGTGTATCTCGCCAATGAGCCTTTTGAGCATCAGTTGGCCTATATCGCCGTGTGCGTGCTGTTGTCGCTGCTGATGGACTATTTAACAGCCAGAAGCAAAGGCGCGTTGGAGGTCAAACTGGTTGAAGGCAAGTTAGTCTTGCTTGGGGTCACCATAGAGATAGCCCAGATAGAACAGGTACTTTACTGCCAGAGCAAGCGCTTTGAACACCAACTGACGTTTCGTTTCAAGGATCGCACCTATCAGGACTTTGAGCTGTCCGAGCCGTCATTGATAGCCGACTTGCAACTCTACTATTTTTTGCTGGATAACCAATTGCCGGTGAAAATGCTGGACAATTCCGAGCGCCTCAACTGAAGCGCCGGCACCAGCCTTGGCTGCACCCTATATCAAGCCTATTACCCGTGTGAAGGGTATTATTCAGGTGAACGCCATTATCCGGATATCGCTTCAACCGGGTCGAAAACCGCTCGGCATCAAGCCTGATATTCATCATCAGTGACTTTTTCCATCCAGATGGCAGCCGGTGCTGTCTCCGATGCTTCGGCTACGGCCACATGGCTCATGGCCCTGTCTTGGCTGGCCCCGTGCCAGTGTTTTTCGTTGGCTGCAATCCATACGGTATCACCGGCTTCAATCATTTGTTTCGACTCACCGGCTTTTTGGATCCAACCCCTTCCCTCCGTGACATACAAGAGTTGCCCGGCGCCGTGGGCATGCCAGGCGGTGCGGGCACCGGGCTCGAAGGTGACCAGTGCGGCACCGATACGCGATGGGCTGCCGGGTTCAAAGTGATTATCGATTCTTACCCGACCGGAGAAGGTGGCTTCCGGGCCCTGAAGGGATTGGCTGGCGGCATTTTTGATGATTTTCATGATCTGTTCCTGTGTAGATGAGGACTTGCATTCGATCTTAGCCGCGCAGATTATGTAACTTAAATGATATGTCAGTATTGGATTTATATTTGAGATTCATATATGAGACGCGAAGAGCTGGGGGATTTATGGGTGTTTCAGGCGGTAGTTGAAGAGGGCAGCTTTACTCGCGCCGCGGCCAGGTTGGGGACATCACAATCCTCTGTCAGCCATACCATAAGGCGCCTGGAGCAGCGCCTCAATGTACAACTGTTGAATCGAACCACCCGCAGCGTGGCTGCCACTGAGGCTGGGCAGCAGTTGCTGCAGACCCTAAGGCCTGCCTTTGGTCAGATAGCCGAGCAGTTGGAGCGACTCAACAGTTTCAGGCAGGAGATCAGCGGCCGCATTCGGCTTACCGCCACCAAGTTTGCCGCCGAGTCGATATTGCTGCCGGTGGTTAATCGCTTACTGGCGCAGCATCCACAGCTGCAAATCGAGGTTTCTGTGGATCAACAACTGCTTGATTTGGCCGCTCAAGGTTTTGATGCCGGGGTACGATTGGGCGAACAGGTAGCCAAAGACATGGTTGCCGTGCGTATCAGCCCGGATCTGCGTATGCTGGTGGCGGGTTCGCCGGATTACTTTTCCCGCCATGCAAAGCCGACCATCCCCCAGGACTTGACCGGGCATAATTGCATTAATCTGCGTCTTCCCACTTCGGGCGGCTTGTATGTGTGGGAGTTTGCCAAAGAGGGCCGCGAGCTGAATGTGCGGGTAAGCGGCCAGCTTATCTGCAATGAACCAGATTTGGTGACCAAGGCAGCCATTGCCGGTGCCGGGCTCTGTTTTCAACCTGAGGATGCGTTGGCACCGGCGATAACGGCCGGTGAACTGCTCCCGGTGTTGGAAGATTGGTGCCCGCGGTTTGCCGGTTATCACCTCTATTTTCCGAGTGGGCGTCAGCACTCGGCCGCCTTTAGATTACTGATTGATGCGCTCAAGTATTCAGGCGCGTAATTGAACCGTTACTGTATTGACCTGCAGACCCGGGCGTTGTTGTATAAGGCGAATTCTGGCGACGCTTCATTGCTGATTGGCCGGGATTACTGTGTCGGCAATCATCTGCCTCAGCCATTTGTGGGCAGGGTCTTGATTGAAGTGCTTGTGCCACAACAACACGTACGCACCGGGCACCAGATCTATCGGCACTTCCAGCGTCGCCAACTCAACATGTTGCAGCGCCTGGGCCGCATATTTGGCCGGCGCGCAGAGGATTAACTCGCTGTGGCGACACAGCTCCAGCGCAGTGGGAAAGTCGGTGATATTGGCGCGGATCCGCCGGGTCTTGTGCTTCAGCGCCAACACATCGTCCAACAACCAATGTTCGATTCCGCCAAAGGCTACCTGCAGATGCTCGAAGCTGAGAAAACGCTCCAGGTTCCAGTCGCCCTCGAGCGCAGGATGATCCGGCGGCAGCAGGCAGATGGGTTTGTCGCGAGTCAGCTCCAGATACTCGAGTTCATCCGGCAGGCTGTTGATATGCATCAGCGAGCGCGGATCCCACTCGCGGCAGCCTATGGCAAAGTCCAGCTCGCAGCGCAGCAGCTGCTCCATGGTGCCCGGGTACCAGGTCTTGCAGTTGATATCCAGCCCGGGAGCCTGGCGTAGCAAGGAAGGCATAAAATGCGGCAGCGTGAGGGAGTAGGCGGTTTCCACCAAGTGCATACGAAACTGACGTTCACTGGCGGCGGGGTCAAACTCGTCCGGTAGCGTCAGCCGCTCGGCCAATCTGAGCCATTGCTGCAGCTCTGGCCCCAGAGCCAGCGCTCTGGGAGTGGGTTTGAGGCCGAAGGCGCTGCGTTCAAACAGCGGGTCATTGAACAACTCCCGCAGGCGATTAAGCTGCTTGCTGACGGCCGATTGACTCAGGTGCAACCGCCTGGCCGCGCCGGTAACGCTTTGTTCTTCCAGCAGGACTTCCAATACCGGAAGCAGGTTGAGATCGACTTTCATTATTATCCTGGCCGCAGGGTAGAAGCTTAAGGGAAGGTGCTAATAGTTCCTGGTGACGTTCTGGCTTGCACTATAAGACTTGTTTGCACCTTCCCAAGTCTAACAGCTTGATCTGCCTGTCCAAAGAACAAAAGGCTGCTATTCTGGCCAGGGAGAGAGTCATCAAAGGAGTGGAATTATGCTGAGTAAATGGGGCTGGCGGCTGTTGCAATTGAGCCGCAAACTCTGGATGCGCACTGTGCTGTTTGCGATTCTGGCCGTGGTTACCGCATTGCTGGCGATAGTGGTGCAGGGGGTTATTCCCCCTTCGCTGTCGGGCATGATAGGTGCAGATGCGGTGGACAAGCTGCTCAATATCCTCGCCTCCAGCATGTTGGCCGTGACCACCTTTTCCCTGAGTGTGATGATTTCCGCCTATGGCGCAGCCACCAGCAATATTTCCCCCAGAGCCACCAAGCTGTTGATGGAAGATTCCACTGCCCAGCAGGCGCTGGCTACCTTTGTCGGCTCCTTTGTTTTCAGCATAGTGGGCATTATCGCCCTCAGTACCGGTGTCTATGGCGAAGAGGGGCGGGTGGTACTATTTCTGGTGACTGTGGCCGTGGTGGTATTGATAGTGGCCACCATTCTGGTGTGGATCAATCATTTGTCCAAGCTAGGCCGGGTAGGGGAAACCACAGACAGGATTGAAAAGGCGGCCGGAGCGGCTATCCAGCGGCGCTGTGAGCATCCCTGGCTGGACGGGCGGCGCCTGGCATCCGATGAGGATATTCCCAAAGGGGCTTTAGCTCTCTATCCGGCCGACACAGGCTATGTGCAGCATGTGGATCTCGGCAGCATCAATCAATGGGCCGAAGATTACGGCGCCGAAGCCTATATCACGTCATTGCCAGGTGCCTTTGTCCATCAGGGACGGCCCCTGCTGTGGCTGAGTTTTCAGGCTGAGGATGGCGGTGTCGATGACGCTCAGTTGCAGCCACTGCACAAGGCTTTTACCGTGGCCAATGAACGTTCTTTCGATCAAGACCCTCGCTTTGGGTTGTCGGTATTGGCCGAAGTGGCATCGAGGGCCTTGTCGGCGGCGGTGAATGATCCTGGCACAGCGATAGATGTGATTGGTCGCGGAGTCAGATTAATAGCCAAATGGCAGGTGACTGATGAGCAGAATCTGCCGGCGCCTGAGACTATTCCCTATCCCAGAGTTTGGATGCTGCCGATACGTCTTGAAGAACTGTTCGATGACTTCTTTATGCCGATAGCCCGGGATGGTGCGGCGCTGGTGGAGATTCACATTCGGCTGCAAAAAGCCTTTCAAGCCTTGTCCAACCGGGCGGAGTTTAGCGAGGTGTGTCGCAAACACTCCGAGCTGGCGCTGGCCAGAGCCGAACAGGTACTGACGTTTGAACCAGATGTTACACTGCTTCGGAAGCTTGCCGCCGAGCTACAGCAAGAGCCAGGTAACGGATAGCTGGCGTAGAACTCAGCTTGCGGCTATGCTATTCGCGGACTTTTTTATCAGGGAAAGATAATGAAACCTTCAAATCTATTACTTGTTGCCTCATTGGCATTGGCAGCGCCGCTGCAGGCTGCCGAAGATCCTGCCGTAGCCGAAGCCATTGAGGCCGGGTTACAACATTACCGCAAGGGTGAATTGAGCCAGGCCAGTTCACAACTGGATTATGCCTCAACCCTTATCCGGCAGCAGCGGGCCGGAGAAGTCGTAGGGGTATTTCCCGAGCCATTGCCGGGTTGGCAAGCCGATGACCCTTCAAGCGATACAGGTGGCATGATGTTGGGCGGGGGCATAAATGCCAGCCGCCACTACTACAAAGAAGACAGTGCGCAACTGGAGATAGAGCTGGTGCTCGACTCCCCCCTATTGCAGTCTGTTATGGCCATGCTGACCAATCCATCTATGATAGCCATGAGCGGCGGCAAGCTGGTCAAGGTTCAGGGGCATAACGCCATGCTGAATACTGAATCCGGTGAGGCAGAGCTGACTGTGATAGTCAATGGCAATGCCATGTTCACTCTCTCGGGGGAAGGGGTTAAAGCCAGTGAATTGCAGGAGTTTGCCAACGCCCTGCATCTGGATAGGCTTTAAGATCCGGCTCGGAATCGAGCTAATCAGGATTTGATCATGGGCCCCTGCGGTTTAAGCTGCAAGGGCCTCTGTATTTGGGGTTATCAGCGCAGTAACTGCTGATAGAGCCAGGACTTGAGTTCGGCGCGGCGCAGTTTCAACTGGTTGAAACGTTCTTCTGCCGTGGGGACACAGTTTTCTTCCAATCCACGGATCTCATGGTCGAGGTCGTGATACTCGGCTGCCAGCTCGCGAAAGTGAGGATCGTTTTCCTTGAGTTGATGGATTTTCTGTTTGTGCTCCGGAAACTCCAGGATCAGCGCATGGTTTTCGCCCAACATAAGCTCTCTCCTTCAAATAGTGCCTGGCCGAAACAGGCTCAAGCCTTGATTCCTACTCTACCCAGCGGCGCTTTGTCTGTCATCCGCAGAAAGTCGACAAATAACCATAATCCTGTTTAGTGGCAAGTGACCGCAATTTGCAACAACGCCAGCGGCGGCTCCAAAGGGAGGGGAATTGCTGCAATTCTGCAAGCATATCGTTGTTTGACATTGCTTCTATGTCCACAGAAATACGCCCATTTTCCGGGCACAGGCGGAACTGTGACCGTCGAAAACAAGGATGTTTTCGACCGCATTTGTTCCAGACAAATGTCGGCATACACTCCATCCATGGAGATAAGAGATGTACTCGCAGCGAGTCACAGAATCGCCTGTGCATAAGCCTGCGGCAGGCAATGGGAGGCCGTCCGTCGCTGGAAGCCCTGCCAATACTAATTAGTAACTTTTAGTTAGAAGCCATGATAGCCGCTGTGCCAGCGGCCTAAAGTCGTGGTGTTCCACACCACACCGGACAAGGGGCTTTGCTTGTCCAAAGCCCCTTGCATCCCCAAGGACACCCCGACGTAGCCGAAATCCCCGCTGGCTTATGAAGCAAATTGGCTACACTCAGGACTCGCATCCCTGCTCGACCTTCGAGCCTCGACATCCCTGTCTCGACTACGCCAATTTGCAACAACGCCAGCGGCGGCTCCGAAGGGGATTGGTGCAATTCTGCAATCATAGCTTTGCTAGAAATTGCTTATATACCTGCAGACATACGCCTCATTTTCAGGCACAGGCGGAACTGTGACCGTCGAAAACAAGGATGTTTTCGTCGAGGCTACAGGGACGTATTAACGCCGTGTCACAGGATCGCCTGTGCAAGAGCTCACCGCAGGTGATAGGCCATGGCTGGAAACCAAGCCGATATTGATAGGTGATTTCATCCATAAGGCCAAGACAGGCAAGTTGTCACCGGGTTCCCGGACTCACTTGGCGAAAAGGCGGCTATTGGGTCTTGCGAAGGAGGAATGGAGATGTTTCTTTGGGCCCTGATTCGGGCCCAAAGCGCGCAGCCTTAGCCTTTGATGCTGAAGCTGCCTTGCATCACGGCCCAGTGGCCGGGGAAGGAGCAGAAGAAGTTGTAGCTGTCTTCCGGTGTCATGCCTTCGGTGCTGAAGCTGATGCTGACAGATTCGCCGCCACCAACCAGAGGAGTGTGGGCAATCACCCGCTCGTCACCGGCTTTGACATAGGCGGCATCGGCGCCGGCTGCCATACCATCAGTAGCAATGCCCTGCATGTCGGCGCTCTTGCTCAGAACCCAGTTATGGCCCATGGCTGTCACTGGCAGGGTGCCGGAATGAGTCAATGTCAGTTCTACCGTCTTGCAACTGGCGGGAACGCTTAATTCCTTGGTATCAAATTGCATCGCATCGTTGGCTGTGATGGTCAGGCTGCATTCGTCGGCGCTGGCAGTGCTGCTGATAACGGCGCCGGCTCCCAACAGGGCAATACCCGCGAGTCTCTTGGTTAACTTATTCATTTTCAATTCCTTTTCTGGTTTTAGGGTCGATATTTCTCTCGACAGCACGAGAGCCCCGCAGGCTCCCGCCTGGGTCAATCATAACGGCATTTACCTTAAATGAGAATTAATCTCAGAATTTTAACTGTCAGCTGAGGTTGGAGCTGCTGACAGTCTCTTGGGCTGTGATAGACTGACAGCCGAATCAATACTTGCCACGGAGGCACTCATGAAAGGTCCTGGTTTTTTGTCATCTCTTGTTCTGGGCGGCATATTGCTCAGCAGCCCTTTGGCGTTGGCCGATGACAGCGCTCGCCGGGCTCAGGTGGAGCAGTTACTGCTGGAAATGCAGATGGACTCCATGATGGACACGGCTTATACCCAGATGGAAATGATGATTTTGGGCATGCAACAACAGTTCAATATCAAGGAGAGTGAAAAGCCTTTATTTGAAGAGTTTGCCCGCAAGAGTACGCAGATCTTCAAGCAGGAGCTGGGCTGGGACAAGCTGAAGCAACCGTTGACCGATATTTATGTCAAGCATTACAGCGACAAGGAAATTGCCGATATGCTGGCGTTTTATGCCAGTGATACTGGGCGCTCCATGGTCGCCAAGATGCCAGCCGTGATGCAGGAGTCCATGATGGTGACTCAATCACTGAGCCAGGGGCTGCTGCCTAAGATGGAGCAGCTGCAGCAGGAGTTTGCCACCAAGCTTCAGGCCCACAGAGAGGCCAATCCAGGCGAATAATTTGACTGGCAGCCAGCATAAAAAACGGGAGTCTATGACTCCCGTTTTTGTGGCGGTAACGGCGTGATTACAGCTCGCGGCGGTAGGGAATTCCGCGCTGGGCGCCATGACGGGTCACGGCTATGGAAGCGGCCTTATTGGCAAAATCCACCGCTTGTTCCATGTCCAGCCCTTCACTTAAAGCCACCATCAGGGCACCGTTGAAGGTGTCTCCTGCGGCCACAGTATCAAGTACCTTGACCGGGTAGCTAGGCACCAGGCCCTCAAACTCGGGATGACGCACATAGGCGCCGCGGCTGCCGAGGGTGATCACCGCGGCGCCAACCCCTTTGGCTTGCAGAGCGGCTGCGGCTTTGGCTGCGCCGGCTTCATCTTCCACCTTGATACCGGTAAGGGCTTCTGCCTCAGTTTCGTTGGGAGTGATGATATCCACCAAGGCCAGCACATCGTCAGCCAGCGTGCTGGCGGGGGCCGGGTTGAGAATTGTCACTGTGTCTTGTTGCTTGGCCAGTTGCAGCGCGGCTTTGACCGATTCCAACGGCGTTTCCAGCTGTGCCAGCAGGTAACTGGCGCCTTCGAACAGCTCTTGATGACAGTGAACATCGGCTGGCTCCAGGCTGGCGTTGGCGCCGGCGGCCACCCCAATACAGTTTTCACCGCCATCGCCGATGAAAATCATTGCGCTGCCGGTTGCCATTTCCGGCACTTTCTTCAAGCCCTGAGGATGAATGCCATCGTCCAACCAACTCTTGATCATGGTATCGGCGATGGCGTCGTCCCCAAGATGGCAGATAAAGTCCACTCGGGTGCCAGGCTGCACCAGTCTGGCTACAGCAACTGCCTGATTGGCGCCTTTGCCACCGTGTTCCAAACGGTAGCTGCGGCTCATCAATGTTTGCCCTGGCTCGGGCAAGTGACTGAATTCCATCACATGATCGGCATTGGCACTGCCGATTATCACTAGTCTACTCATGTATTAATCCTGATAGGCGTAGAGGCTTTCAACCAGCAGATCCACAAAGCCTTCACGATCCAGATGCATCAGCACCTTGGCGTTGGCGGGCTTGCCGGTTAAGTGATAGCGGTCGACAACCGTCATCCCTACAGTCAGCTCGCTCTGGGTTTCGATGGCAACATGGCAGTCCAAGCCGATGAACAACTCAGGCTTGAGCAGCCAGGCTATGGTGCAGGGGTCATGCAGCGGCGCGCCATCAAAGCCCCACTTGGGATCCTTGTGGTAGATAACAAAGAATTCCAGCAGATCGGCAACACACTTGGCAACCTTGTTGGGAATCGCGCGGAAACGGGCTACATCCTCTTCCATGATCTGCGCCTCATGGGTCACGTCCAGACCGGCCATGACGATGGGGATCCCTGACTTGAACACCATGTCGGCCGCTTCAGGATCAACAAAAATGTTGAATTCGGCGGCAGGGGTCCAGTTACCGACACCGGCGGCGCCACCCATCAGCACTATCTGCTCAATACGGGACTTGAGTTCGGGATAGGCGCTCAGGAAAATAGCGATATTGGTCAAGGGGCCCGTGGGCACCAGAGTCACCGGCTGGCTGCTTTGGCGGATTTTCTCTGCCATCAGTTCCCAGGCCATCATCGGCTGAGGTTCAAAGGCTGGATCCGGCAGTTCTGGGCCATCGAGCCCGGATTCACCGTGAACACTGTCGGCAATGACCAGCTCCCTTGCCAATGGCTTGGGGGCGCCGCTGGCCACAGGAATATCGGTTCTGCCCAGCAGAGTAAGCACTCGCATGGCGTTGTTGAGTGTTTTTTCCTGGGTTTGGTTACCGGCGCTGGTGGTCACGGCCAGCAGATCCAGCTCGGGGTTGGCCAGGGCCAGGATCAAGGCGATGGCATCATCATGGCCGGGATCGCAGTCGAGAATGATAGGGCGTTTCATGCTGTTACTCCTTTAGCAATTTGCCCGAGCATAGCATGACTCTTTGGCGCGCGCAGAACCGGATGGCAAACTGTGAAGTGTTCCTCAACTGATTGCTGAAATCTGCTACAATCCGCGGCCTTAAAGGATTGAATCAAAGGGGACCCGGTGGGAAAGATACGGGCAATCTGGGAAGATCTGATAATTATCGGCCTTTTTGCGCTTGCCGGCGGGCTGTTCTCGGCTCTAGGGCTCTATTTTGTCAAAGAGAGTGTCCAATCCTGGTATGAAGTGAATATCCTGCTCGAGCGAGGCGTCGAGACCCAAGGCTATATTGCCCGGCGTGAGCAACACTATGTGTCCCCTGGGCGCTGGGGTTTTGGCCGTTATGAGTGGGATTGTCTGCTGTATTATCAGTTGCCGAACGGCAGTGAGTATCAGATCTGGGATCCCCCAGGCCTGCTTTGCGATTCGAGAAGCGTCGGTGAAGCCGTGATCCTTTGGCATTTGCCTGAGGAACCAGGCATAGCGCGCACCGATATCCAGTACTATCGAGAACAGCAAAATACCTGGCTCGAGCTGTGGGGGATTCTAATCGCGCTATTGCCGCTGGCCATTGGCGGAAAGTTTGTGGGTAAAACGGTCCAGTGTTTGCGCTTTCTTCGGGCTCGGGAGCGGTTGTCGCCAATAGTTGAGCAGTTACTGGAGGCCGATAACCCCGCCGAGTTACTGGCATTGCTTGAAGCCAACCGGGCCAGCCCGGCCAGTAGCTATTTGGGACGGCAGGCCCTTGGCTATATCGCCGCCAGACCTGAATGGCAGGTGCGTTTTCTTGCCTGGTTTGTGCCTGTGTGCCTCAAGTGGGAGCCGCCAAGTAAAGGCGAGGGCGTCTCTGGCCTCGAACTTTCACTGCAATTGGCGCTCGGCCGCCGCTACCCTGAGTTTACCCTGGCACTGCTCGATGGCATTCGCAGCCTGTTTTTAGAGCATGAACTGGCGAAGATGGTCTTCTCCCAGCACCTGGCCGAGCTGCAACGCAAACCCTGGAGTGCTGAAATTCAAAAGCAATTCAACGCCTTGTTGCTGGAGCGGCAAATGCCTTTGAGCAACAAAGGATTTGCCCACACCGAATTGAGCCGCTTGGTTTGCCTGGAATGGCTTTTTAACAACCTGGAATCGCTGCCCGATGTTTGGTTCAGCGCTGCTGCAGCCTTGCTCAAGGCGCTCGCAGCGCAGCGGCCACTGAATCCTTTGAGCCGTAAACAGCGTAAAAAACAAGCGCTGCATTGGCGCTATATTCTTGGCAGCCTGGCATCCAAGTTTAACTCAGGGGCAATAGGTCGAAAGCGTCAGACACAGCTGGCACAGATTGAAACCGATATCCAGGTGCTGGCCGCCAGCCGTGGTTTTACGCTGAGCAGATAAGATGAAAAAGCGCCGGCTGGCTGTTCATGGCTATTTATGGCTATGAATATGGTGATATTTGTAAACCAATGACGACTGACAGGGTGAGATATCTCTGATTTTGTGGCGGATGGAAGGTAAATCTCTTTTCTGTCACTTTGCAGTTCATTCAGGTATGTTAAAATTGTTTGCTGTTTCAGGGAGTAAGAAACTCTGATGAAACTTTGGTCGCCTTAAGCCATTCAATAATTGGTGCGGCGTTATCGGATCTTGGATCTGTTATTGGGAGAAAACATGGAACATTTCATCGGAGCCATCAAAAAATACGCCGACTTTACCGGTCGGGCCCGTCGGACAGAATACTGGATGTTCACTCTGTTCTATATCATTTTCAGCCTGGTTGTCAGTGCTATTGACTATGCGCTGGGTACCACAGTGCTGGGGCTGATTTATTCTTTGGGCCTGTTGTTGCCCTCTATTGCGGTTGCCGCGCGTCGTCTGCACGACACTGACCGCAGTGGTTGGTGGCAGTTGTTGGCATTTATCCCTATCATAGGTTGGATAGTGTTGCTGGTCTTCTACTGCCAGGACAGCGAAGTGGGTGACAACCGCTTTGGCAGTAACCCCAAAGAGCTGGGTTAAGATAATGGAAAGGGAGCCTCGGCTCCCTTTTTGTTTTTAGGGTAAATCTGCGGCGGTCAGTCGTCGTCAAAATTAGACATTCATCCATATAGACGTCTATAATGCCCGCTCTCGGCTAGGCCGGGAATGACAGCACAGTATTTCAGTCAACCTCTCGTGGTGCCCCGGAATGAAAGACCGGGGATAATCGGGAAGCCGGTGAGAATCCGGCACTGCCCCCGCAACGGTAAATGGTGAGAGACAGGCGCGCCCAAGTGGCGTCATAAAAGCCGGGTCTTGCGCGGTCAACCGCATAGCCAAAGTCCGGAGACCGGCCCTGGAGGTATTTCGATGATTTCGGTGGGCAGATCTCGAAATGCGGCAGCCAAGGGGCTCTCCCTGCCGTGGCACTCTTGCCCCGTTTCCCTTTCAGGAGTCAAAGGAAAATGGGTTTCAAACTAAATCATCTCGCGCTGCTCTGCGGTGCATTTACCTCGGTTCCCGTCATGGCGAGTGCTACAACCCAGGCCGTGGATGAACAGCTGGTGGTCATTGGCCGTCAGGATGACACGCCGCTCAATATTGCCGCCAATGTGGTGGTCATAGATGCCGCCGATATTCAGCAAAGCGGTGCCAGTAATCTGAGCGAGTTGCTGCGTGGCCGCAGTGGCATTCAAATATCGGACAATAACTCAGGGCCTGTGCTGGCGATGCGCGGTTTCTCTTCCAGCCAAGCGGTGAATAACACCCTGATACTGATAGATGGTCGCCGACTCAACAATATCGATATTGCCGCCCCCAGCCTGAGTGCCATTGCGGTCAATCAGATTGAAAGGGTAGAGATCCTTTCCGGCAGCGCCGGGGTGCTCTATGGTGATCAGGCAGTCGGCGGAGTGATCAATATTATCACCAAGGCGCCCAGTGCCAGCGGTGGCAACCTGACCCTCTCCGGTGGCAGTTTTGACACCTACGAAGGCCGTGGGGATCTGTCCGGCGCCATCAATGACAACTGGCGTTACTATTTGGCTGCTGCTTACAACGAGAGCGACAACTACCGTAGAAACAATGCCAACGAAACCGGTTCTGTGCTGGGGCGTCTGCAATATGATTCAGAGTTGACCAACTTCTTTGTCGAAGGCAGTTACTACGATAACAAGCGCCAGACTCCAGGCTCACTGACCCTGGCTCAGTTTGAAGCCGACCCACGCCAGGCGACATCGACGCCGGGTGATTACAACCATGAGATGACTTCTGCCTGGCGTGCTCATCTCCAGCGCCAGGTGCACGCCAACTGGGCCCTGGCTGCGGACCTCAACTACAGTGATACTCTGGTGTCCAGTGTCAGCTATGGCAGCCCAGGTCGTAACGAGCGCTCGCTGTTGGAATTCAATCCCAAGGCGCTGGGGCGTTATCAGACCCGCAATGGTGAACTGAGCATAGTCATAGGCGCCGATATTCAACGGGGTGAAACCGAGTTCGATCTCAGTTATATGCAGCGCAGCAATACCCAAACCATGACCAGCACCTATCTACAGGCCAATGTGCCGCTGACCAACAGCCTGAGCTATGTGGTGGGCGGGCGCTATGCCAAGGTCAAGGATGAACTCAAGGACGGTCAGATTTACCCCAATGGCATAGATTTGGATGAAGACGCTCACGCGCTCGAGTTGGGGCTCAACTATCGGCCGCTGGAAGGCCACAGATTCTATCTTCGCGGTGATGAGAGTTTCCGTTTCGCCAAGGTCGATGAGCAAGCTTATACGCCGCCAACAGTCGTCGGCCTCAAGCCGCAGACCGGCCGTTCCATTGAAGCCGGCTGGGATTGGACCTTGAGCAACCAGAGTCTGCGTCTGAACCTGTACCGACTGTCGCTGGAAGATGAAATTGTCTTTGACCCCAGTGCTGATATGCCTATCGGCGGTGCTTTCCCCGGCGCCAACGTCAACGCCGATGCTTCCCGCCGTTATGGCGCCAGCCTCGACTGGGACTGGCAGCTCAATGAAATGCTGCAGTTGGGACTTGAGTACAACTATATCGATGCCGAATTTACTGAAGGCGCCAACAAAGGCAAATCTCTCTCCTGGGTGGCCGAGCATTCCGGGCGTATCTACACCAGTGTGGACTTTGGTCAGCACTGGCAGCTGTTTGTCGAGGGGCAGTATCTGGGTGATAGATATATGGAGGGTGACAATGGCAATCAGCACGATAAACTGGACAGCTATTGGCTGGGGAATATCGCCCTCAACTACAGCCGAGATGCCTGGCTTGCCAGCCTGAGGGTCGACAACCTGTTTGACAAGCAATACGCCAGCTCAGGTTATTTCAGTACTTGGGGCGATGGTTATTACTCGGGTAGCGGCCGTGCGCTGAGATTCAGCGTCAGCTATCGCTTCTGATAGCATAGAAAGCCGGGGGTTCCCGGCTTTTTTCTGCTCGTATTTCTATCTGTTTTAGTTGGAAAGTAGTCACCGACAAGGAGGCAAGAGTCGAAATATGAAAGCTGATTTTAGATATGGTTTGAGAGGCGTGGCCATAGCCCTGTTGTCGCTGCTTTTGCTGGCTTGCTCCGAGCCCAAGCTGGCATATATCGGCAGCAATGGCAAACTGCTGGCCTTCGGTGACAGCCTGACCCAAGGCGTTGGTGCCAAGGCCGGGCAGGATTATCCCAGCCGTCTGGCCGAGTTGTGCCGTTGTGAGGTGATCAACGCCGGGATTTCCGGTGAGCAATCTGCTGCCGGGCTTGAGCGTTTGCCGGCACTGCTGGATGAAACCAAGCCGGATCTGCTTATTTTGCTCGAAGGCGGTAACGATATTCTCCGCGGTCGTAGCCAGGTGCAATTGGCGCAAAACATTGAGGCCATGTTACTTGAGGCCAAAGCCCGGCAAATTCCGGTAGTGCTGCTGGCTGTGCCGCAAAAGAGCCTGCTGCTGTCCCCCCTGCCTTTGTATGCCGAACTGGCCGACAAGCACGGCGCCATCTTGCTGGAACAGACTCTGTCCGAGCTGCTGCGTTCAAACGAGCTCAAGTCCGATACTGTGCATCTCAATCAACAGGGGTATTCGCGTTTGGCACAAGTCATCTTTACCAGGCTGCAGGAGGCGGGCGCTTTTTGATGCTACTTTTTGATTCTGTTTGGCAAAAACCGGGCTAATTATCGATTCAACTTGACCCTGGTGGGCGTTTTATGGGTAAATTCTCTGCCATAATAAATGGCAATAGTGCCTCCATAATAAATAACAACAGGTTTAAAGAATCACATGACAGATCTTGAGCAGCAGGTTTTTACTCAAGTGCGTGCCATTATTGCCAACGAAGAGCAGGTGATAGGGCGCCGCGGCATCCTGATCCCGCTTAAGAAGGCCATTATTGCTGATGGCGATATTCGCAATGTGATCGATATTGTCGCGACCGATCCCGCTCTGGCAGCTCATCTGCTGTGGCGCAGCAATAACGCGCTCTCTCCTTCCGTTCAGCCAAACCGCAGCCTCAAGGATGCATTGGTGCGTCTGGGACAGGTCAATATCTACCGTTATGCCTTTAGCTTTTATCTCAAAGAGCGGCTCGATGAACTGCCGCAGCCATACCGTAAACTGGTACTTGGCTATTGGCGCCTGACCGAGTCCGTGGCGACCGAGTCGGTGGACAGCTTGCATCAGATGCAAGGGGTGCAGATAGACGCGGATGAAGTGCAGACTCTGGCACTGTTCAGCGTCTTTGGTCAGATTATTGCCCTGACGGCGTTTGCCTATCTCAACGCCGAAGCCGAGCAGTGCTTCCCGCTGGGCATTATCAAGACCCTGATAGATACCCAGCAGCAGACGCTGACGGTGGAAGCTTTTGAATCTCTGGGGTTGGATGATGAGCTGCAAAGCGAGTTTATGGTCGCCCATAACCTGAGACAGACCCGGGATCCCAATTCACCCGGACTGGTACTGAGAAGGGTATTGTCGCAGCGCGGTCTGCTGCTGAATCCTCTCTAGATGCTTTGTGACTGCCGCCGACTTTCAGGGACGGTGGCAGCCGCTCAGTCAGTGTCTGTCTTGACGCTGTAATCCCTCTTTGGCAATCAATTCCAGCAGCCTTTGCAGCTGCACTCTATTGCTGCTGTCGCGGCGGTAGGCACCGAACAGCGGCCGTTTCAGGCCTTCCTGCCCCAGTTTCACCGAGGTCAGGCTCAAGCCCTGGGCTTCGGTCAGTGACCAGTTGGGCAAGGCCGCAACCCCTTCTTTACAGGCGATGCGTTGCAGCAACACATTGGTGAGATCACAGCGTTTTTGTGGGCCGGGCACCACTCCGGCCGGCTCGAGGAAGTGACGGAAAATATCCAGCCTTTCCAGCGGTACCGGATAACTGATAATAGGTTCCCTGGCCAGTTGTTGCGGCAAAATATAGCTGTTGCCTGCCAGAGGGTGATCTTTGGCCATCACCAGTCTCACTTCAAAATCAAACAGATGCTGATAGGCAAGGGCATGGCCGGGCACAGGATCTGAGGTCAGCACTATATCCAGCTCACCGGTTTCCAGCGCATTGAGAGAGTCGAACAGATGGCGGCTGGAGAGATCCAGATTGGCATCCGGATAAGACTGATGAAAGGCTTCCATTACAGGCATCAGCCAGCGAAAACAGCTGTGACACTCAATACCCACCTTCAAGGGACCGCTGCTTCCAGATAGACCGCGTTTGAGCACAAATTCGGTTTCCTGTACCCGGGGCAGTATCTCTTCTGCCAGGGTCAGCAGGCGACTGCCCTCAAGCGTGAAGGTCAGAGGTTTGCTTTTGCGAACAAATACCTGGGAGTTAATCCGGGTCTCCAACTCTTTAATCTGGTGCGACAGCGCCGATTGAGTGACAAAACGTTTCTTCGCCGCGCCGGCCAGACTGCCACTTTCTTTCAGTGCTATCAGAGTACGAAGGTGTCTCAGTTCTATCATTTCCTCTCCACATGAATGCCGCTCATGTTGCCCTTGAATTCAATTCGGTTGCCTGTGCTGAGACTAGCACAATAAACTTCTAGACGTCCAGACGCCCAGTTTGATTTGTTGTGTTTCGGCGTCGCCAGTCACTTGCTGCACAGTTTATAGAGGATGGTATACATTATGCAATTAAATAGTCTTGGCTTTCCCCGTATCGGACGTCGACGTGAACTCAAGTTTGCTTTGGAGAAATATTGGCGCGGTGAGTCCAGCGTGGCCGAATTAGAGAGTGTTGCCAGGGAGCTTAGGCGTACCCACTGGCAGTGGCAGGCCGATGCCGGGGTGGCGCAGCTGCCGGTCGGTGACTTTGCTTACTATGATCAGGTGCTGACCCTTAGTGCGACTCTGGGGGTAATCCCCGAGCGTCACCGTGACGGCGGCGCTGTCAATCTCGATACCCTGTTCCGGATTGCCCGTGGCCGAGCGCCCAGCGGCAAGCATGCACCGGCGTCTGAAATGACCAAGTACTTCAACACCAACTACCATTATCTGGTGCCTGAGCTCAGCGAAGATCAACGCTTCGATATCGCCTGGGAACAGTTGTTTGAAGAGGTGACCGAGGCTCAGGCGCTGGGTCACACTGCCAAGCCGGTACTCTTGGGGCCGGTCACTTTCCTGTATCTGTCCAAGACAGCGGGCTCAGAGTTCGACCGTTTGACACTGCTGCCGGCGCTGCTTGAATGTTATCAAGCCATTCTGGCCCGATTTGCCGCCCAGGGCGTTGAATGGGTGCAATTGGATGAACCTGCGCTGGCACTTGAGCTGGATAACAACTGGCAACAGGCCTTCCATCAGGCCTACGGCGTGCTCAAGTCGGCGCCGCTCAGGCTGTTGCTGGCAACCTATTACGGCACTGTAGCCCATCATCAAAGTCTGTTGTCGGCACTGCCGGTGGCGGGTATTCACCTGGATCTGGTCACCGCGCCCGAGCAGTTGCAGGCCTTTGTCGGGGCATTGGCGCCTGAACAGGTGTTATCGGTTGGGGTAATCAGTGGCCGTAACGTCTGGGCCGCCGATCTGGATCTTGTGGCCGAGCAGTTGGCGCCACTGGCGCGTGATTTGGGAGACAGGCTCTGGCTCGCCACTTCCTGCTCCCTGTTGCATACCCCGGTGGATCTTGAGGTGGAGACCGTGCTGGCGCCCGAGCTTAAAAGTCTGCTGGCATTCGCCAGGCAAAAACTCACCGAGTTGCAGGAGCTCAAGGCGCTTTTGGCGGCGCCTGAGACGGAAAGCGCCAAAGCTGTGGTCGCCCGTTGCCGAAGTCGGCGCGCGGCCAGGGCGCAGGGGCGTAATCAACAACTCAGTGCCAGAATCGATGCGCTGAGCGCGGCCGATTATGACCGAAACCATGAGTTTGAGGTGCGCAGACAAGCCCAGCAGGCCAGGTTCAAGTTGCCTTTGTTGCCGACGACTACCATAGGTTCATTCCCGCAAACGGCAACCATTCGTAACCTTCGCAGCCGCTGGCGCAAGGGTGAGTTGGACGATGCTGTGTACACAGAGCAACTGCAACAGGTGACCCGAGATACCATAGAACGTCAGCTCAAGCTGGGAATAGATGTGCTGGTACACGGTGAAGCCGAGCGCAACGACATGGTGGAATACTTTGGTGAACAGCTAAACGGTGTTGGTTTTACCAAACATGGCTGGGTGCAGAGCTATGGTTCCCGCTGCGTCAAGCCACCGCTGATCTACGCCGATGTGACCCGTCCCAAGGCGATGACAGTTGACTGGGCCGAATATGCCCAGAGTCTTACCGACAAGCCGGTGAAAGGCATGCTGACCGGTCCCGTGACTATATTGCATTGGTCCTTTGCCCGCGAGGATATCAGCCGCGAACAGATAGCGACTCAGTTGGCCCTGGCGATACGCGATGAAGTGGTGGCATTGGAGCAGGCGGGCATAGGCATTATCCAGATTGATGAACCGGCTTTTAGGGAAGGCTTGCCGCTTAAACGCAGCGATTGGGCCCATTATCTCGATTGGGCCGTGGCCGCTTTCAAGCTCAGCGCCGCCGGTGTCAGAGACGAGACCCAAATTCACACCCATATGTGCTACAGCGAATTCAACGACACTATTGCGGCAATTGCCGCCATGGATGCCGATGTGATCACCATAGAAACATCGCGCTCAAGGATGGAGTTGTTGAATGCCTTCGAAGACTTTGACTATCCCAATGAAATCGGCCCTGGGGTTTATGATATTCACTCCCCCAATATTCCAACAGTGGAGGCCATGGTAAGCCTGATTGAAAAGGCGGCGCAGAAAATTCCTCTGCGTCAGCTCTGGGTCAACCCGGATTGCGGCTTGAAGACCCGTAACTGGGAAGAAGTCGAACCGGCTTTGAAGAACATGGTTGATGCCACCAGGGAGTTGCGACGTCGACTCGGGTGATAAAACTCTGTGGTTAATAATAGTCAGGGGCGCAATGCGCCCCTGATGTTGATTGACTTCAACGCGGTAAAGATTCAACTCATGCTTATTCCCAGTATCATCAGGCCCACAGTGCCCAGGATGATCAAGCTTGAAAAGATTGTGCCCAGAATGGCGAAGATTTTCTGGCGCTCTTTTTGTACCAGGCCACCAATACCCAACCCCAAAGACACCAGACAGACCAACATCATAAAGATGATCATTAACCCCACAAGAACCGCTTCCATGGAGTTTTCATCCATGCCGCCCGGTGTTGTTGTTTCCAGGGTTCCGGCAACAATAAAAGTAATAAACAGGGCTATTCCACTCAATATGCTGGTGACAAATGAGGCTATCCCTGGACCTGAATGTTTTAATTGCATGGCAATCCCTTGATTTTTTCTGATGGTTATCCAACTGAGAAATATACAGAAACCAAGGGAAATATGCCATCGGCCATTTCTGTCTATACTCAGGTCACCAACCGGACTCAGATAACTATCAGGAGAAGCCCCATGAGCCATGTATACAAGATAATAGAACTGACAGGTTCATCCCCCATCAGCTCGGACGAAGCGGTCAAGAATGCCATCGCTGCGGCCAGTCAGTCGCTGCACAATCTGCGTTGGTTTGAAGTGATAGATACCCGCGGACATCTGGAGGCCGGTGTTATCGCTCATTGGCAGGTCACCATCAAGGTGGGTTTTACCCTGGATTAGGCTTGAATTCAGGCGTCTCTTGGCAAACCCTTTTCCACTATCCGGATCAGGCGCCCCGTCTTGCGGGCGGGAATGGGCGCTGTGTCGTTGGCGCTGAGTTTTTCTGCCTGCTGCGCCAGTGCCCACTCTATGTGTTCTGCGACCAGTTCAGAGGCATCTGTCAGTCGCTCCTGCAAGGCAGCAACTATGGTTTCACTGCCGGGCGCATTGCCCAGTGCCACCGCAATATTGCGCAGCCAGCGTTCATGGCCTATGCGACGAATGGCGCTGCCTTCGGTGTTTTTCAAAAACTCGGTCTCGCTCCAGGCAAACAGCTCCAGCAGTTTGGGTTGCTTCAGTTGTGGCCTTAGATGAAAGTCAGTCTCTGTGGTCAAAGGCGCGGCGCGGTTGATGGGGCATACCAGCTGGCAGTCATCACAGCCGTAGATGCGATTGCCGAGCAGTGGCCGAAACTCCAGTGGAATGCTGCCGGCCAGCTCTATGGTGAGGTAGGAGATACAGCGGCGCCCATCGACCACATAAGGCTCGACTATGGCGCCGGTTGGGCAACTTGTGATGCAGGCGACGCAGGTGTTGCAGCCTCCGGCTGTGGCGACATCCATGGGCAGCGGCAGGTTCACCAGCAGCTCTCCGAGGAAAAACCAACTGCCGGCCTCATGGTTGAGGATCAGTGAGTGTTTACCTGTCCAGCCGATCCCGGCCTTTTCTGCCAGCGGCCGTTCCAGAATGGGAGCCGAGTCGACGAAGGGCCGAAAGCCACAGCCTTCAAGTTGCAGGGTTTTGAGCGCTTCATCTATGCGCTCGCCCAACTTTTTCAAGCGATTACGCATCAGCTTGTGATAGTCGCGGCCGCCGGCATAACGGGAGATATAGCCAAGGTTAGGGTCTTTGAGATTGAGGGCAAACCCGGCTTGTGGCGGTAAGTAGTCCATCCGTACTGAGATGACTCTTAAAGTGCCGGGATGCAGTTCGGCCGGGCGGGCCCGCATCATACCGTGGCTGGCCATATAGCCCATCTCACCGTGATAGCCCTTATCGAGCCAGGCCTGTAGCCTGGGCTCTTCGCGGCTGAGATCTGTATCCGTTATTCCCACTTGAGCAAAACCCAGCTCTTTGCCCCAGGCTTTTATGTTGCGGGCAAGCTTGCCAAGCATACCGGGATCAAATTGTGGTGGTTGAGAAGCTGACATGAACAGAGGCTGACCGGGGAAAAGCCATGATTATATCAGTAAAGCAGAATTGCTCACAGTTGCCGTAAACGGCGATTTCGACTGTTGTCGGTGCTATGCTTGAAGAAATTGAGGGGGGAGAGTATATGCCGGGAATCGAAACCTTGCTCAGGGGCTGCGTGATAGTGTTCTGTTGTAGCTTTGCCAACTTGGCTTTGGCCGGTAACGAGCCTACTGAGGCCGAGCCGCCCGCACTCAGGCTGCTGACCGAAACCTGGCCTCCCATGAGCTATGAGCGCCATGGTCGCGTTGATGGTTATGCGGTGGCCCTGGTGAGGGCCTTGCACCATCAGGTGGCTGCCTCTGACAAAGAGCCTGTGATAGAAGTGTTGCCTTGGGCCAGGGCGATGAATATCGCAAACCAGGAGCCTAACGTCTTGCTGTTTGCCACTTCCATTAATGAACAGCGGCGGCAGGAATTTGATTTTGTTGGCCCTATTGCCGAAACCCGCATTCAGCTCTATGCCCGCATGGATGATGATTTTACCCCGGCAGACCTGTCACATGCGGTAGCGGTGGGTAATATTGCCCTTTACCGCAACTCCCCGGCGCAGATCTTGTTGAAGTCTGTTCCGGATGAGCAGTTACTGAACTCAGGTTTTCCTCAGTATTCGGCCAGGCAGTTGTTGCATAAGCGGGTGCGTTATTGGTGTCAGGCGGATATCGCGGTTCAGGGCGTCTTGCGACAATTGGGCCAGACACAGGCGGCGGTGCGCCCCGTATTGGAACTGGCGCACTTGCGCCTCTATTTGGCGTTCTCCGACGGTACGTCTCCTGAACGGGTCGAAGCCTGGCACAAGGCGCTATTGGCATTGCAGAAAACGGGCGAATTTGACGCGCTCTACCATAAGTGGTTTGGTGCCGAGCCCTCTTTACGTCAGGCGGAAGTGCTCTGGCGCGTTCAGTGATTTGCAATAACCACTGTGCTCATTCAGGCGGTTTCGACCCGGTTGCGACCTCGATTCTTGGCGCAATAGAGGGCATCATCGGCCTGTTTCAACAGCTCGGAGAACTGCAGTTCCTCACCCAGAGTCGCTACCCCGGCACTTATCGTTACTCTGGGCTCACCGACTAGCCCTTCCGGGCGTGATTCGGCTATGGTTTGGCGCAGACGCTCGGCGATTTTTAAACACTCTTCATGGGCTGTTTCCGGCAACAACAGCAGAAACTCTTCACCGCCAATCCGCCCCAGCAGATCTTGTTCGCGGATCAGGGTTTGGCTCAGACTTGCCAGATGTTGTAAGACCTTATCGCCACCATCGTGACCAAACTGATCATTGATATCCTTGAAGTTATCGGCATCAAACAACACAAGTGAAAAAGGCGTGTCGCTATCTCGCGCCTGATTGAACATAGCTTCACCCTTGTGATAGGTATAACGCCGGTTCGCCAATTGGGTGAGGTGATCCGTATGGGCTATCTTCTGGAATTTGCGTGATTTACTGGTCTGCTTAAAGGCCATCACCGCAGTGATTATGATAATGATGCTGGCCAGAACCAGCACAGCCAACTGCAACAGACGGTTTTGCTGCAGTATCTGCACCTCTTGCTCTTTCAGGCGTTCGCTTTCCAGCAGACGTTGGTTTTCTTTTGCCATGCGATCGGCATTGAAGCGGGTACGCATCTCTGTGGTGCGGTAAGATTGCAGTTTGTTATCCAGCTCGTGGTGCAGGGCGATATACAGCCTGAGCACTTTGAGCGATTCCTGCCATAGCCCTTGGGCGGCAAATACTTCGCTCTTGAGCAGGTAGAGTTCGGCCAAGCCGCGATCATTGTTGATATTCCTGAAACTTTTTTCGGCCTTGATCAAGGGGGCCATCGCCTGTTCAGGCTGGCCTTGGCGCAACAGCACATCGGCGCTGTAGAGTTGCATAAAGCTGTAGAAGCCACCCATCTGCTCAGTCACAAATGGCCTGGCACGCTCCAGCGCCTGTTTGGCGTCTTCGACTCTGCCGAGCTTCAACAGGGAGCCGGCCATATTGACCGAGACTCCCGCGGCTTCCACCGTGACTCCTTGCTGCTTGAGATAGTCGTATGATTGTTGGAACTTGGCCACGGCGCCTTCAAAATCACCCAGTTCTTCGAGGGCGATGGCCATTTCGCCATTGATAATATAGGCCTGCTCTTCGTGACCACTTTGGCGATAGGCCTGCTCCAGTTGGCGGTAATAGTTGAGCGCACTTTGTGGATCGCCGAAACGGCGGAAACTGGTGGCGAGGTCGGCCAGGTTATACAGACCCCAATAATCCAGCTTGAGCTTTTCATAAAGTTGTTGAGCGGTCAGCAGATCTTCCAGCGCCATGGCAAAGTTGCCCTGAAAGGAATACATGGCTCCGCGCAGACTGCGGGCATCGGCGATCAGGCGATGATCTTCGAGTTGATAGGCTTGCTGCAGGGCTTGGTCATAGTCGGCTTTGGCCTGTTCCATATTGCCTTTGAGTTGAGAGTACCAGCCATGGCAAAGGCGAAAGTCGGTTAAGGCTTCAGGGTAGGCTTGGTTTTCAGCCGCTTGTGCCTGATTGACGGCATAGTCTATGGCTGCATCTATGTTGGCGTTGTCGTTGGCATCAAAGCTCCAGCAGCGGGCGCGCCTGAGCCTGGCCTGTCTGTCCAGATCGTCCTTTGCCAGCAATTGGGCTATCTGATCCAGAGTTTGTTCTACTTCGGCAACATTGTTGACCTGCCCATCTTCCAGCTGTTTGAACAGCTGATCAGCCTTGGGATTATCCAGTGCCAAGGCGTGGGGAACCATGCTGGCCAGAAGCAGCACTGTGATGGCTGATTTCAGAAAGTATGACTTCACGCTGACCGATAGACAGATGTTTAGATAATGTTATTAAGCATACGCACCAGGGCTCAGGCTGACCAGTAATAAATCGTTAAATTTGCAGGTAAGTAGAGCTGCATCAATCGCTTGCCGGTAGGGGGGAATTCGGTTACCGACTTGTTTTCGCCGTATTTGCTCCTCGGTTCCTTGATACCAACTTCAGATGGATTGCCCTTTATTGCCGGTGCTATACTCGCCGCCAATCGCTTTTAGACGGAAAAAACCATGACCCAAGTTGATGCTCAATACCGGCAGCAGGCGCGAAGCGCCGCCATCAATATCTGCTCTCAGGTACTGCCTATGGATAAGTTGCCCACGGCGCTGAAAGAAGCCTATGACAATCTGTTTGAAGAATTGCTGGATGATAAGCCGTCCGAGTTCAAACAGGCTTGGGACAAGTTGCCGCCAAGTGCCGCCAAGTTACTGCCGAGAGCCGATTTTCACGGCTTTTTTATCGCGTCGGCCTGGTTGCAACTGAGTTTGATGGCCCAGGATATCGCCCAGTTGGCGGATACCGACGAGGCCATTGCCGAGAAGGAGTACGGTGGCATGTTTGAGCGTATTTCACAGTCGGCTCTCAAGGAGAGTGTACGCAAGTTGAAAAAGGCCCGTACTGACAGGCGTTTACTCAACAGTATCCGAGATGTGATAGCCAATGGCTGAATAAAAAACCGGCATAAAGCCGGTTTTTTATGGGCACGGACGCTCTTAGAAGGAAGTACGTTTGTAGCGGCGATACTCAGGCTGCCAGAAATTGCTTTCTATGGCCTGCAACAGCAGCTCATCGGAAGTCGGCAATGCATGACCCTGTTCGATGGCGACCTTGCCGACGGCAAAGGCGATGTGCTTGCTGACCTTCTGGATCTCTTCCAGCTTAGGCAGCAGAGAACCACTGCCGTTGAGTGCCAGCGGCGAGCATTCCGCCAGAGCGCGGCTGGAGGCCATCAGCATCTCATCAGAGACCCGCTTGGCACCACTGGCCAATACCCCAAGGCCTATGCCGGGGAAGATATAGCTGTTGTTGCACTGGGCGATTTCATAGGTCTGATTGTCTATGACCACAGGCTCAAAGGGACTGCCGGTGGCAACCAGTGCCTGGCCATTGGTCCAATGCAAAATATCCTTGGGCGTGGCTTCAACCCGGCTGGTGGGGTTGGACAGCGGGAACACTATCGGTCTTGGGCAGTGGCTGTGCATGGCGCGGATGATCTCCTCGCTGAACAGCCCTGGGGCGCCGGAAACCCCGATAAGCACAGTCGGCTTGCCGTTGTTGACCACATCCAGCAATGAGATGTTGTCACCGAAGTTGCTCCATTGCTGCAGCTCTTCGCGCTTTTGCGCCAGTTTCTGTTGGAATGGCAACAGGTTGGGCATATTGTCCTGCAACAGTCCCCAGCGATCGACCATAAACACCTGACGTCTGGCTTGCTCATCACTGATCCCTTCGGAAACCATCTGAGCAATAATCGCTTCGGCGATGCCACAGCCTGCGCTGCCGGCGCCGAGGAAGGCAACTCTTTGCTGGCTCAACTGAGTGCCGGCGGCCTTACAGGCGGCGAGCAGTGAGCCAACTGTGATGGCGGCGGTTCCCTGAATGTCATCATTGAAACAGCAGTATTTATCCTTGTAACGCTCCAGCAGCGGCATGGCGTTTTTCTGGGCGAAGTCTTCAAACTGGATCAAGGCATCGGGCCAGCGGCGATGAACCGCCTGCATAAAGGCTTCAATAAATTCCAGATATTCTTCACCGCCTATGCGCTGGTGGCGCCAACCCATATACATGGGATCTTCCAGCAGATGCGGGTTATCTGTTCCCACATCCAGGGTAATGGGCAGAGTGTAAGCCGGGCTGATGCCGCCGCAACTGGTGTAGAGCGACAGCTTTCCAATCGGGATCCCCATGCCGCCGATCCCCTGATCGCCCAGCCCCAAAATACGCTCACCGTCGGTAACCACTATCACCTTCACCTTGTGACGGGTGGAGTTGTTGAGGATGTCGTCGATGCGATCCTTGTTCGGATAGGAGATAAACAGGCCGCGGTTACGGCGGTAGTCTTTGGAGAAGCGTTCACAGGCCAACCCGACGGTTGGGGTGTAGATGATAGGCATCATCTCTGTGATGTGGTTCTGAACCAGACGATAGAAGAGGGTCTCGTTGGTGTCCTGGATGTTGCGCAGATAGATATGCTTGTCCAGATCATTGCTGAAGTTCTTGAACTGATCGTAGGCACGTGAGGCCTGCTCTTCGATCGTTTCAATCACGTAGGGCACCAGGCCTTCGAGGTTGAAGAAAATACGCTCTTCCTCGGTAAATGCACTACCTTTGTTGATCAACGGCGCTTCGAGAATAGCCGGACCGGCAAAAGGCAGATATAAGGGGCGTTTATTATCGTCCATGGCTAACCTTTTATGTTCTTTGCTTGTGGATGATGGGCTGTGATCTAAATCCGCATAGGTTACCACGAAATGTGATCTTTGTTGCCTGTAGGCGAGGGCTTGAGCAAAAATTTTGTTTAAAACGCGGCAAACCGGGTTGGCCTGAGCCTAAGAGGGTAACGACACAAAACAAAGAACCAGGCGGATGCCTGGTTCCAAAGGAGATATCAGCTGTTGCTTGTTGGCTTACTTACCGCGGTATTTAAGTGACAAGCCCTTGATAAAGTTACGCATCAACTGATCACCACAGTAGCGGTAATGCTTGTGCTCAGGATTGCGGAACAGGGCGCTCAGCTCAGCCTTGCCGATGCGGAAGTTGGCCAGTTCAAGAATGGCAATAATATCTTCTTCTTTCAGTTCCAAGGCGATTCTGAGTTTCTTGAAGATGATGTTGTTGTTCAGGCTGGGCAGCGGCTGCGGAATGCCACTGCCGGGACGCAGGCCGCGTTTGTCGATGATCACGGCATCGAGAAACTGGCACAGGGTACGATCGTCACAGGGACGGAACCCTTCTTCATCTTCTTTCTTGAGCAGGCCGGCCAGCTCAGCTTCACTCATTTCACGCTTCATTTTGGCGTAGAGACGCAATACCTTGGAGTCGTTGAAATTAAAGACAAAGCGCAAGCGGCGCAGAATATCGTTGTTGGTCATGAATGTCCCTGGGCCGGTTTGACTCCCGGCTTAGTTTTAACACTGTCTGGCGATTGACTTAGGTGCGTTAGGCGCGGAGGCTCCGCAATATTGCGGCATTATACCTAAAAGCCGGGCAGATTTGCCGCTTTTTCCAGTGGACAGTTCGCGGCCGTTTCGCGCACCGCCTGTCGCAGCTTGTCGTGAAGGGCGAACACCCGGCCTATATCTTTGAGTGACCAAGAGGTGTTTTCCAGCACCACCAGATTGAAGCCCGAGTCCGGATAATAAATCGCAGTGCTGATATAACCCGCTATGTAACCACTGTGGCTGAACTCCAGGGGCAACTCAGGGCTCAGTTGTATTCCGGCGGCATAATTCAACTCGCCCCAACGATGGGGGCGTTTGCCTCTCGGTGCCAGCAACTGCAAATAGCCGCCACGGCTAAGCAGTTGCCCCTGATGCAGAGCCTGCTGAAAATCGGCAAAGGCAGAGGCGGAGCCAATAAGGGCGCCGCTGGCCAGTAGCTTATCTGTGAGAGTCAACTGCTCGGCCACACTTTCAAAGCCGCTGTCTGTCTCGGTTCTTCCTATCGCCAGATTGGGTAACTGTTCCTGAATACTTTCAATACTGCCGGTGCGGGCCTTGAGCTCAAGCCCCTCGGCATCAAAGAAGCGCTGCAGCAATTGGGTACTGCTGCCTTCACGCTTGAGGATCTCGGCCAGCAGCCAATAATTGTCATTGCTGTATTTAAAATCGCTGCCAGGGGTGAACAGCAAGGCTTGTCCTTGGATGCCTATGCCGGATGTGTGGCTCAGCAACATGGCAACTGTGATGGCCGGATCCAGTTCGGCCTCTTTGCCGAGCAGGGCAGCGCTGTCATTGAGCTTGAAATCGCCTATTTCTATCGCCCGCATCACCAAGACGGCAAACACTTGCTTTGACAGTGAACCCAGCACAAATTGGCTATCAGAGGTGATGGGTTTGCCTTGGCTTTCCCCAGCCGCATGACTCAGCAGTGTCTTTTTACCTTGCCTCAACTCGATTACGCCGCTGAAGGGCAGGGGGTTTTGCTTGATTATCAGCAGCAGCTGTCGTGTCAGCTCTTCGCTGTGGCAGACAGATGGCGCCGAACCCTTGCCCGGTGCCGGCTCTTGTTCGGATCTCGGCGCAGCGCTTAGGCTAAGAGTGAATCCCAGCAGGCAGGCCATGCTCATGCCTTTGACTGTCGATGAGAGTTTTAGCCCTAAAAAGCGCGGCTGCGCCAGCGGTGAGGAGTTCATGCAACTTCCTTATTTGATGTAGAAATACCAATAGATAAACAGCAACGCAAAGCCAAACAGGTAACTGAGTCCCAGCCAGCCCCAGAGTTGCATGCCCCTGCCGTAACGAGCCTCAGTCGGCAGGGTTTTGGAGCTCATCAGCCGTAGATTCAACCAGGCAAAGATGCAGGTGGTCATAAAGGCCTGGATCATCACCAATTCCAACAGTGATAACAAGGCGCCCTTGAAGAACAGGATCAGCAGCAAGGCCAGCAGCGACATAACCAGCATGATCCCCGCCAGGCGTTTACCGCTGGGGCGGCGCTCAAGCAGCAGGCGCCAACCGGCATCCAGGGTGCGGCTGTAACCATCGAGCACAGTGACAGTGGTGGAGAAAATACACAGCAGCGCCACCAAGGCGATAAGCATACGGCTCCACTCCCCGAGCACGCTGGCGTAGAGGGAGATCAACTGCCCGGCAAACTGGGCTCCCGAGTCGGCAAAGGAGGTTCCCGAGCCATGCATGACACCGGCCCCCAGACTGAGAAACACCAGTGCCAGCAGGGCGGTGAGCCAATAGCCGATATCGAAATCCAACCTGGCCTGGGCAGCGCTCAGAGCGGCTTGCTGTTGATTGATGCGCTGTTTCTCCAGCAGCCACAGTGAGTTCCAGGCGCTGACTTCAATCGGTGCCGGCATCCAGCCCATCATGGCGATCAAAAACCCAAGATAGGCCCATTGCCAGGGAGAGGGAGAGACGAAGTCTTTATCCAGCACAGACTCCACCCCCAGCATCATGGCAGCGGCTGTCAGAGTGCCCAGGGTCAACAGCGCCATCACAACTTTGGTCATGCGATCAAGCAGGCTGTAGCGCCCAAGCAACAACAGCAGCAAACTGGCGCAGAGCACGATAAAAGACAGAATATCTATGCCGAGCGGCACAAACTGAGTCAGCATGGCGGCACTCAGCATGCTGACCCCGGCGGTGCTGGCAATGGCGGCAACAAGATTGAGCAGGCTGAACAGCCACAGATAGCCTTTTCCTTGCCTGAGATAGCCCTCAAGCAGACTCTCGCCGGTCGCCGCCGTGTATCTGGCTCCGGCGGCAAAGAAGGGATATTTGAGCAGATTGACCAGCACCACCAGCCAGGCCAACTGCCAGCCAAATTCGGCGCCTGCGCGGGTTGAAGCCACCAGATGCGAGGCGCCTATGGCCGCTGCGGCCACCAGAACGCCCGGGCCCATGGCGGCCATTAAGTGCCTAAGGTGAGTGAAAGAAAAACCTTTTAGATTCAGCATGGTGTCATTCATGGCGCGCTCTTTTCCCGGGCCAGTAAGGATTCGATATTGACCAGCGAGGAGCGGATCTCCCTGAGTAACATCAGCTGCTCATGGTTGCTGTCATGTCCATTTGAGCTTGGCTCCTTGTGATCCAAACGCTCTTTTTGTGCCAGCACAGCGGCGCGAAATCCGTCGGCATCGACTATGCCAACCAGGCTTATCAGGGCGTCATTGCCGGATTGTCCAGCGGTTTCCACCTTGAGTTTCTTCAGACCGAACAGGCGCATCAGTGGCCCCTGAATAAGCGCCATGTCGGTGATTTTATCCAAGGGCACAGTATTTTCGGTGCGGGTCAGCAGGCCGCGGCGCACCACTAGCTTACGCTCGGTCAGCTCGGCGCTCATGTTGGCGATATAGCGGCGTGTGCCCCACAAGCCAATGGGCAGCCATAGCAGCAACAAGGGAATGCCGACAATACTGAGGCAGAGAGCTAGGGAAGGTGCGAAGAAGTCCTCGTGGCACTCTGGCTTGCACAGCAATTGGCGTTCAAGGCATCTGACTGAAGGCATGCCGGGGCCTGTCGAAGTCGGATAACGCAGAGAGCCGGTTGCTGTGCAAGCCCCAAAGGGCGTGGCTTACAGGCCTGCCTGCTGTGTTGTGCTTCTTGCAAAGGACTTGGGCCATTTGCTGCGAACCACGCCTTGCATCCAGGCCTGTAAGCCGACGCAGAGCACACATGGGACTTGTTTGCACCTTCCCGACTCCAGACATCAACCAATAGAGTCCGAGATTATCGGCAAAGCGGGCCTGAAGCAGTGGCGCGGCGGCTGTGGACATGGCGACTTCCTATATCAGTAAAATCAAATTTACCCCAGTTAGAGGCATTGACTTTAGATATTAAAGAGTTAAGTTGAATTGGTAAATGTTATAAAAATATGACAACACGGAAGTTTGTAGTCGTGGTTGTTTTTCCAAAAAACAACTGAAGAAATTAGGGATGATCATGAACAGACCTCACCTCACCCTGAGTGCCTGCGCCGCGGCACTTGCCTTGACCTCTGCCGGTGAATCCTTCGCGGCCGAGGAGTCTGTGGAGCGTATCGAAGTCACAGGCTCGCGGATCAAACGTACCGATATGGAAGGCCCATCGCCCATTCAATCCATAGGCAAAGAAGATATTGCCAACATGGGTTACGATAACCTGCAGCAGTTGCTGGAAAGGATGCCGGCGGCCGGGGCCGGCACTTTCTCTACCCGCGGCAACAGCCAGGACTCTACCGCCAACGGTGCCGCCGCCATCAGCCTGCGTGGCATGGGGCCGGATGCGACCCTGGTGCTGATCAATGGTCGCCGGGTTTCCATCAGTGCCTTTGCCGAAGGGGTCAGCAATTCTTTTGTCGATATCAACAGCATTCCCGTATCGGCCATTGAGCGGATAGATATACTCAAGGACGGCGCCTCGGCCATCTATGGCTCGGATGCCATCGCCGGGGTGGTCAACATAGTGCTGAGGAAAAACATCGAAGGCATTGAAGTCAATCTCGGCTATGGCGCCACAGATGGCCCCAATTACAACGAAAAGACCGCCAGTCTGGTGTGGGGCACCATGAGTGACAAGGGTAGCGCGTCTGTGATCCTGGATTATTTCAGCAACTCGACCCTGAGTGCCGATGAGATGGGGCAGTTTGGTACCGCCAATCAGTCGCCCTGGGGCGGGGAGGATTTCCGTTCTTCCCGGGGTTTTCCGGGGTATTTCTATGTCAATGGCGTCAAGACCATAGATCCGGCTTGTCCGGCCGATTCCGCCACATCGAGCGGCAGCTGCCTATTCGATTATGGCCCCTATAACTTGGTGATCCCCGAGGCCGAGCGCATAGGCGCCATAGGTCAGTTTGAGTATCACCTGAGTGACTCCCTGACCGCCTTTTTGGAGCTGGCGGCTCAGCACAATACCTCCAAGGCCGGTGGAGCCGCCACACCGCTGGATGAAACTGCAGGTTTGACGGTTCCCGGTTCACATCCCAACAATCCTTTTGGTCAGGAGATTGACATAGGCCGCTTCCGCACAGTGGATGCCGGTCCCCGCCGCTGGGATATCGAGTCCGACAGCTTGAGATTGGTGGCCGGTCTGCGCGGCAGCTTCAAGGAGTGGGACTGGGAAGTCTCGGCCCAAAAGGGGCGCAGTGAGTCGACCCAGACAGGGGGTCGCAGCCAGGGCTGGGTGCGGGTGGACTATCTGTAGGAGCAAATCAATCTCGGCAACTACAACCCCTTTGGCGGCACCATCAACTCACCCGAAGTGATAGATGCCATTACCACCAGTCTGGTGCGTCAGGGCAAGTCACATATTACCGCCTATGATGCCAGTATTTCGGGGCATGCCTTTACCCTGGCAGACAGGGATATCATGCTGGCCGCCGGGATGGAATATCGAGAAGAGGATGTTAGCGATGTGCCCGATGAGCAGTTCCAGCGCGGGCTTATCTTCGGGACTGAAGCGGTTTCCGCCGCGGCCGAGCGCGATCAGTATGCCGCCTACCTGGAGTTTTCCATTCCGGTGACCGACAGCTTCGAGCTGCAACTGGCGGGGCGCTACGATCATTACAGCGACTTTGGCTCCACCACCAATCCCAAGGTGGCGTTCCATTGGGGCATGACAGAAGACTTGAGCATGCGCGCCTCCTGGGCCCAGGGGTTCCGGGCACCATCGCTGGCCCAGATAGGCCTGGGCCCTTCGGAAAAGAGTAACTTCTTTAAAGATACCTATGCCTGCGCCGCTCAGGGTATCTCAGAGGCCGACTGTGAGGTGCTGGATTACAACACGGTATTTGCCGGTAACCCGGATCTGGATGCCGAGGAGTCGGAAACCTGGAACATAGGCATGATCTGGGCGCCGAGCCAGAAGTTCGATATCGGCTTCGATATTTGGAACATCACCCAGGACAACAAGATAGACGAGCAGCCTCTGGGCGATATCTATGCCGCCAACTGTAATGATCAAAACAGCGCTATCTGTGTGCGTCTGCCCCCCGCCGGTGGCGAGCCGCTCGGGGTGCTTGATGTGATTCACTCAAGCTTTGTTAACTTAAGCTCCCAGGAGGCACAGGGCCTGGATATCTCGGCTCACTACGGCCTGGAACTGGACAGCTATGGCGATCTTAAGTTTGGCCTTGAGTGGAGCTATCTGGACAAGTTTGAAAAGGACGGCCTGGATTATACCGGCGAATATGAGTATCCCCAGTACCGCTGGCTGGCCAGCACTAACTGGACCATGGGCGACTTTGCCGCCAACCTCAATGTCAGCTACATAGGCGAATTTGAAGATACGCCGGACATCAACTTCGACGGCGCCCTCGACTTTACCGAGAACAAGTCACGTATGGTGGATGCCCAGTTCCTGGTGGACTTGCAGGCTTCCTACCGTTTCAACGAGATGTTCAAGTGGACGCTCGGGGTCAACAACCTGTTGGATGAAGAGCCGCCGTTTGCCATAGGCGATGGCGATGCGGATCTCTATGGCTATGTGATGTCTGTGCATAACCCCAGAGGCCGTTTCATCTACACCAAGGTCAGTCTTAACTTCTGAGGCAGGCACCCGGCCCTTGATGGCAAACTGGCAAGGGCCGGATGCTAGAGAGTTGAGATAAGAGGTGAGAGATAAGAGCCGAGAAATAAGGACAGAGTGACAAGCTTGAGGCAGTGGGAGTATCTTGTTGTTGTTGACCTTATCATTATGGCGCCTGCGGGCGCCTTTTCTGCCACCATACCTGCGTTAGCCATTGCTTATGGCGACAGGGCAATTTAAGGAAAGTAATATGATTCGACTCTATGGCACGCCGCGAAGCCGGGCGCTGCGGGTTTCCTGGTTGTTGGAAGAGCTGGAACTGCCCTGGGAGTTTCACTTTGTTGATATGGCCAAGCAGCAGAACCGCACTCCTGAGTTCCTGGCGCTTAATCCCTGCGGCAAAATCCCCGTGCTCGAGGATGACGGTCTGGTATTGACCGAATCGGCGGCCATTATGCTCTATCTGGCCGAGCGTTACGGTGAGGGGCGTCTGTTGCCCAAGCCAGGCACGGCAGCCTCCGGGCATCATCATCAATGGTTGAGCTTTGTGATAACCGAGTTGGAGCAGCCGTTGTGGACCATGGGCAAGCACAGGTTTGCCTTGCCGGAGGAGCAGCGGGTGGCGGCGATTCAAGCCACTGCCGTATGGGAGTTCAACAAGGCCGCGGCCATTGCCGAGCAGTGGCTGCCTGATAGCCCATTTTTGCTCGGTGATGAATTTACTGTGGCCGATATACTGCTGGCCCATACCCTGAACTGGGCCACCATTTTTGAGCAGCAGATCCCGCCAAAACTGGCGGCTTACCGAGACAGGCTTAACCTGCGTCCGGCAATGAAAAAGGCGCTGGACAAAGCCAGCGCCAATTTAACTGATTAATTCAAACTCTGGTTTCAAAGCCGCGGTATTTCAGGGCCGTGATATTTCAGAGCTGCGCGGCCGCCCACTTGGCGCGGCTTTCGCGGCTCTCACCCAGCCCGCCTTGCTGCTCTCTGAAGGCCTTGTAGGATTCCACATCCAATGGCACCAGGCTGATATCCACTTCCAGCACCAGTTTGCACTCTTTCTTGATCCGCCAGGCGGCGGTGTTGTACAGCTCAGTGAGTGGCAACGAGCTTAAAAACTCAGGGTTGTACTGGATGTAAATCGCCTGGGTGGGATAAACCACAAAGGCCAAACGGCGCTTGGGTTCTTTCTTGAACATGGCCTCGATACCATCACAGGTGTTCAGCACCTGCATTTCGATAATATCGTCGATTTCCAGCAGTTTTTTCTGGGCCAGTTCGCTTACCTGCGCCTCGCCCGTTTCCCAGGAGAGCAACTCGGCTTCATCGACTTTCAGCAACTCGGCGGCCTGGGCGGTACCCAAGCCAAGAGATTGGCGCAGGCACTGAAACTCGATGGCGTTGAGCGGATATTGTTTGGACATAATGCTTCCTGTTTTTTCTATGTGTCTGATGGCGGGGCGCCCTGGGCATGCCGGCCTGTGTCAGCTTTGCAGCCAGACGTCTTCGACCCATTGCCAGAATGACTCCCAGCAATCTTCTTCATCCAGGCCGTCCTGGTTCCAGAAGTAGACCACACCTTCCTGATCTATGCAGTAAAAGTCATCGCCGGTTTGGCAAATGGCAATCAGATCTCTGGGCATTCCCAGCGACCAGGCATAGGAGGTCACTTCCGGCAGATAGGTGTGGGAGTGGGGATCGGCAGCGGTCACCGGCTCCAGGCTGCCATAGATAACATCACTGGCATGCAGCAGATATTCTTTCAGCTCCGAAGGCAGAGGGATGAGTATCTGCTCTTCGATATCCACCAGATCGTCAAAGCCGGGCAGATCCAGCGGTACGGGAACCTGCTCTGACAGTTCCTGCAGTTGCTCTATGATTTCATGCATGATTTTACGCTTTGGCCGAGGGTCAATGCGCTGGAGTATAGCGGCTTGTTGGCCGCTGACAAGCTTTGTCAGGCGACTATGGTATTTTCTATACCAAGAGTCTGAGTTTGTTGGCGTTTATAACCCAACCAAGCCTTGTGGTACAGCTTGTGTGATTCCTGGCGCAGCTTCTGGATCCTTGCCAGTTCCAGCTCGCTTAAAGGCCTTTGCTCGCGGGCAGCCTTATGTTCCATCGCCTGCACCTCTTCATAGACTTGGTGCTCGGCGCCGTTTTTGATGGCGGCAATCTCCCTTAAGTGCAACTGGACTTCGGCAATCAGGCCACTTTTCGGCAGCTGCAGCAGCAGGTTGATATCCCGATAACCGGAGGCCTTGGGCTGGGCAAACCTGTCTTTGACCTGCAGCACATTGGCCTGATGATTCAGGGTGTCAAAGGCCAGCTGCAGGTCATCAAGGTTGTCGGCTATCAGGGTGGCTCGCACCAGATCTGTCAGGGCGGCGGGGTTGTTATTCAGCTTGTGTGCCACCTTGGCTTCGGCCCGTTGACGCTCTTTCACCTTGGCCAGTTGCAGCTCGGTCTGGCTCTGATTGGCTACCTGTGACAGGAGACTGTGCAATTCATTTTGTGCCATCGGTGCCTGCTGATAGAGGGCATTGAGGCTGGAAACGGGCTGCCTTGGGGCGCTGAAGCTTTGTTTCTTGAGGGCATTGAATGGGATGGCCGAGTTTTGGCGCAGGCTGTAACTGCTGTCTTCTCTCAGTTCAGCTTCATATTCTGAAGGCTGAGCGTAGGCGGTGCGCGCCGAAAGCAGTAACAGGAAAACCAGGAAAGTGCGGAATAATCGGGTCATGGGGCCTCGCATCCAGAATGACTTCTAAGTGGCTTTGACTCCAATGTAGCACTTGGCTCTGAACCCTTGCTGAACCTCAAATGAAACTTTATTCATCTAAAAAGAAAGGCGCCTTGAGGCGCCTTTCTGAGCAAGCGTAAAATTACCAGATTTTCACGCGCTGGGCCGGTTCAATATACATGCCGTCACCTGGCTTCACGTCAAATGTGCTGTAGAACTGCGGCATATTGGACAGTGAACCTATGGCGCGGAACTTGGCCGGTGAATGAGGATCTGTGGCCACTCGGTTGCGCATGGCTTCCTCTTTGATCTTGGCGCGCCAGATTTGAGCGAATCCGAGGAAGAAGCGTTCATCACCGCTCAGACCATCGATTACCGGAGCCTCTTTGCCCGCCAAGGATTTTTTGTAGGCCTTGTAGGCTATGGTGACACCAGAGAGATCGCCGATGTTTTCACCCAGGGTCAGACTGCCGTTAACGTGCAGGTCGTCAAACACATAGTAGCCGTCATACTGGGCGATTAGCGCCTTACCGCGGGCGGCAAACTCTTTCAGATCCTGCTCGGTCCACCAGTCGCGCATATTGCCTTCGCCGTCGAACTTGGCACCCTGATCGTCAAAGCCGTGACCCATCTCATGGCCGATAACCGCACCTATACCACCATAGTTGACGGCATCGTCGGCAGCCATATTAAAGAAAGGTGGCTGCAAGATGGCGGCCGGGAACACGATTTCGTTCATGGTCGGGTTGTAGTAGGCGTTGACGGTTTGTGGCGTCATGTGCCATTCGCCTTTGTCTATAGGACTGCCCAACTTGGCCAGTTGCTTCTGATGTTCCACTTCACCGGCGCGGATCTCGTTACCGACCAGGTCGTCAGCCTTGATAGTCAGCTTGCTGTAGTCTTCCCACTTGTCGGGGTAGCCGATTTTCGGGTTGAACTTGGCCAGTTTTTCCTTGGCGGCGACTTTGGTGTCTGCGCCCATCCACTCCAGTTCATCTATGCTGTCAGCGTAGGCACCGCGCAGGTTTTCCACCAAATGCTCCATCCGCTCCTTGGCTTCAGGGGCGAAGTGGCGCTTGACGTATACTTTACCCACGACTTCACCCAGCAGGCTGTTGACCTTGGCTACACCGCGCTTCCAACGAGGTTCCTGTTCTTGCTGACCGTTGAGTGTCTTGGCGAAGAACTCGAAGTTTTCTTTATCCAGCGGCTCGCTCAGATCTGAGGCGAAGTGGGTCAACAGCTGCCAGCGCATATATGTCTTCCAGGTCGCCAGATCTGTGTCTTTGACTATCTGGTTCAGACCTTCGATAAAGCTGGGCTGATTAATGATGATATCGGCTTGCTTGTCGGCGCCAAGCGCAGTCAGGTAGGCGTTCCAGTCGATATCCGGCGCCAATGTTGACAGTTCTTTGACCTCAAATTTGTTGTAGGTCTTGGTGCTGTCACGGCTTTCAACCACATCCCAATGCTTGGCGGCAATAGCGGTTTCCAGCTTCATGATGGCTTCGGCGCTTTGTTGTGGCTCGGCAAAACCGGCCAGGGTGAACATCTTGGCGATATGCTCAACAAAGGCCTTGCGGATGTTGACGAAACGCTCACCTTCGTTGAAGTAATAGTCTTTCTCAGGCAGGCTCAGGCCGTATTGCCAGATATGGGTGGCATAGCGGCTGGAGTCCTTGGCATCAACATCGATATAGAAGGCCATGGGCGTGCCGCCACCGAGAATTTGGCTCTTGCCGAAGTAGGCCGCCAGTGCTTGCTTGTCTTTGATGGCATCTATGATTGCCAGCTCGCTCTCCAGTGGCTTGATCCCCAACTGGTTGAGCGTATCGCTGTCCATAAAGGAGCGGTAAAGATCGGCCACTTTTTGCTCGTCGCTGCCGGGCTTGAGATCTTTGCTCTGCGCCACTTCTTCAATAATGGCTTTGACATCGTCACGGGATTTTTCCCTGAGGTCATAGAAAGCGCCTGTGCTGGTGCGATCTGCCGGGATCTCTGTGTTCTTGATCCAGCCGCCGTTGACATAGGTATAGAAGTCATCCTGAGGACGAACAGACTTGTCAAAGTTGGCAAATTCAATCCCCGAGCCAAGGGCTTGGCTGACGGCGGCGGCAGTTGCGGTTTTGGCGACTTCCGGCTGTTTGGCTGTTTCAGCCTGGGTCTCAGCCGTTTTGTCATTACAGGCAGATAGGCCTGCGATGAGTGAGGCACACAATCCCCCAATGAGTACTTTTCTCATGCTGTTTCCTTTTCTTTGTTCTTTGGTGTCCCGCGAGGGGACATTTTTATCAGATTGGCTGCACACCCGTTTGTTCGGGAAAAACCGCAGTGATGCCTATGTTAAGGCCTGTGTGGGAATGTAAACAAGTCCCGCAGCGATGACAGCGAGCCTCGGCGCCGCAGGAGTTGTAAGCAAAGGTTACAGGCGCTTATTTGAGTGAGCGTTTGACCCTCGCTGGATTTCCGGCCACCAGGGTGCCGGAGGGTACATCCTTGGTGACCACGCTGCCTGCTGCGACGACAGCCTCGTCACCTATGTGCACGCCTGGCAATATGATGGCGCCACCCCCGATCCAGACCCGCTCACCTATATGTATGGCGCGGGCGGTTTCCAGCCCGGCAATGCGGGGAGTTGCCTCCAGCGGGTGGGTTGCCGTATAGCACTGCACATTGGGGCCCAGCATGCTGTTGGCGCCGATTGTGATGGGGGCATTGTCCTGCAAAGTGGCGTTGGTATTGATAAATACTCCGGATGCCAGTTGCAGATTGATGCCATAACTGACAAAGAATGGCGTGCAGATCATGGCATTCGGTGCCAGATTGGGCAGTAGTCCTGGAGGAATATGGCCATCGGGATCCAGATTGGCTTTGCGGTTTAGCCCTTGCTGTTTGGCACGAAAACGCAGCAGTTCAGGATCCACACAGCAATATTCCTCGCCGCTGATCATCTTGTGATAAATTTTCGCCAAGGCCGGGTTGTCGGTTTCAGTCAAGGAATTATTGGCGGCTTGAGAGTCTTGAATATCGGTCTGCATATTAGGCTAGATGGCCTTATCGTGAGGTGGATATCCTGAGTCTGCCGCCGGTGTAGCTGGTACGCAAGCAAGTCTTTGCCCTTTAGTCCGTCAGGCTCCATAATGGCGCGCAATTGTCACGGCATAAACTCAAGAGGTTGGATAGCCAAGTGCGTTTAGATAAATTTATCTGTGAGTCTACAGAGCTGACCCGTTCCATGGCCAAGAAGGCGCTGCACCGCGGTGAAATCAGTGTCGATGGTGAAATCGTCAAGGACTCCAGCTTCAAGGTGCGTGATGGCATGAGAGTGTGTTTCGATGGTGAACCTATCAGCTTGATAGGCAACAGATATCTGATGTTGCATAAGCCGGTCGATACCATCTGCTCAACCGTGGATGAAGTCTATCCTTCGGTCATCAGTCTACTGGAGATAGAAAAGCCCGAGAGCCTGCATATTGCCGGGCGCCTGGATGCCGATACCACGGGCTTGGTGTTGATTACCGATGATGGTCAGTGGTCGCACAAGCTAACCTCTCCCAAGAAGGAATGCGGCAAACGCTACCGGGTGTGGCTGGCCACCCCTGTTACTGAAGACTTGATCCCGCAATTTGCCGCCGGCCTGGCGCTGCACCGGGAAGAGGGGCTGACCCGGCCGGCGCAGCTGCAGCTGATTAGCCCGACCGAAGTCTTGTTGACCATTACCGAAGGCAAATATCATCAGGTGAAACGTATGTTTGCCGCTGTGGGCAACAAAGTGGAAGCCCTGCATCGTGAGTCAATCGGCGCCATAGAGCTGGATAGTGAACTGAAACCTGGTGAGTGGCGTTATCTGACCGAAGCCGAGATAGCCTCGGTAGGCTGAAGAAAAGGCACCAAGGCTATCGCCTTGGTGCGATACAGCTGATTATTGCTGCAGTTTAATCCGGCCGCTGATGGTGTTGATATTGACATCGGCCTGGCCGGAACCGCTTTGGAACTGCAGCGATTCAGCCTTGGTGTACTTGGCTTTTTTCGGTGAGTCCTGAGTCAGTTGGTTGTCAATCTTGCCACCTGGGCCACCGCTGATATCAAAGGCGGCATTCGGCAGTTTGGCAAACTTGAGTTCAATATCGCCACTGACGCTATCGACATTGGCATTGCCGGCCAGGCTTTGCATGGCAATACTCAAGTCGCCACTGACGGTTCTGGCCTTGAGCGACTCGGGAGCCTTCAGGGTCAACTGACTCTTGCCCGAGACCTGATCCAGCTCCACTTCAATGGCATCACTCTCCGCGTTCAGTTCGCCGCTCACCAGGCGATAACTCACCTTGCCCAGACTCTGTTTATCCTCAATGTCGCCGGAAACGGTTTCCAGATACAGTTCACCCTGGCTCCTCTGGGTGTGGATACTGCCGGAAACCGTGGTCAGTTGCAGATTGCCTTTGAGATCCAGGCCCTTGATATCACCACTGACATTGGCCGAGCTGATCTCACCCTCCAATCCTTGCAGGTCATAATCGGCGGAAACGCCTTTAAGCTTCATATTGACTGTGGCGGGCAGAAAGATCTCCAGCTTTGAGCCGTCTTTGTCCCGGCTGTTATAGCTCTTTGGCAGCTTGTCTTCGATAACAAAGCTGCCGCCCTGCTGACCAAACACCAGGCCTTCACTGAGCTCATCCAGCTTGCCCTTGATGGCGACTTCAGCCTTGTCCCAACTGCGGATCTTCACCTCTCCCCGCTGGATCTTGATATTCAATTTAGCTCCGGACTCCAGCGCCGCGCTTTGATCGACCTTCTCGGCCGCCTGCAATACCGGGTTCAGCAGCAGGGCTGAGGAGAGTAGGGTTAGTGATATCTTGTTCATATGCTGATTCCTTGTTGGTCGAGTTGAGTGGGCAGTTGTTCACCCCGGGTGAGCAGCTCTATCTCCCTTTGCTGTACCCAAAGCCAGAGTTGCCAAAGTTGTTGATCGGTCGGGTCTTGTTTTAGTGCCTGGAATATCTGCGTTGCGGCTTCCCTGAGTTCATCTATGCCGCGACTGAGCGGCGTGGTCATGCTGACCTTTTGCCATTGGCCGAAATTGACACTGGCTTCCAGTTGTTTCACCTGTTGTTGGTGTTGATACTGCAACTGCTCCAGCATGGCCAGCATCTGTGGGTCGACGTGGCTTTGGGTTTGCTGCAATCCCTGATAGCCGAGCAGGGACACCAACAGCAGGCTGCAGGCGATAGCCAGATTGCGCCAGCCGTTGCTGGATTTTGCGGCCTTGGGTGGCTGAGATTGTTCCAGCCTTGCGGCGATTTCAGGCCAGAGGTCGCGCTCGGGTGTTTTTTCCCGTGGCAGTTGTTCTATCAGTTGTTCCAATGTTGGCTGCTTGTTCATGACAACATCTCCTGAAGCAAGTTTCTTGCCCTGTGGTACTGCGCCTTGCTGGTGCCGGTACTTGTGCCCATCATGGCGGCTATCTCTTCATGGCTGTAGCCCTCAATGGCAAACAGCACAAACACGACTCTGGCCCGCTCGGGTAACTTGAGGATCTTGCGCTCCAACACAGAGGTTTCCTCCGTGTGGGTTGTGGTCGACTCTTCTGTGTCTGCCTCTGTGGTCACAGGTAGAAATCTGGCCCAGAAGCTGCGCTGTTTTTTCAAACTACTCAGTGCCTGATTGACGCTCAGGCTGTGCAGCCAGGTACTGAATTTGCTTTCACCGCGGAATTGGTCCAGCTTCTCCCAGGCACGGATAAAGCAGTCCTGGGTCATCTCTTCTGCCAGTGGCACCTGGCCAGCCAGGTGCAAACACAGTGCATAGACTCTGCCATGGTGCAGACGGTAGAGCTCGGCGAAGGCAAGCTTGTCCCCCAAACGGGCACGCTGCACCAGCGGGAAGTCCACTTCTTGCTGGTATCTGGTTTCTGTCAGCTGCGGGCTGGCATTCACTGGGCTGTCCTTAATGGTTTGGGCGAGTCATGGTAATTGGATAGTTTGACCCGCTTAAAAGGTTTAAAAAAGAATTAAAAAAATCCTCCAGTATTTTGCTTACTGAAGGATTATATTTAAAAATCATTGTTAATCAATATATTAGGTTTTGTTGCTGACTGTCAATTATCCTCTGTTTCCACGGTTTAATTCTGTTGCAGTTATTTGGCCGAGTCCAATGACCGGGAGCGGGCAGGTTCAAGTGTTATCGCCTGGATACAGGGTGCGATACACCAGATTGGCGGCCGATAAATCTCCCAAGGCGCTGCCAACACTCTTGAACAGGGTGATTTCCTCGCGGTTTTGTCTGCCGCTGTGTTCTGCGCGGCAAAGCTCGGCCAGCTCGGCGCTAACCTGCTCCAGGTGGAATACGCCTTCGGCCTTGGGGAGCAGCAGTTCTCCGGCCTCGGCAAACACATTGCTGCGGTTATCGACAAAGACCTGAGATCTGAGCATCAGCTCGGTATCGCACTCCCGCGCATCCTGATGATGATTGCCTACCAGATCGACATGGGTACCGGGTGTTACCCAGTTGCCATCAAACAGAGGCACGGGGCTGCCGGTGGCGCAGCTGATGATATCGGCGTTGGCAACATCCCGCTCTATCTCCTCGCAAAAACTGAGTCGGATATCCGGGCGTTTAGCACCTATCTGTTCCATTACCCTGGCAGCCTTATCCCGGCTGCGGCCCCGGATAGCGATTTCGGTTATCGGTCTGACGGCGGCATGAGCCAGTGCCATATAGCTTGCCAGATTACCAGTGCCGAACAGCAACAGGTGACTGGCATCTTCCCGTGCCAGTGAAGCAGCGGCCAAGGCCGAGACGGCCGCTGTACGCCAGTAGGTAATGCTGGTGCCATCAAGTAAAGCCAAGGGTTCCCCTGTTTCCCGGCTGAATAACAGTATCTGCGAGTAGAGGCTCTTGAGCTCGGCGTTGCGACTGGGGTTTTCCGGAAAGTAACTGAATGCCTTGACGGCAATTGCCGAATCATCCCAAGCCGGTAGTACGGCGAAGGCATCCTTGCTGCTGTTGTCCAGCGGGTAAAGGTTTCGCTTGGGAAGATCGGGGGCGTTGGCAAAGCTATGTTTGAGGGCGGTTATCAGGGATGGGAAATCCAACACCTGTTGGATTTGCTCTGCTGGAATGATTTTCATGGTGTTGCGCTTCCTTGTGTGCATTTTAAATTTTTGAATACTGTATGCAATTGTTGTTTGAAAGGCAAAAACCCTCATGAAAGACAGATGCTTGGCGCTTTCGGTTTTTTTGACTCAGTTAATAGAATTTTTTTTAGTTTTTTTTGCACTGTGACAAGGCTAGTGACTGTTTTTCAATAGGTTAATCATTGACAATATAAGGTGACATTTTTGTTACCGGATTAACTCAGCTAACACGGCAACAGAATTGCGACTATTTTTTTAGAGTGACTGTTTTTTATTGAGGTAACACCATGCTTATTCGCCACAAGTTGTTACTGAGTGCCGCTGTTTCGATAGGCGCCTTGGTATTGATGTTTGCACTGCAGCAATATTCCAGCTCGGTGCAGACTGAACTGTCCATCGCCATCCAGAAAGTGGTTGAGCTGGACAAAGAAGTATTAAGCATGCGCAAGAATGAAAAGGATTTTTTTGGCCGCCAGGATCTCAAGTATGTCGAGATACATCAGCAGGAAGCACAGGCCACGGCGCAGTTGATGCAAGAGTTGGCGGTCATCTTCAAGGAGTATGATCTCCCCGAGGCACCGATAAACAGCTTTAACCGTGATTTGGCCAGCTACCGACAGTTGTTTGCCGGTGTGGTGAAATTGCAACAGGAGATAGGCCTGGATCCCAAGAGTGGCCTCTACGGTGAGTTACGCTCTGCGGTGCACAATGTCGAAAGCTTGGTGGCAGAACATAACGTGCCAGAGCTTATGGTGTTGATGCTGCAACTGAGGCGTAACGAGAAAGACTTTATGTTGCTGCGGGATCTCAGCTACCTCAATAAGTTTGATAGCAATATTGAACGCTTCAATGAAGCCTTGAGCGCCAGTTTGCTGGACTACAGTGTTCGTAGCAATATTGAGCAACTGATGAGCAAGTACCAGCAAAGCTTCAAGAGTTTGGTGGCCAAGGAACAGCAGCTGGGACTCGACGAGTCCAAGGGCATGATGGGGCAGCTGCGAGAGGCGATCTTTGCCACGGAAAGCTCATCCACCAAGCTGAGAGAGTTGGCGATAGCCAAGGTGGAAAACGAGCAGCAGAACAGCTTCATGCTGGGATTGGCGCTGTTTGGCCTGATCGCCTTGGTGCTGGTGATTAGCACTGTGGTGATTATCCGCAGCATCATGGGGCCGGTCGAGCGTATCACAGGCATTATTTCCCGCATTGAGCAGCAAAAAGATCTGTCACTACGCTGCGATGTGGGCTCCAACGATGAACTGGGCATGATAGGACGTCATTTCAACAGCATGGTGGAGAGTTTCCAGAAGCTGATCGAGCAGGTTATCGAATCTGTTGATGCCATGCGCCAGTCCTGTGAAGAGCTGTCCCGCAATGCCATCAGCGCCTCGGAAGGTGTGTCCAAGCAGCTGAATGAAACCGATATGGTTGCCACAGCGATCACCGAGATGGGCGCCACCATAGACGAGATTGCCAAGAATACCGAACTGGCCGCCAGTAAGGCGGGGCAGACCTACCACAATGCCCAGGAAGGCCAGATTGGCGTTGAGGATACCATCAGCAAGATCCAGTCTTTGGCACAGCAGTTGGATGACTCGGCCAATGTGGTGGCCGAGCTTGAAAAAGACAGTCAAACCATAGGCAGCGTACTGGATGTGATCCGCGGTATCGCCGAACAAACCAATCTGTTGGCACTGAACGCTGCCATTGAGGCGGCCAGGGCCGGTGAGCAAGGCCGGGGTTTTGCTGTGGTGGCCGATGAGGTGCGCAGTCTGGCGATGCGAACTCAGGAGTCGACCGAAGAGATTGCCAGCATCATTCAAACCCTGCAGAGCCGTACCCATTCGATTGTGGATATCATGGAGCAGAGTCAGAAGCAGGGCGGTGAGAGTGCCCAACAGGCGGCCAGTGCCGGCACCTTGTTGGCGCAGATCAATGCCGATGTCACCAATATCATGGACATGAGCACTCAGATAGCCGCCGCCATTGAAGAGCAGAGTATGGTGGCCGCCGAGGTGAACAAGAACGTGGTGGTGATCCGCGATATTGCCGAGGAATCGGCTCAGGCGGCAGAAGAGAATGCCACTGCATCCGATGAGGTTCGCCACCGCGCCGATTACCTGCATCAGGCGGTGAGCCAATTCAAAATCTAGCTTTCCAGGCACAGGCGAAAACCGCGGCATGTCCGCGGTTTTGTTTTAGTTGCAGTCGTAGTCTTTAGCGGTTGTGGCTCTTTTTTGCTCTGCTGTGCAGACGGCTTTTTTCGAGGAATCTGTCAGGAATGGCGGCAAAGGTTTTTGGTTTACAAAAGGCTTGGAGCTGGCAGGGAATAAAAAATAGGCCCCGAAGGGCCCTCAGCGAGTTAGAGACGGAAGCGGGCCACTTCGGCGCGCATGTTTTCCGCCAGATGGCTTAAGTTGCTGACCGACTCGGTCAACTCGTTGGCTGCCTGGGCCGATTGTTGGGTGATGTCGCTTATTGCTATAATGCTGCGATTGATATCCTCCGCCACACTGCTTTGCTCTTCGGCTGCGGTGGCGATATGAGTATTGAGCTGGGCGATGGAGTCGACTGACACCACTATCTCTTTCAAGGCCTCGCCGGCCATATTGGCCTTGCTGTTGGCCTGCTCGACCTGAGTGATGCCTTGCTCCATGGCTGTCACCGCCTCCTGCACACCTGTCTGCAGGGTGGCTATCATGGACTCAATCTCCTGGGTTGAGCTGTGGGTGCGACTGGCAAGGGTTCTTACCTCATCGGCCACCACGGCAAAACCCCGGCCCTGCTCGCCGGCCCTGGCCGCTTCAATGGCAGCGTTCAGTGCCAGCAGATTGGTCTGCTCGGCAATTCCCTTAATCACATCCAGTACCCTGCCTATGTTTTGGCTTTCATTGGCCAGATGGGTGATCACCTGCGCCGTACCCTGAATTTGCGCTGAGAGTGCCACCATGCTGGCAATCGACTCCTGCACTATTGAGTCGCCATTGGCGGCACTGGCATCGGCGCTGTGGGCCGAGTCGGCAGCGGCCGTGGTACTTTGGGCTACTTCGGAGACTGTGGCGGTCATTTCATTCATGGCGGTAGCCGTCTGCTCTGTCTCGGCCTGTTGTCTGTGCATGCGCTCGTTGGTTTGTTGGGTGAAGCTTGAGAGCTCGGTCGCCGAGTCGCTGACCGTATTGGCGGCATTGGCAATGTTGTTGAGTATCCCCCTGAGGTGAGATATCACATCTCTTAAGTTATCGGATATCTGCCCCAGCTCGTCGGCGTTGAAGGTTTTGAACTGCACGGTTAAGTCTGAGTCACTGCGAATTTTCTTCAGCTGGGTGAGAATATCGCCTATGGGTAACATGACGCTGCGGTTGACCCAAATACTGAGTAGCAAGCTGGCGATAATTGCCACACTGACCAGAGAGATAAACAGCACAACGGAAGAGGAGTAAAGGTTCTGAGCCTGATCTCTTTCCTGCCTGGCGACATCCAATTGCAGGGTTACCAAATCGGCAATCTTGCCACTGATGGGGTCTATCACCTGATAGAGAGGAATAATTTCCTGGCTGAGCTGGCCCTGAATATTACCGCTCATGGTGGCCAATTTATTTTGCAGACGTTTTATTTGCTCATCGGCGGGAATAAACAGCCGCTTGGCCTCATTGACCAGTTGTGACTCTCTGGCGGTTAACTGAGTGGCTGTGTAGTCCTGCCATCTCTGTTTGATGCTCTTGTCTGCTTCATCCAGTGCGGTTCTGGCTTGTTCGGCACTGAAATCTCCGGCATTGGCCTTATTGATGGCATCTATGACAAAGACGGCATAATCATCGCCAATGCTTTTGAGATCTTTGAGTGGTACAACCCGGTCGCTGTAGATATTTTCTACCCCTGAGTCGATTTTGTTCATGATATTGATGGCGATACCACAGAGTAGCAGCATCAAGAGAAGAGGCACGGCCATACCGAGCAACATCTTGTGTTTCAGCTGTAACTTCATGCTTGAGAACCTTAGTCCAGAGGGTAATACATCCTTGGATCAGGCTCTGTCATTCCAATTTGTTGAGCCATACAAAAGGTATAGCAAAAAAGTATGAAGCGCGTGAGACGAGAGAGAGGCAAATTTTGGATACAAAAAAACCTCGCATTGCGAGGTTTAAATGATTGGTACAGGTGAGAAGACTTGAACTTCCACGCCCGTGAGGGCACCAGCACCTGAAGCTGGCGTGTCTACCAATTCCACCACACCTGCACTGTTTTCATTTCGACTCTTTATGTGTTAATTGGTACAGGTGAGAAGACTTGAACTTCCACGCCCGTGAGGGCACCAGCACCTGAAGCTGGCGTGTCTACCAATTCCACCACACCTGCACACTTAGAGTCTAACGTACAGCTAACTATTATTGCAAAGTGGTACAGGTGAGAAGACTTGAACTTCCACGCCCGTGAGGGCACCAGCACCTGAAGCTGGCGTGTCTACCAATTCCACCACACCTGCACTGTACTGCCTTGCAATTTCCTCAGTCGCCTGAGCACCTTAAAGTTGAAGGTGGTGCCCGAACCCGGAATCGAACCAGGGACACGCGGATTTTCAATCCGCTGCTCTACCAACTGAGCTATTCGGGCGACGGCGTGCATTAAAAGACTTTTACGGTTTTGAGTCAACTCTTTTCTGAGAAATATTTCAAAATATCGCGTGTTTGAGCAAGTTTTACTCGAAAAGGCGCATATTGCTTAGCTTTTGAGCGAAAGCCGCGCCATTACTGGGCTAGGGGTGAATTAGCCAAATCGAAAACTCGACCTGTAAAGCCGGATCCTGAGGCTTAAGGGGGCTGGGCTTGGTCTTGCCCTGAAAACAAAACGCCCCACGTTAAAGTGGGGCGTTAAGGGATTAATCCTTGAGGAGGTCATTCCCCGGATAGTTGGCACGCATGACAGTGAGTACGTGCTGTTTTAACTGCTCCTGACCCAGCTCATCGTAGGCGGTGGCCATGATCTCAAGGGCGCGCTCTATCGATGGGGTGCCTGGATAGGTTTCCATTACAGACTGGGCTCTGATGGCGGCTGCGCTCCAGGCATTCATTTTCAGGTAGTATTCGGCCACTTTAACCGAATACAGCGCCAGACGATTCTTCAGGTGCTGCATTCTCTTCTGGGCGTCGGCCGCATACTTGCTGTTGGGATAAGTCTTGATCAGGCGCTCGAAGTCCTTGAAGGCATCGAGGGCAAACTGAGGATCCCTGTCGCTTCTGTCTATATTGAGCATGTCATGGAACAGATAGTTGTCGGCCTGCATATTCACCAGTCCACGCATATAGTAGACATAGTCTATATCCGGGTGGGTGGGGTTGAGGCGGATAAATCTGTCGATGTTGGCGACTGCCGACGGGGTATCATCCAACTTATAGTAGGCATAAATCAGATCCAGCTGAACCTGAGTCTTGTGTGGGCCAAAGGGGAAGCGGGAATCCAATGCCTCCAGTGAACGCACAGCCTTGGTATAGTTACCCAGCTCCATAGAGGTGCGGGCCTGGGAGTAGAGAACGTCCGGAGACAGCTTGCTGGTAATTAAGTCGTCTTCCGGTTTGCTGCTACAGGCCACAATGGCCAGCGAAAAAAAGGCTATGGCAGCGCCTTTGGCAATATTATGCATACTTGAATTCGATTCTTGAGTAAGTTGTAGTTAAGAATTTTTCCATTTCACGATAAAATGGCCGATTCCGAGTGTACCAGAAAGTACACAGTTTTTGACCCCATTAACTGGGGACGGTTCCTATGACGCAAGAGATTAATCTAAAAAGCGAGATATCAGCAACCCAAACCGGTCTGAGATTGGATCAGGCTTTGGCCGAGTTGTTCCCCGATTACTCCCGTACCAGGATCAAGGAATGGATCCTCGATGGCAAAGTGTCCGTTGATGGTACTGTGGTAAACAAGCCCAGAGAGAAGGTGTTGGAATCTCAGGAGATAGAGGTTCAAGCCACTCTGGAAGAAGAGGTGCACGCCGAGGCTCAGGCTATCGATCTGAATATCGTCTATGAAGATGATCATATATTGGTGATCAACAAGCAGGCGGGTTTAGTGGTGCATCCCGGTGCCGGTAACAGTGATGGCACTTTGATGAATGCCCTGCTGCATCATTGCCCTGAGATAGAACATGTGCCCAGGGCCGGTATTGTCCATCGTCTCGATAAGGACACCACAGGCCTGATGGTGGTAGCCAAGACAGTAGAAGCCCAGACTCATCTGGTGGCGGCGCTGCAGGCGCGTGACATTACCCGTGAGTATGAAGCCATAGTGCTGGGCACCATGACAGCCGGTGGTACAGTGGATGAGCCTATAGGGCGTCACCCCACCAAGCGTACTCATATGGCGGTGCACCACAGCGGTAAGCCGGCGGTGACTCACTATCGTGTGGCGGAAAAATTCCGTGCCCACACCCGCTTGCGCTTGAGGCTGGAAAGTGGCCGGACTCACCAGATCCGGGTGCATATGGCTTATATAGGTCATGTATTGGTGGGCGATCCCGTCTATGGTGGTCGTCCAAAACCCCCCAAGGCCGCCAGTGAAGCCTTCTTCGAAGTGCTGAAAAACTTCAAGCGCCAGGCGCTGCATGCGGTGCGACTGGAGTTGGTGCACCCCATCACCTGTGAGCTGATGAGCTGGCAGGCACCTATCCCCGAGGATATGGTCGAGCTGACCAAGGCGCTGCGTAAAGACACCGAAGAGCATCCGCCGGAGTATCTGTAACATGTATGGCTGCCACTGGCCGCTGCCTGCCAATGTCAGAATCGCCATGACCCAGCGTCATGGCGGTGTCAGCCAGCCGCCGTTTGACTGCCTGAATCTGGGGCTGCATGTAGGTGATGATCCCGCATCTGTGCAGGCCAACCGTGCTTTATTGGCAAAGCGGCTGGCTCTGCCCTGCGAGCCAGCATGGCTGGAGCAGGTACATGGCACAGAGGTGGTCGACCTGGCGCGTGACTCCCTAAGGATTGCCGATGGCAGCTATAGCGACAGCAAGGCGCATGTGGCCGTGGTGATGACCGCCGACTGCCTGCCCGTACTTCTGTGTGACAGTGCAGGCACCCAGGTGGCGGCGCTGCACGCCGGCTGGCGCGGTCTGTGTGATGGTGTCATCGAAGCGGGAATAGCCCGTTTTCGTCCCGGCTCTGAGCTTATCGCCTGCCTCGGACCGGCCATAGGCAAAACTGCCTTCGAAGTCGGCGGAGAAGTGCGCGCCGCTTTTTGCGATAAAGACCCCAGGGCCGACGACTGCTTTGTGGCCAAGGGGGACAAGTTTCTCGGCGATCTGCAGGGGCTTGCCAGGCTCAGATTGCAGCAGGCGGGTGTTCGGCAGGTATATGCCTTGGATGTCTGCACCTATAACAACAAAGACTATTTTTCCTACCGCCGAGACGGTCGTACCGGCCGTATGGCCTCGCTTATTTGGCTCACTGATTGAGTGGTTATTTCATTCGTCTGACTTGAAATTAGTTAAAGCATCCCCATCTTTAAGCTAACAAAGTAATACCTTATTTTGAGAGTTTCAGGAGGCTGTATGCGACTCGATCGTATGACCAATAAATTTCAGCTTGCTATCTCGGATGCCCAATCTCTGGCTCTTGGCCGTGACCATCAGTTCATAGAACCTGTCCATTTGATGATGGCTTTGTTGAATCAGGATGGCGGTTCAATTCATCCGCTGTTGACCCAAGCCGGTATCCAGGTCAGCACTCTGCGTTCCCTGGTAAGTCAGGAACTGGAGCGCTTGCCTCAGGTGGAAGGCACAGGCGGTGATGTTCAGTTATCCCAGGCGCTGATACGTTTGCTGAATCTGTGCGACAAGCTGGCACAGAAGCGTAAAGACAAATATATCTCCAGTGAGCTGTTTATTCTGGCTGCACTGGAAGGTAACGACACCCTGGCACAGTGTCTCAAGCAGGCCGGTGCCACCAAAGAGCTGATGGAGAAAACCATCGAAGCCGTGCGTGGCGGCCAGAAGGTGGACGATCCCAATGCTGAGGATCAGCGCCAGGCGTTGAAGAAATACACCATAGATCTGACCGAGCGTGCCGAGCAGGGCAAGCTGGATCCTGTTATTGGCCGTGACGATGAAATTCGCCGCACAGTGCAGGTATTGCAGCGCCGCAGCAAGAATAACCCTGTGCTTATCGGTGAGCCCGGTGTGGGTAAGACCGCCATTGTTGAAGGGCTGGCGCAACGTATCGTCAACGGCGAGGTGCCCGAAGGTATCAAAAACAAACGGGTATTGTCGCTGGATCTCGGCGCATTGGTCGCTGGTGCCAAATACCGTGGTGAGTTTGAAGAAAGACTCAAGGCTGTGCTCAACGAGCTGGCTCAGGAAGAGGGCCAGGTGATCCTCTTTATTGACGAGCTGCATACTATGGTGGGCGCGGGTAAATCCGATGGCGCCATGGATGCGGGTAATATGCTCAAGCCGGCACTGGCCCGCGGTGAGCTGCACTGTGTCGGTGCCACTACCCTGGATGAATATCGTCAGTATATTGAGAAGGATGCGGCGCTGGAGCGGCGCTTCCAGAAAGTTCTGGTGGATGAGCCCAGTGTCGAGGATACCATCGCTATTCTGCGTGGTCTGAAAGAGCGCTACGAGCTGCATCACCATGTGGAGATCACCGATCCGGCGATTGTGGCGGCGGCGACCATGTCCCACCGTTATGTGTCAGATCGTAAACTGCCGGACAAGGCCATCGACCTTATCGACGAAGCCGCTTCCAGCATTCGGATGCAGATAGACTCCAAGCCGGAGCCGCTGGATCGCCTCGAGCGCCGTATCATTCAGCTCAAGCTGGAAGAGCAGGCGTTGGCGAAGGAAAACGATGAGGCCAGTCGTAAGCGTCTCGAACACCTGCGCAGCGAGCTGGTGGAAGTGGAGCAGAAGGCGGCCGAACTCAACGAGATTTGGCACACAGAAAAAGCAGCGCTGGCGGGTACTCAACATATCAAGGCGGATCTGGAGCAAGCCAGACTGGATCTCGATGTGGCACGCCGCGCCGGTGATTTGACCCGGATGTCCGAGCTGCAATACGGCCGCATCCCAGAGCTGGAGAAACAGCTGGATCTGGCGTCTCAGGCCGAGATGCAGGATATGACCTTGCTGCGTAACAAGGTCACGGATGTTGAAATTGCCGAGGTACTTTCCAAGGCGACCGGGATCCCGGTTTCCAAGATGCTCGAAGGCGAGCGGGAAAAACTGTTGCATATGGAAGAGGCGCTGCATGAGCGGGTGATAGGTCAGGATGAGGCGGTCGATGCCGTGGCCAACGCCATTCGTCGTAGCCGCGCGGGTCTGGCCGATCCTAACCGGCCCATAGGCTCCTTCCTGTTCCTCGGCCCCACCGGGGTAGGTAAGACCGAGCTGTGTAAGTCGCTGGCCAAGTTCCTGTTCGACACAGAGAGCGCCATGGTGCGGATAGATATGTCCGAATTTATGGAGAAACACTCAGTCTCCAGGTTGGTCGGGGCGCCTCCGGGCTATGTGGGTTATGAGGAAGGGGGTTACCTCACCGAAGCTGTGCGCCGTCGTCCCTACTCGGTGATCCTGCTCGATGAGGTGGAAAAGGCACACCCGGATGTGTTCAACATACTGCTGCAGGTACTGGATGATGGCCGCCTGACCGATGGTCAGGGTCGTACGGTTGACTTCCGTAACGCCGTGGTGATCATGACCTCGAACCTGGGTTCCGACATTATCCAGGAGCAGTTCAGTCACCAAAGTTACGATGAGATGAAGGCTCAGGTGATGAATGTGGTGCAGCACCACTTCCGCCCCGAGTTCCTCAACCGGATCGACGAAACCGTGGTGTTCCACCCGCTGGAGAGCGAGCACATCAAGAGTATTGCCGCGATTCAGGTCGAGTCGCTGCGCCAACGTCTGGCAGAAAAAGAGTTCGAGCTGGAGATTACAGATGCCGCTCTGAGCTTTATCGCCAGAGCCGGGTTCGACCCTGTGTATGGTGCAAGGCCGCTGAAGCGGGCACTGCAGCAAGAGGTGGAAAACCCACTGGCGCAAAAGCTGCTTAGAGGCGAGTTACTGCCAGGGCAGCCGATCAAGGTGGACTATCGCGACGACAACTTGGTGTTTGAGCAGTAATCACACCATAAACCACACAGCAAAAAACAAAAAGGAGCGCTTTGAGCGCTCCTTTTTTTGCTTGAGTTAAACGACAAATTCAACTGATGGGTTTTAATCCGTCGTCTTTAGCCTATCAGTGACTGCGGGCTACGGCGATTTTGGCCAGGCTTATCAGCGCCTGCTTGTAGTCGGACTCAGGCAGCACCGAAAGGGCTTCTATGGCCTTGTCAGACTCTTCATAGGCCCTTTGTTGGGTATATTCCAATGCGCCACAGGTGTTGAGCGCATCTATTATCGCCTCGATATGCTCGGTGCCGTCACCTTGTTCAATCGCCTGGCGGATCATCTGCCGCTGTGGCTCCGTCCCGTGGGCGATGGCGTAGATGAGTGGCAGGGTGGGTTTACCTTCGGCTAGGTCATCACCTATGTTCTTGCCCAGCTCTTCGGCGTCGGCAGTATAGTCCAGCAGGTCATCGGTTAACTGGAAGGCGGTGCCCAGGTATTTGCCATAGTCGGCCAGCGCCGTTTCCATTTCGCTGTCGCAGCCGGCCAGCACACCTGCAAGACGGGTTGCTGCTTCAAACAACTTGGCAGTCTTGCAGTAAATAACCCGCATATAGCTGGCTTCTGTGGTATCCGGATCGTTGCAGTTCATTAACTGCAGCACTTCACCCTCGGCCAGTACGTTAGTAGTGTTGGCCAGCACCTGCAGTACCTTCATCGACTCCAGCTCTGTCATCATCTGGAAAGAGCGGGTATAAAGGAAGTCGCCGACCAGCACGCTGGCACTGTTGCCAAACAGGGCGTTGGCGGTTTCCCGTCCACGGCGCAGAGTAGATTCATCCACCACATCGTCGTGAAGCAGAGAAGCCGTATGAATAAACTCTATAATAGCAGCCAGCTTCAGGTGTGCTTCACCGCTATAGTCGAGTGATCTGGCCGCCAGAATCGACAGTAACGGCCGCATACGCTTGCCGCCACCGTTGATGATGTAGAACCCCAATTGATTGATCAGGGCAACATCAGATTCGAGTTGTTTGTAGATCAGTTGATTGACGGCTTGCATGTCGGCGTCAGCCAGCTGACGGATAGCAGTTAAATCCATAGTAGACTCTAGGTATGAAGGAACGCCGAATCGGCAGCTCCCGATAAGCTTAAATATTTTAATAGACCGAAGTTTACCTAAAATTAATGAACAAGACAGTAGCAGAGAGATCAATGTGCGAGTTAATCCGGTCTTTTTTTCTTCTTCGTCAATTAGGGCTTGCCAGTAAAGGATTCTTCGCGTAAACTCCGCGCCCATTGTCATTAAAGTTTTTGTAGCACCCAGCCTCATAGAGATGAGCCGGCGTGTTAAGAATTTCGGAGTAAAATAGCTATGTACGCTGTTTTTCAAAGTGGTGGTAAGCAACACCGTGTTGCTGAAGGCCATACTGTTCGTTTGGAAAAAATTGAAGTTGCCACTGGTGAGACTATCGAGTTCGATCAAGTTCTGCTGATCGCTGATGGTGAAAACGTCCAAGTAGGTACCCCTCTGGTAGCAGGCGGTAAAGTTGTGGCTACTGTTGTTAGCCATGGCCGTGGTGAAAAGGTAACTATCCAAAAGTTCAACCGTCGTAAGCACCACGAGAAGAAAATGGGCCACCGTCAGTGGTTCACTGAAGTTAAAATCACTGCTATCAACGCTTAATAGGAGTCTGACTCATGGCACACAAAAAAGCTGGCGGTTCTACTCGTAACGGCCGCGATTCAGAAAGCAAACGTCTTGGTGTAAAGCGCTTCGGCGGCGAATCAGTTCTGGCTGGTAACATCATTGTTCGTCAACGTGGTACTAAGTTCCACGCAGGTGTTAACGTAGGTATCGGTCGTGACCATACTCTGTTTGCCCTGACTGACGGCAAAGTTAAGTTTGAAGTTAAAGGTCCTAACAACCGTAAGTTCGTTAGCATCGAAGACTAATCTTCAAACCAGAATTGCTTGAGCCCCGCCATTGGTGGGGCTTTTGTTTTGGGCGAAAGCCATAGTTTCTGTTTTTTGGCGCCTTGCAGGGTTAGGCAGTATAATTGCCCCATTCCGTGGTGCCAGGAGTATGTATGAAGTTTGTCGATGAGGCAGTGATCAGAGTTGAAGCTGGAGATGGTGGCAGTGGCTGCGTCAGCTTCAGACGTGAAAAGTACGTGCCGGATGGTGGTCCAGACGGTGGCGATGGTGGCGACGGTGGCAGTGTTTATCTGCAAGCCGACGAAAACCTCAACACCCTGATTGACTATCGTTTTGAGCGTTTCCATATGGCCGAGCGCGGTGAAAACGGCCGCGGCCGTGACTGTACCGGTAAAGGCGGCCAGGACTTGGTACTCAAGGTACCTGTGGGTACCCGTGCGGTTGATGAAGAAACCGACGAAGTGCTCGGAGACCTGACCAAGCATGGTCAGAAGCTGTTGGTGGCCAAAGGTGGTTTCCACGGTCTTGGCAATACCCGCTTCAAGAGCAGTGTTAACCGTGCCCCCAGACAAAAAACGCTGGGCACCCCCGGTGAAGTGCGTAGCTTGCGTCTTGAGCTGATGCTGTTGGCCGATGTGGGCCTGCTTGGTATGCCAAATGCAGGTAAGTCGACCTTTATTCGGGCGGTTTCCCGCGCGACACCAAAAGTGGCCGATTATCCCTTTACCACCTTGGTTCCTAATCTGGGGGTAGTAAACCCACGTCCAGGGCAGAGCTTTGTGGTGGCAGATATCCCAGGGTTGATCGAAGGTGCCGCCGAAGGTGCCGGTCTGGGTATTCGCTTCCTCAAGCACCTTGAGCGTTGCCGTGTATTGCTGCATATCCTGGATATCGAGCCTATCGATGGCACCAGCCCGGCCGAAGCGGCCAAGGCGATTGTCACAGAGCTTGAAAAATACTCGCCCAAGCTGGCTTCCAAGCCACGTTGGCTGGTGTTCAACAAGACAGATCTGCTGCTGGAAGAAGAGCTGCAGGAAAGAGTCGACAGCATAGTCAAGGAGATGGGCTGGGAAGGGGATGTTTATACCATTTCGGCTTATACCCGTGAAGGCACCAAGGAACTGGCAGAAAAGCTCTATGACTTTATCAGCAGTCTGCCGGCGGAAGAGCAACAGCAAGATCCTGACGCCGATGTTGAGTTCAAATGGGACAACTACCATCAGGATAGCCTGGAAGATCTCAACGAAGACTATGATGATGAGTTCGACGATGACTTCGACGACGATGATTATGATGTTGAGGTTATTTACCAAAGATAATATCTGAGCGAGCCTGAACACCTGTGTACGCTGATACCCAAAACGATATCACCCGGCAGGTCGTCCGGGTTGCTCAGCTATTGCTGGCCTACGGCGCTGAATCTGAACTGGTTGAAGAGATCAGTCAGCGTCTTGGCCGGGCACTTGGCTTGGCCAGTGTCGAGCTATCCATCTCCTCCAATTCGCTGGTGCTCACCAGCTTGGTTTCCGGTCGTTGTATTACCACTACCCGGCGCATTCGTGAGCACGGCATTAATATGACAGTGGTGTGCGAGTTGCAACGCATTTGCCTGCTGGCCGAAAAAGGCCTCTATGGCCCCAATGAAGTCCGCAAACGCCTCGCCAGACTGCAACCCAAAACCTACCCCAAGTGGCTGCTTATCCCCATGATAGGCCTCTCCTGCGGCAGTTTTTGTCACCTGTTCGGTGGCGACCTGGCCGCATGCCTTTTCACCTTCTTTGCTTCTGTCATCGGCATGTTTGTGCGCCTGGCCATGGCGCAACGTCACTTCAATGTGTTGGTGAATTTTGCCGTGACCGCCTTTGTCACCAGCTTGGCAGCCCAGTTGGGGTATCTCTATCCTGTGACCCAAACCCCAGAGCTGGCGATGGCGGCCTCTGTGCTGATGCTTGTTCCCGGCTTTCCGATGATCAACTCGATATCGGATATGGTTAAAGGTCATATGAATGTAGGGATCTCCCGCTGGGGGCAGGCGACCTTGATGACAGTTTCCTCCGTGATAGGCATTACCATTGCCATGCAGCTTGGGGGGATTTTCCTGTGATGGACACTCTGTTGTTACTGCTGAATGATGCCTTTTTCTCGGCTATTCCCGCCATGGGCTTTGCCATGCTATTCAATGTTCCCAGGCGTTATCTGCTTTACTGTGCTCTGGCCGGGGCCATAGGCCACAGCTCACGGACCTTGATGTTGCAGTTTGGTTTGCCGATAGAGTGGGCCACCTTTGCCGCTGCCGGCATCATAGGCATGGTGACTATTGCCTTTGCCAAGCGTCATCTGGCACCGCCACTGCTGTATGCCGTGGCGGCGATTATCCCTATGATCCCGGGCTCCTATGCCTACAACACTGTGATTGCCCTGGTGCAATTGACTGCCCAGTCACAGCTCAGTACCGAGCTGTGGGAACAAGTGGTCACCAATGGCCTGAAAACCGTGTTTATTCTCGGGGCTTTGTCTGTCGGTCTGGCCATGCCCAGCCTGTTGTATTTCCGTACCCGCCCGGTGATTTAATCCAATAATAACAAGGAGCGTATATGCGCATCGCCATGATTGCCGCCATGGCCCATGACAGAGTCATAGGTAAAGACAACCAAATGCCCTGGCATCTGCCGGAAGATCTGCGTCATTTTAAACAGATGACTCTGGGAAAGCCGGTGGTGATGGGACGTAAGACTTTCGAATCCATAGGTCGTCCTCTGCCCGGGCGCCACAACATAGTGATCAGCCGCCAGAGCGACTATGCCCCGGAAGGTGTTACCCGGGTTTCTTCCTTCAAAGAGGCTGTGGAAGCGGCCGGAAACTGCGAAGAACTAGTGGTGATAGGCGGCGGCCAGCTCTACCGGGAAATTCTGCCTCAAGCCGATACGCTGTATCTGACAGAGATAGACTTGCAAGTGGAAGGGGACACTCGCTTTCCCGAATGGGACGATGGCAGTTGGCAGCAAATTTACGAGGAAAGTGGCCATAGTGTAAATGGGTTGGATTTTCGCTTTATCAATATGGTGAGAAAATGTTAAATTGTGACGGACTTTTGAACCCTGAAACGTGAGTGGCGCCAGCCACGAGCCGATCCTTATGCCAAGAGTCCTCAGCAGATGCGTTTGCTGAGGACTCTTGGCATTAATAACAATTACAAAAAGGAGTGTCAGATGCGTCTGTTGCCCGTGGCCATTGCTGCGCTGATTGCTGTATCCTCAGTGTCAGTCCCCTCAACTGCTAAAGCCGAAGATCTACTGGCTGCCAGTATCTGTGATTACGTCAAATCCAACGACAAAAACCGCCTGCGAAAGAAGCTGAAAGAGAACCGGATGAAGCTGCGCAACATCTATTCCGGGATCTCCTGTGACGGCGAAAGCCTGCTGCGCACAGCCTATCACAACAACGCCGAAGATACCGGCGAGTTTATTGCCAAGCGCTTGTCAAAGACCGAACTGGAAGTGGCGGAAGCCGATGGCAAGAGCATAGTCGACTGGGCCGAAGCCAATGGTTTTGGTGCCAGTATTATCACTCAAGCCATCAAAGAGCGCCTCGGTAGCTGAGGCTAGTATCTTTCTTCGCTTGATATAAAAGCCGGGTTTAATCCCGGCTTTTGCTATCTAACGCTATAACACTCGGGTTTTGGAAACCCATTGTTTTCTTGCTCCGAACAGCAGGTGTGCGAGAACCGTTGTTGAACGCCCTGAAGTTGTGGTGTAAATGCCTCCATGCACAATGGTCAGCTTTCCATCCTTGGTTCGCGCTCGAAAACATGGTGCTGCGCAACTCTCGCCGTGTCACGGGATTGCCTGTGCGAAAGGCAGTTCCCGGACGTCCTGTCCTTCTCTGCATTCAGGCTTCCTGCCTATCCGCACCGCAGGTGATGGGCTACACCATGGCCGGAAGTTCGGCCAGTACTAACTTAGGAACTTTTAGCTGAACGCTATGATAGCCGCTGTGCCAGCGGCCTAAAGTCGTGGAGCTTCGCCCCACACCCGACCAAGAAGGGATCAACAGCAATCCCCTCTTGGATCTCCCTTGCCGCCCCACACGGTGTCGAAAGCCCCTCGGCCCAATGGCGCAAATAACTACCGATTCAGACGCTCATCCCTGATTCGACTGTCGCTGCTTCGGCATCCATGCCTCAGCCACGTTATTTGCGCCAACGGCTTTCGGCGACACCGAGGGGGACTGGTGCAATTCTGTGAGAACTAACTTGTTTGAAGCTACCTATATGCCCACAGAAATACGCCCATATTCCAGGCATAGGCGGAACTGTGACCTTCCGAGCCAGGGATGGCGAGGCAGAGCTTACAAGGAGGTACTCGCAGCGAGTTACAGGATCGCCTGTGCGAAAAGCGCACCGCAGGTGATTGGCTGCTGCTTAACCACGTTATTTGCGCCAACGGCTGTCGGCGACACCGAGGGGGAAATTGGTGCGACCCTGTTAGCCCTGAGTAGCTTGAAACATCTGAAGAGTTTGCAGACATACACCCATTTTCCAGGCGCAGGTGGAACTGTGACCTTCCGAGCCAGGGATGGCGAGGCAGAGCTTACTGGGACGTACTCGCAGCGTGTCACAGGATCGCCTGTGCGAAAGGCGCACCGCAGGTGATGGGCTACACCGTGGCCGGAAGCTCGGCCAGTACTAACTTAGGAACTTTTAGCTGGGAGCTATGATAGCCGCTGTGCCAGCGGCCTAAAGTCGTGGAGCTTCGCCCCACACCCGAGGAAAGGGGGCTGTATCGACTCGCCCCCTTTCCAAACCCCCAGCGACCCCCGACGTAGCCGAAATCCCCACTGGCTTATGAAGCAAATTGGCTACACTCAGGACTCGCATCCTTGCTCGACCTTCGAGCCTCGACATCCCTGTCTCGGCTACGCCAATTTGCAACAACGCCAGCGGCGGCTCCGAAGGGGAGCTGGTGCAATTCTGCAAAAATAACGTTGCTTAAAATTGCCTATATTTCTACAGGCATACACCTCATTTTCAGGCATAGGCGAAACTGTGACCGTCGAAAACAGGGACGTTTTCGTCGAGGCTACATGGACGTATTCACGCCGTGTCACAGGATCGCCTGTGCGAAAGGCGCACCGCAGGTGATTAGCTACACCGTGGCCGGAAGCTCGGCCTGTACTTAGGTGGGACTATGACTGTCAAAAACAGAGAATAATGCAAACACCCAGTCAATTCTGTTGCAAAAATAACCTAAATCAGAGTTTTGTTGCCTTTGTCAAAACTTGACCTTTGGCTAATTGTTTTAACATTCAATGCTGGCTATTGTATAACCAATTCAATACTTTGGATTCAGCACTTTCTTAAGTTCAAGGCCGAAAGCAACAACACTTTTCCGCATTAAGCGGAATTCAGGGACGAACAGAGTTTGGACTCGTGCGGTAGCCATAGCTTTACTTAACGCTTTTTGTAGAGCTGGGTTGTAGGGGCTGGATTGTAGCGTTTGAAGCGCTCATGGTAAGCGCCTCAGAACTGATTTTCTATACAGTATTATTGCCGTTCCAGGAAAAATCCCGGAAATTTGCAGCTAAGTTTGCGCGTTATTTCTGTAACATTTTAGAAAATAGCATTAAATTCATAAGCTTAAAAAATACAGCTGGTAGATAATAGGTTTGGAAACCGCGCATGCGCGTTTACACTCCTCCGAGGACTAAAACGCGCATGCGTACTATATAGCTGTTAGGGCATATGGAGCACCAATGAAAAACTTGATGGAAATATTAATCGAGTTGGAGGAGCATCTTTTCCAGCCTGATGTACGAAGTTCTTCGAGTGAGCTCGTTCAGCTAATCTCTGATGACTTTATTGAAATTGGTGCTTCAGGTTTGCGATTTGGGAAGGCAAATGTATTGGCGCGTTTACCAACTGAGGTTGCGCCTGAAATAACCGCAAGTAATTATGAGTTACGAATGTTTGGCCTGGACTGTGCTCAGTTGTTATACAAAGCGAAGATGTCAAAAATTGATCATCCATCGCCAACTTATTCACATAGGTGTTCAATCTGGCGTCGGAGTACGATCGGTCAGTGGCAAATGATTTATCATCAAGGGACAACATGCGCTCCGTTCTAGCTTGTTGCCCTAACAATCGCCACCAAAACGCCACTGCGTGGCTCGACTCGCAACAAGTTGCTCGCATTTGTGGCGGGCGTTAGTTGCCTTAATAAAGTATGGAGTAATTCGTGAGTAGGGATTGGGAATCAGTATTTACAACTTGGTCGCAAGGGCCAAGTAAAACGGAGCAAGAGAGAGCTGAAAATGCTGAGAGGCAAATAAGGCAAGCAATTCAAGCGAGCGATAAGTTAAAAAATAGAAATATCAAAGTGTTTACACAAGGCTCATACAGAAACAGGGTCAATGTAAGGCAGGATAGCGATGTAGATGTTGGAGTTCTCTGTTTTGATACCTATTTCCCCGAATACCCTGATGACAACGTTAAAATGGAGCTTGCAAAAAGTTTTGTTCCAGCCACTTATGAATATGCGACATTTAAAAGTGAGCTAGAAGAAGCTCTTGTAGCAAGGTTTGGAAGGGCTGCTGTAACACGCGGTAGTAAAGCATTTGATATAAAGGCAAACACTTATCGTGTAGAGTCAGACGTGGCTGCATTTTTCGAGCATCGTAGATACGTTACCGCAAATTATCATCATTCTGGGGTCGAAATGATACCGGATGATCTCGACCCGCCAAGAGTGAAAAATTGGCCAGAGCAACACTATCAAAATGGTGTTTCAAAAAATGACGCTACATCTAGAAGGTACAAAAGGGTCGTTCGAGTATTAAAGAAGTTATCTAATGAAATGGCGGCAAATGGAATCCAGTCGGCAAAAGATGCACCGAGCTTTCTCATTGAATGCTTAGTATTTAATGCTTCAAATTCATGTTTTGAATATCAGTCTTTCAAGCCAATGGTAAGGCATGTGCTTGCAGAGCTTTTCGATAATACTATGTCATATGAAAAATGCTCTGAGTGGGGTGAAGTAAATGAACTTAAATATCTTTTCAGAGGATCACAGCCATGGACGCGCGCGAGTGCTCACCAATTTATAAGTGACGCCTGGGACTACATAGGTTACGAATAATGCTAACTAGACTTCATATTTCATCATTTATTGGTCTCACAATTGCGGTTTGGTTACTTGCTCTCTGGTTTCAAGGCATGCCTGTGCTCAGTGCGGACTTTGTAAAGCCATTTGGTACGGTTGTCGGCGTCATAACTCTATTTGTCACCTTGTTTAATAAATACATGTGGTCATGGAAGATATTTAGAGGCTGGTATGTCAAAAGGCCGGACTTAAGAGGTACGTGGAAAGTTGAGTTAAAGAGTAGCTGGCTAAATCCTGAAGCGGGTGAAGAAATTGCGCCAATCTATGGGTATGCAGTAATTAGGCAATCTTTAACATTTCTTAGTCTGAGATTGATGACAAAGGAATCCAGATCTGTGTTAGTGGCTCATAGTATAGAGCAGCAAGAAGATGAAGATCTGTTTAAGCTCGTTGGTGTTTACCGAAATGAGCCAAAAATAGAATTACAAGGTGTTAGAAGCGAAATTCATCATGGTTCTTTCGCTCTAGAAATACACGGGTCTCCAGTCGAAGAACTTGAAGGACATTATTGGACTGACAGGGCAACCAAAGGTGGTATGAAATTGGTTAACCGTGTTGGAAAATTATATAGCACATACGAGCAGGCAGAACGTGAGATCGGCAACTAACAAGCGCATTTTGTCGGACTGGTTTTCCGCTTCGCTTCAACCAGCCGCAAATGCGGGCGTTGATATGATTCCCTTTGTCAAATAGGTAAAAGTGTCCTTACCGGAGCCCCAAAAAATCTCCGGTAAGGACACTCCTGACAGTCGGACTTTGGCGAGTAAGTGTCGGCGGTTGACCTTGCACTCTTTTTAATAGAGCCGAGCGAGTTTGGTTATTCGCATTACTTGTGTTCGCCGCAGGGACCAGCCTCATAGATAGCACAGATTTTACTGGTCTTGGCTGTTTGATTTTTAATGAGTTTATCGAATGAACGCAGGTTGGTTGGTTGGTTGGTTGGGATTGTGCCATGGTAATGCACAGTCTCAGCAGACTTATCAGAAACCCAGGCCACGTCAGTGGTCTCCTTGTATACGTCCAACCCGATAAAAAGTGTGTTAGCTTTAGACATGTCGGCCTCCTGTGATTGTTTGCCTATTGGATCAACAAACAGTGTGGCTCTGGTTTAACTAATCCACGAGAAAACACGAAGGCCGACACCTGCACAGGGAATCATTATGTCTATGCGGATTATCGAGAGGTTAGAAAAATGAGCGAGTTGGTCATATGGACATTAGATTGGGTGCCCGAAGGTCCGCGGGGATTTGTGCGCGATTTGCGCTTGCGATGGGCGTGTGAGGAGGCTGGATTTCCATACTCTGTGCGAACGATCCCGTTCGAGGGCCGAGAGACCAATCACCTTGACCTCCAGCCTTTTGGGCAAGTTCCGTTTATGAGTGACGGCGAACTCCAGCTATTCGAAAGTGGAGCTTGTCTTCTTCACCTCGCACAGAAAAATGACAAGCTGATGCCGCATGACTCCATTGTGCAAGCGCACACGCACCAATGGATATTTTCCGCACTGAATTCAGTGGAGATGGTGAGTGTACCTTGGTGGTTTCTAACAATTTCTGGCAATACCGAAAATGATCTAACTGGATGGCTCAATACACGACTCAATCAACTTGAAGCTATTCTAAATGAGAGAGATTGGTTGGTGGCCGATAAGTTTACAGTAGCTGATCTATTAATGGCTGATGTGCTTCGAGTGCCTTTGGTGCGTGCTTTCGGTAACCGCCCAGCTACAGAGGCCTATATAACTCGTATAACTGATCGGCCCGCATTCAAGAAAGCTTATGCAGATCAAATGGCGCATTTTGAACTCGCAGACGCGAGTCGAGCTTAGTTAGTGCCACATCCGCCTAACAAGCACATGTTGTTGGACTGGTTTTCCGCTGCGCTCCAAACCTGCCGCAAATGCATGTGGCATGGCGAATCAAGTGTGCCCGCCGGCAGCGTTCTGATAGACGTAGAAGGGGGGAAGGATGGACCCAACGTCCATGCGCTTATTCAGGCCAAGAGCATTTTGGCTGAATTAGATCGAATAAAGATCGATGTTACAGCATACATCGAAAGCGAGTGACATTTCCCCGAGATTAGTGCCAGGCTGCTGACGCGGTTGAATATCCCTCATGATACTGAATTTGAAACTATTTCGTGGACCGGTAGGCTCCTTGCAAGAGCTCAGCTGCTACGGCGAACACTTGGAGAAGCGACGACATTTTGCAACCAGCTGTCAGTACTTTCAAACGGCCTGAACTCTGCGCTACCTCAACCACAGTTGTTGAAATCCCCTGAAACATGGAGGGAGGGTTAGCACGGCTCAAACCTCGCATTTTTGCGTGAAATCGGTTCAATTTCATCAAACCTATGCAACTCACGGTGATCTTTCGGCCTCAGTGTACTCAAATCCACTACCGGTGCTTGAACGCAGACTGAAAGAAGATTAAGTTATTGTTTTACATTGGGTGGCTTGATTTTTCGATTTTTCGCTACACAGATTTTACTGGTCTTGGCTGTTTGATTTTTAATGAGTTTATCGAATGAACGCAGGTTGGTTGGGATTGTGCCATGGTAATGCACAGTCTCAGCAGACTTATCAGAAACCCAGGCCACGTCAGTGGTCTCCTTGTGTACGTCCAACCCGATAAAAAGTGTGTTAGCTTTAGACATGTCGGCCTCCTGTGATTGTTTGCCTATTGGATTAACAAACAGTGTGGCTCTGGTTTAACTAATCCACGAGAAAACACGGAGGCCGACACCTGCACAGGGAATCATTATGTCTATAAGGCAAGCTTAAGTGACTGAGATCATCTTTATGTCCCTATTTTCAGTAGTCTTCTATCTATGGTTCAGGGCGTGCCTGAAGTTACATGAACTGACCCAAAAAGCTCACGGAGGAAATAGGAAGTTTGTGCGAGAAATAGGCGATCAACTAAGTTACTTCGATCAGTACTTTGGGATGTTGTTTGGGAAGCCTGAGAATTATTCGTTGTATCGAACAGAGCTTGTTCCGCTAATCACTGGTACAAAAATGGCTTTTAAGCAGGCGCTATGGGGAATACTTTTTTTCATTTTGTACTTGGTATTCAACTTTGCCTTATAACAAGTTAAATCATCGGAAAACCACCCGCAGGCCAAAAAGCAGCCTAAGTGCGTGTGTTTTTCGCTGTTTAAAGCGTTATGTTTAAAATCCATCGAAGGAACTCTTATTAATGCAGAAATTAATCGCGATTATTGTACTTGTAGGCTTCCTGAGCGGGTGTAACTTTGAAGTGCCGGGGGCTGATGAAAAGTTTGGAACACAAAACTTCGTTTCCGCGGTGTCAATAATTGAGCTTCATAAACTTAGAAATGGTGTATACCCCAAAAGCCTTAGAGATTTAGAGTTCTTGGGCGATTGGGATGGAATATGGCTTTCAGCCGTTCGATATGAACAGAACGGTGACGGATACAATCTCTATTTAGAGCGTGGCTGGGTTGGCAAACCTAGCCTAGAGTTTCCTGTCAAATTCAAACAGGGTCTTGGTATTAAAGAAAGTAACGTTACATGGTCTGCAACCAAATAAACATAACAAGCAAAGGTAGCATTGTCCTGCGGGCTGAGCGCACCGCTGTTTTTGCCTTTATGTGAACTCACTAAGGAAGGTTTTATGAACTACAAAAATTTACTTTTCACCATCTGTTTTTTGTCTACTGGAACACTCGCTGCCAGTAACTATGCCTCTGTAGAATTAACCTATTTGGAACCAACAAAAACGGAAAGCACTTGGCTTCGAGATAAGGAATTCATGCCTCGCTATCCCGTTGAGTTAGCAATGAAAGGTGTAGCTGGTTGCGGAGTATTTAAGGTCACAGTCGATAAAAACGGTTCAACCGAGAGTATCACTCTCATAAGCTCTGTGCCTAAAAAGACCATTTCAAAGCCAGCAACTGACGTAATTAAAGACTGGCATTGGAAGCTAGCAGAGGACAAAACGCCAGTAAGTGAAGAAAAGTTGTTAAGGTTAGATTTTTGTATGGGTGGTAGTTCAGAAGCAGAGTCACTCTCAAAATGTAAGCAACAGGCAACTATGGTATGTGAATAACGTTCACAGAATAAATCAGTTCAGCGGGACCATTAAATGCTGGCTCCTGTCACTTCATTCTGTATTTTAGCCTGCCCCTTGCTTGCAGCGTTCATCCTGTTCTTCACGGCATTATCCCCGCTGCAGGCAATGAAACATCCGTCATCGGAAGCCCAATCAATGTTATTTGGCTATTTTGAGCTAGGCCGTCGTCCCCGCGACAAAACCTCCTGGGGGAGACGGCCGATGGTTTTAAGATTAGACTTTGAACTCGCCAACCGAAGCCTGCAACTCTTCGGCGAGTTGCGCTACCTGGTGGCTGGATTGGGCGGTCTGATCTGCGCCTGAGGCGGTTTCTTCCGATATCAGCGCAATATGTTCCAGTTTCTCTGAAACCTGCTGGCTGACCAGGTTCTGTTCCTGAGCGGCGTTGGCGATTTGGGTTCCGGCATCGAAAGCCTGATGAACAGATTCGCTGATGGCTTCCAGAGCCTGATTGGCTTGCTCTGTCTTGGCGACGCAGGAGTTGGCCTGGGCGCGGCCTTGTTCCATAACGGCGACCGCCTCTTGGGTGCCGGTTTGCAGCACCTGGATCATCTGCTGGATCTCCTGGGTCGACTCCTGGGTGCGGGATGCGAGGTTGCGTACCTCATCGGCCACAACGGCAAAGCCGCGTCCCTGTTCACCGGCCCTGGCGGCCTCGATGGCGGCGTTGAGTGCCAGTAGATTGGTCTGCTCGGCAATGCCGCGAATAACATCCAGAATCGAGCCTATGGCATCGCTGTCGGAATGCACCTTGTTGATCACTTGCCCCGCCTTGGCGACTTCTTCGGCCAGCGCTTCTATAGTGCGGCGGTTTTCTTCGGCAATCATCCGCATATGCTGGGCTTCTTCATCGGCCTGTTTAATTTGGTTCAGGGCGTGGTCGGCGCTGTGGGATACCTGCTGGGCACTGGAGCTCAGCTCTGTGGTCGCCGTTGCCACTTGATCCACCTGGCTCTTCTGCTCCTGGATCCCGATAGTGGTTTGTGAGGTAACCGCCGAGGTTTGTTCGGCGGCGGCTGCCAATTGGTTGGATCTATCCAAAATGCCGCGAATAAGACCTCTGAGACTGTCGATCAGGCGGTTGCAGTTGCGGGAAAGCTCGGCAAATTCATCCTGACCAGAGTCATCCAGCTTATGGGTCAAGTCACCGGAAGCGAGGATGTTCAATGCCTGATTGATACGGTTGAGTGAGGCGGTCAGTGGTTTCACCACGGCAATACTCACAGCTATGGCAACCACTATCGCCACAAGCACCACCAATAGGGTCTGCATACTGGCCGAGTCTATACTGGCCAGGGTTTTGGCGTTAATCTCGTTGGTCAGGGTTTCGATGGCACCGGAAAGAGCCCCCATTGCCTGATTGACGTTCTTCTTGTCGGTTTCCACTTGATTCAGCGCTACTTGAGTACTGGCTTTGAGCTCAAGTTGGGTCGCTTTCTGGGCCTGAATGGAGTTTTTGCCCTTAAGATGTTGGCTGAGTTTGCCAAGCTCGCTGTTCATTTCGCTGAGCACATCGGCATCGATGACACCGGCGCCATGGCGACTGATGTACTCCAGCTTGGCCTCGGCTTCATTGATGATATAGCTAAGTTCTTTGACTATGATTTCGTACTTGCTGCGCTCTTCGGTGGCGACCAGATCGTAAACAGTGCTGATCACATTGGTGACATTGCTGTCCAGAGCGGCGGCGGAAGCGGCAATCTCCCGCTCAGTCGTGTCCTGGCTCTGTTCCAGATCCATCAGATCCAGCAGCAGACTGGCGGCATCATCGGCGGTTGTTTCCAGCTGATCCCGCTGTTTATTGAGGCTTTCCTGTTGCTCCAGGGCGCTGAGGTGGTCGGCCATCATGCGTTCGCTGGTGTTGATAAAGGCTTGATAATTGTGCTCTACCTGGGGCAGGATCTCTTTGAGCCCGGGCTCGTGCTGTACCAGCTTTGACAGACTGGCAAATTGCGCCTTGAAGTTTTGCTTTTGACTGGCAAACTGCTGTTGGATAGGCGGGAGTTTATTGGCCTTGGTGACATGGTAACCCACCAGAACCAACCTTTGCTGTTCGCTGAGGGTTTCACCCAGCTCGCCGGTTGATTTGAGTGCCGGGATACTCAGTTGCTGTAGAACTTCGGTGGTGTTTTTCAGCTCATTGTTGGTGAACCAGGAAACAGCACCAAGCAGGATCAATAGCAGGGTGACTACGGCAAACCCTGCTATGACTCGGGTCGCTACATTCAACTTCATAGGCTACTCCGGAAAAAGTTATGGTTTTTCTCTTGGGAAAAATCTTTTAGTTTTCATGGGCACGTTACCAGATGGTTATCGGCCGACGTCCACTAAGTTTAACCTTTTTTTAACCTGGGTTGGGTAATTTTTTGATCTGATTCCAGGTGCCAGAGTGTCAGGTATTCTCCCCAGCAACAGCCGGTGTCCAGCGCCTGCAGTCTTTCGCCTTGGACCTTGCCCATCAGGGCGGCCCAATGGCCAAAGACCCGGGTGTAGTCAGCGGTGTTGGATGGGAATAAAAACCAGGGTTTGAGATTGGGGTCTTCACATTTGGCCGGCGGCACCTTGCAGCTGAAATCCAGCGTGCCGTCGAGATAGAGGTAACGCATCCGGGTCAGGGCGTTGATACAGTACCTGAGTCTGGGCAGGCCGCTGAGCGCTCCGGACCAGTCTTCCGGCTCTTCTGTGTACATCCTGGCGATGAGACTGTCTAAATAGTCGGCTCTTTGCAATGCCTGGCTGACGGCGTCCGCTTCCTGGCGTAAGGTTTGGATATCCCACTGGGGCGGCACGCCCGCATGGGTCATGATGAGTTTGTGCTCGGGCAGTTCGCGCATCAGGGGCTGGGTTCTAACCCAGTCGATGAGACTGTCGATATCAGCGGCTTCCAACAGTGGTTGCAGCTTGTCGCTGGGTTTGACCCGTTTGAGCCCGGCCTTGACCGCCAGCAGGTGCAGATCATGGTTACCCAGTACCGACTTGGCCGAATCGCCGAGATCGCGGAAGAATCTCAAGGTCGAAAGAGAATCCGGACCGCGGGCGACCAGATCGCCGACCGCCCAAAGCTCGTCCTTGGAGGGATTGAAATCGACTTTCTCCAGCAGGCGTTGCAACTCGTTGAAACAGCCCTGAATATCGCCGACAAAATAGTGAGCCACTGTTATCTGCCCATCAGTGTACCTGGCCGGGTACGGCCAAGCGGAAAGGAGGGATCTGGGCGTAGAAACTCTCGCCCGCATCGGTTTCCATCAGGTAACGGCCTTCCATAAAGCCCAGCGGCGTTTCCAGCACTGTGCCGCTGCTGTATTGGTAGGCGGTATTGGGCTTGATCCTCGGGGTTTCACCGACGACACCGGCGCCCTGAACCTCGCTCTGTTGGCCATTGCCATCTGTGATCACCCAGTGGCGACTCTTGAGGGTCGCCGCCTCATCACCCAGATTGATAATGGTGATGGTGTAACTGAAAAGATACTTGTCTTCATCCGGCGCAGACTGGTGTTCTATGTACTGGGTCTGTACCTCGACTCTGATACGGCTTTTCTGGGGATTCATCTTAAGTTCCTGGCCAAAATCTCTGATGGAAAGGAAGGACGCCGCCCGGCGTCCGGGTGTTACGCCTGGCGGTCGCTCAGCAAGTTGGCGATGGCAACATACTGCTCGACACTGATCTGCTCGGGTCTGAGGCCGGGATCGATTCCCAGATTCTCATAATCGGCATCACCAAGCAGCCCCTTGAGGTTATTTCTCAGGGTCTTGCGGCGCATGTTGAAGGCGGTGCTGGTTACTTTGCCGAGCATGGCAACGTCTTTGGCCGGCCAGGGTTTGGTTTCATAGGGTACCAGACGCACCACGGCGGAATCGACCTTAGGTGGCGGCGTGAAGCTGCCCGGAGGCACTTCCAGTACCGGCACTACCTGGCAATAGTATTGGGCCATGACAGTCAGGCGGCCATAGGCCTTGCTGCCCGGGCTGGCTGAAAGCCGCAACACCACCTCTTTTTGCAACATAAAGTGCATGTTGGTGATCTGCTCGGCATATTCGAACAGATGGAACATCAGCGGTGTGGAGATATTGTATGGCAGGTTACCAAAGACCTTGAGCTTCTTGCCCTCGACCATGAGTTTGTTGAAGTCAAACTGCAGGGCATCGCCCTGATGAATTTCCAGCTTGTCTTTCAGCACAGGATGCTGCTTCAGGCGTTCTACCAGATCTCTGTCCAGCTCGACCACGGTCAGCTTGTCTATGGCACTGGCCACAGGTTCGGTCAGGGCCGCCAGACCCGGGCCGATTTCGACCATGACATGCTCATTATCCGGGGCGATGGCCGCCACAATACGGTTGATCACATTGTCATCGGTCAGGAAGTTTTGTCCGAAACGTTTTCTGGCGGTATGGCCTAAGTGTACTTTATTGCTCATTGATACTCAGTTGGATCAGTTTTTGCCGGCCAGTTCTATGGCCTTGTTGAGTGCACAGACGAAGCTGCCGATATCGGCCTTGCCTGTGCCTGCGAGTTCCAGCGCCGTGCCGTGATCCACCGAAGTGCGGATATAGGGCAGGCCCAGAGTGATGTTTACCGACTTGCCAAAGCCCTGTGACTTGAGCACAGGCAGGCCCTGGTCGTGGTACATGGCCAGCACCACATCGGCGTCTTGCAGATACTTGGGTTGGAACAGGGTATCGGCAGGTAGAGGGCCTATGATACGCATCTGTTCCTGCTCTCTGAGCTCGTTCAGCGCCGGGATGATTACATCCAGCTCTTCCCGTCCCAGGTGGCCATCTTCACCGGCATGGGGGTTGAGGCCACAGACATAAATCTTGGGGTTGTCCAGGGCAAACTTATTCACCAGATCCTGGTGCAGTATCCTGATGATCTGATGCAGGCGTTCACGGGTGATCGCCTTGGAGACGTAAGCCAGTGGAATGTGAGTGGTCACCAGGGCTACCTGCAGACCGGGGCAGGCGAGCATCATCACCACATCCTGGCAACCGGCCTGATGGGCAAAGAATTCGGTATGGCCGGAGAAGGGGATCCCGGCCTGATTGATAATGCCCTTGTGTACCGGACCTGTCACCACGGCATCAAACTCGCCGTTCATATTCTTCTCACCCGCATAACGCAGGGTGTCGACCACATAGGCGCTGTTTTGCTCATTGAGCACGCCGCAGCGAGGCTCACAGGCCATGGGGAAGGGCACTATGGTCAAACTACCGGCTTGCTGTGGCTTGGCCGCTTGGCTTGGCTGATAAGGCTTGAGCTGGAGACTGAGCCCCAGCATTTTGGCGCGCGCCTGCAACAAGGCAGGATCCGCGCACACAACCAGCTCGGCCGGCCAGTCGCGCTGCGCCAGCTGTACTACCAGATCCGGACCTATGCCGGCAGGCTCTCCGGGGGTAATGGCAATACGTTTAATGTCCAAGCGACTTAACCTCTGTCAGTTTCTGGGTCGAAGAGTTCAATGTATGCGTCGGCCCGCATTTCGTCCAGCCAGTTTTGTAACTCTTCGTTGAATTTGCGGCGGAAGATCAACTGATGCGCACGGTTGGTGTTGAACTGATCTGTGGCATCTGTTTTGCGTCTCTCTTCCAGCTGAGTGATGTGCCAGCCATGAGTTGAACGGAACGGCTCACTGATTTCACCCTGCTTCAGGCTGTTGAGTGTCTGGGCGAACTCGGGCACATAAATGCCGGGATCGGCCCAACCCAGCTCACCGCCTTTGGTAGCACTACCGGGATCTTCCGAGTACTGGCGCGCCAGATCTTCAAACTTGGCTTCGCCGCTGCGGATCTGTTTGAGGAACTGTTGCAGCATCGCCTTGGCTCTGTCTTCAGACAGAATCGGTGACGGCTTGAGCAGGATATGGCGGGCTCTGACTTCCTCGACTTCTTTGGTCTGCAGGCCGCGGGCGTCCATGATCTTGATGATATGGAATCCGGCACCACTCTTGATAGGGCCTATGATGTCGCCTTTCTTGGCATCTGTGATCACTTCGGCAAACAGGGTAGGCATCTCATTGATGTTCATGTAATCCCAGATACCGCCTTCCAGCGCCTTGGGACCGGCGGAAGAAGCAATGGCGGTTTCACGGAAGTCGGCACCGGATTTCAGACGCTCCAGTACGGCATTGGCACGCTTGCTGGCTCCTTCCAGTTGCTCTGAAGTGGGGTTGGAAGGCACTTCAATTAGAATGTGGCCAACCTGGTATTCCACGTCTTTCAGGCCCTGTTCCTTGATCAGTTTCACCAGGTTATTGATTTCCTGGGGTGAAACCTGAATTCGGCGCTGTACTTGAATACGCTGGATCTCGCCTATGGTTACTTCTTCACGCAGTTGCTCGCGGTATTGGCTGAAGCTGCTGCCATCGGCTTCAATTTCGGCGCGCATCTGGGCGACAGTCATGTTCTGTTGCTTGGCAATGTTTTCTATGGTTTGGTCCAGCTGCAGATCCCCGATATGCAGGCCGATACGGTCAGCCATCTGCAGTTGCAGACGGGTCAGGATCAAACGCTCAATAACCTGAGTGCGCAGCGCCTGATCCGAAGGCAGACTCTGGCCGGCGGCCTTGGCGTTGGCCTTAACAGTGTCGACCATGTTCTGGACTTCGCTTTCCAGCACTATGCCGTCGTTGATCTGCACTGCAACGCGATCCAGCAGCTGTGGTGCTGCCAGGGCAGCCTGGCTCATGACTAGAGCAAAAAATCCAAAAATCAGTTTCTTACAGGGTTTCATCCACAAAATCCTTGCCACATTTTCGTTTCGTTGGCCGCCGATGGCAGCGGCCTGGGTTGTCCAGATTGGACTCTCTGTCCCGTCCGAGGTTCAGCAATCTACCACAAATCTTGATTAATTCCTCAGATAAAGTGGTTTGCGGTAGTTGAACAGACCTTCATCCAGCATGTCGCTGACCCCCAGCGGGCCTGAGCCGCCGAGGCCTTTGATCACAAAGTTGAGGTAGACGCCGGTTTCGAACATCTCACGCTCGTTGAGCACTGCATTCTTGAGGTCGTCCTCGTAATTGGTCTTGATGCGGTAGTGGTAGCTCAGACGCACTGCCCAGCAGCATGACTCGTACTGGAAGCCGGTATAGGTTTCCACCGAACGTTCCTCTTTGAGGTCGTAATACCAGTTGCCGACAAAATAGAGGCTGTCGGTAATTGGCCAGGTGGTACGGACACCGGCCTGGGAGATATCCACTCTGTCATTGGTGTTGCTGTTGAGCAGATCCGGCACGTAACGATAGCTGAACTGTAGCAGCTTGTTGGGGCCGGGGCGGTAGTCCAGGGTTGCTTCACTCTTCTTGTTGGAGCTGTAACGGGTGTCGTATTGAATAGCACCGCTGACAAACCAGTCTTTGTAGATTCTGGCATCCAGCTCGGCGGCCAGTACCGAAGTGGACGGCTGCTCGGTGAGTTCATTCTCATAGAGGCTGACTTTACTGTCGTCGAAGTAGATGATCTGGCCCAGGCTGAATTTCAGCTGTTCCAGGTTACGCTCATCAAACAGTCGGGTGGTCAAACCCAGAGTCAATTGGTTGGCATCGGCGATACGGTCCAGGCCCGAGAAGCGGCGGTCGCGGAACAGGCCAAAATAGTCCTGCTGCAGTTCACCTGTGTCGTAGAGACCGATATTGGACTGATCTTCATAGCCAACATACAGGTATTGGAACTGGGGCTCCAGCGTCTGGCGGTAGTTCTGGTTGAAGTATTCGGTATAACGCTCGAAGTTTATCTGACCGTGAACCCTTACCTGAGGTAAGGTACGGCTGACACTGTCATCCAACTCGGGCTGCTGAATATTGTGCTGCCAGTAGTTGGTTTGCATCAGCTTGACTTCACTGGTCAGCGACCCCGCCGGGCCATGGATTGGCAGACGAATGCTGGGCTCCATATGTACCCGGCTGGCGGTGGTGTAAATATCTTCTTTATGACGGAAGTTGGTTATCTCGGAGGCGAAGCTGAAATCCAGGCCTTCCCACACCCCAGGGGTACGGTAGTTGAAGTTCAGCTGTGGCATCACCTGATAAGGACGCTCTTCCTTGCCCAGTACCTTGATGTCCTGCACTCTGGCGCTGAAGTCCCAGTTGTCGGTGAAGTAGGCGATTTCGCCAACCCGGGATAACTGGTTGTCCGTGGCGCGATTGACATCGGACTTGAGATCGTTGAAGTAGTTGTTGTCCGAGACATCGGTATAGTTGGCCAGCACCCGCCAGTTTTCATCCAGGGCATCGCTGTGCTCCCAGTGATACATATAGCGGTTGGGGCTGCCATCGAGCATGTTATCGCTGCCCAGATATTCGAGGTTGAACTGGCCGGTAGGCGTTTGCCGGTCGCCGGGATCGCCCAGCAGATAGCGGAATTCTGTCTTGGTAAACAAGCCCCGCGACGACATATAGTGCGGGGTAAAGGTCAGATCGTACTCAGGCGCTATGTTCCAATAAAACGGGGTGGCGATTTCGATCCCGTTAGTGGTGCTGGAACTGAAGCTGGGGAACAGGAAACCTGTCTTGCGTTTCTCCGAAACCGGCACTGTCATATAGGGAATATAGAATACCGGCACGCCACCTATTCTGAGTTTGGCATCCCAGATCTCCCCCCACTCTTCCTTGCTGTCGATTTTGATCTTCTCGGCTTCCAGCAGCCAGGAGACATTATCCGGTGGGCAAGTGGTGAAGTTGGTGTTGTTCAATACCAGGTTGTTGTTCTGGGTAATTTCCAGTTTCTGGGCGTCACCGTGAACTTGCTGGCCGTGGAGCCAGTACTGAGCGCCTTCCAGGGTGGCGTTGTTGGAACGCATCTGCGCCATCAGCGAGTCGGCGGTCACGGTAAACAGCGGGTCTTGAAACACCAGGTTGCCCTGAGCGGTTAGCTGCTGCTCCTGCTGGTTGACCGTGGCTCTTTCGGCGGAAATTTTGCGCCCGGCCTGAGAAAAGGTCACATTGCCTTCGAAGGTTGCCTCGCGTCCCAATTGCGCCGAAGAGGCGTCAGAATGGATCTGTATTTTTTGATCGGCCAAAGGGCCGCTGCTCTCCCCATCCTGATGATAGGGAACCGGAGGCAAGATAACACATTGAGCGTTGTTGCCGCCCTCCTGAGGAAGGGTTTCAGCCAGCGTCAGGGGAGGTAAAAGGCTCAATGCCAGAAAATATCGGATCTGCATCTTAGGTCAATTATTTAGATTTCTTTGTCTGGACAAGTTTCGGAGGGAAAAGTTGCATCCTGCCTCGGGCAACGCAGCCATAAAAAACTCTGTATTTATTGGCTGTTTCCTGTTTTTTACCTCGGTATAATAAAGCAATTTTTCGTCAAGAGCCATGAGATGACCTTGTCTGATCCCAGATTTCTTTCCATGTCGTGCTGGTTGCAGCAACTTTTCGGTAAGCCCTTGCAAGCCAAGCTGATTTCCGGTGATGCCAGCTTCAGGCGTTATTTTCGTCTCAATGTCGATGGTTGTGATTACATAGTCACGGACTCTCCTCCCAACTTATTGGATAACAAGCCCTTTATTGCCTTGGCGCGGGCGTATCACCAAGCGGGCATTCGGGTGCCCAAGGTGCTTGAGTTCAATGAGGAAGCGGGTTTTATTCTGCAGCAGGACCTTGGCGATAACTTGTTGTTGCCCGAGTTGACCGAAACCAATGTGAGTGACTGGTATCTCAAGGCGCTGGCGATTTTGCCGGATATTGCGGCGGTGCGGGAAAGTGAACTTGGCCCCTTGCCGGACTATGATGCGGCCTTTGTCGAACGCGAGCTGGCGATTTTCAGCGAGTGGCTGCTGGATAAACACTGGCAAGTCTCCCTGACAGATGCTGAGCATACTATGTTGGCTGAAAGCTTTGCTATTTTGACGGCCAGCGCGCTTGCGCAACCCCAGGTCGGCATGCACAGGGATTTTCACAGCCGTAATCTGATGCTTAAAGAGGGTAAGCTTTGGGTAATAGATTTTCAGGATGCCGTGTTGGGGCCTGTGACCTATGATGCAGTCTCGTTGCTGAGAGATTGCTATATACGTTGGCCGGATGCGATAGTCGAGCCGCTGCTCAAAGCCTTCTTTAAACAGTGTCGCGAGCTGGGGTTGGTTGGCGAAGATGTTGATTATGCCACCTTCAGTCGCTGGTTCGATCTCATGGGAGTGCAGCGACACCTGAAGGCGGCGGGTATCTTTGCCCGTTTGCACCACAGAGATGGCAAGTCAGGTTATCTCAAGGATATACCGCTTACACTCGGCTATGTGGCCGATATCTGCGAGCGTTATCCTCAGTTGCAGGCGCTTTCCTCCTGGGTCAGGCAGAGGTTATTGCCGCTGACTCAACAAGAGTCACAATCACAGTCCCGACCACAAGCAGAGGCACAGGAGCACAAATGAAGGCGATGATTCTGGCAGCCGGCAGAGGGGAGCGTCTGCGCCCCTTGACCGACAAGCTGCCTAAACCTCTGGTGACAGTGGCCGGTAAGCCCTTGATTGAGTATCACATTGAACGTTTGGCCGCCATGGGCGTGACTGAGTTGGTGATCAACTGCGCCTGGCAGGCAGACAAACTGATTGAACGCCTGGGAGACGGCAGCCGTTTTGGCGTGACGATTCATTACAGCCGTGAGATTGAGGCGCTGGAAACCGGCGGCGGGATCAAAAAGGCTCTGCCGCTACTTGGCAACGCGCCTTTTTTAGTGATTAACGGCGATGTGTTTATCGATGCCATGCCTGAGCTGCCCAATTTGGCTGCAGATACGCTGGCGCACCTGTTTCTGGTGGATAACCCGGCGCAGCATCCCGAGGGAGACTTCGCCTTGCTGCCGCAAACATTCGGCTATTCGCGGGTCAGTGACAAGGGCGCGCCCAGGTACACTTTCTCCGGGGTGGGAATATATCGCCCCGAGCTATTCGATGGGGTAGCCCAAACACATTTTGCCTTGGCGCCGCTGCTGCGGCAAAAGATGGCGCAGGGGCTTATCAGTGGCAGTCATTTCACGGGTTACTGGTGTGATGTCGGCACACTGGACAGGTTGCAACAGCTGGAGCTTAGGCAGGCGAAAGGGACTGTTTAACCACGAGCCCGCAACCGGATAAGACAAGACAGTTCAAGATTGAGTATTGGCCCGGCCAAGCACGGGCGCACTATGGGATAACAGATGCGTATTTGGGGTAAATTTTTCGGCGGTGTCATTGGCTTTATGTTCGGGCGTTTCTTCGGCGCCTTGCTGGGGATCTGGCTTGGGCATCTATATGACAAGCGGATGGCGGCCTCTCAGGGGCTTCCGGGGGGCAGTCGGCAGGCACAGTTTTTCAACACCACTTTTGCCGTTATGGGGCATATCGCCAAGGCCTCGGGGAGGGTGACCGAAAACGATATCCGCATGGCCACCAGTCTGATGGATATGCTGCGCCTCAGCGGCACGGCACGAAAAGACGCCCAGCAGGCGTTTCGCGAGGGCAAGGAGCCGGACTTTGAACTGGAAGCCAGCCTGCGCCGCTTTCGACGCATCACCTTTGGTCGCCGGGAAGTGCAGCAGATGTTTCTGGAAATTCAAATCCAGACTGCCCTATCTGACGGTGAGCTGCAGGACAAGGAATATGCAATACTGCAGGTGATTGCCAGAGAGCTGGGATTCAGCAGCTTTCAGCTCGATGAACTGCTCAAGCGTTGGCAAGCGGAGCTGCGTTTTCAACAAGCTCCCGGCGATCATAGACCATCGGTTGCCGATGCCTATGAAGTCTTGGGGCTGTCAGAATCTGCCAGCGATCAGGACATCAAACGCGCCTATCGCAAATTGATGAATGAACACCATCCGGATAAGTTGGTAGCCAAGGGCTTACCGGAAGAGATGATGGAGTTGGCCAAGCGTAAGGCTCAGGATATTCAGGCGGCTTACGACAGGGTCAAGAGCAGTAGAGGAATGCGCTGAGCCTCGCCCTTGGGTGTTGGCTCATGCTGTTAAAGAGGGTTCACCCAAGGAGAGCGCCATGAAACTTGCTTATTCAATTCCCTTGTTATTGGCCCTGAGCGGTCAGGCTCAGGCCGAAGTGTTTGTTGCGCCGTTCGGCGGCTACAGCTTTGGCGGCAATGATCTGGACTATAGGTCCAGCGAAAGCACGGCTAATAACAACAGTAGTGCGGATATTACCGAGGCCGGTCATTTTGGCTTTATGTTGGGGCTGACGACGTCAGAGCCGGGTGACATGTATCTGCTTTACTCCCATCAGGGTACAGAGCTCAGTGGCAGCGGTTTCCCGGGCTCTGACAAGCTGATGGACCTCAGCGTCGATTATCTGCATCTGGGGGGCACGCTCTATTTTCCCAAAGACAAGCTGCGGCCCTATGTCACCGCCAGTGCCGGTTTGACGCAATTGCGTCCCGAGCTTGGCAGCAACGAAACCCGTTTTTCCATGGGGCTTGGGCTGGGGCTGGATTATCAACTGCTGGAGCAGCTATCCCTGTTTGCCGATGTGCGCGGCTATGCGACCCTGATAAACAGCGACAGCAGCCTGTTTTGCGATGCCAATCAGTGCTTATGGCATATCAGGGGCGATACCCTGTGGCAGGGGCAGGCCAATCTGGGGTTAAGATACCGTTTCTGAGTGGGGTAACAAAGAGGTGAGTATGAGCTTAAAAATAGTGGTTCTGGATGGCTTTTGTCTCAATCCTGGCGATCTCGATTGGTCGCCACTCAAGGCGCTTGGGGAGTTTAGCGTCTATGACAGAACCCCGGCGGAGCTTGTGCTGCAGCGCGCCGAAGGCGCCGATGTTTTGCTCACCAACAAGACTGTGCTCGGGGCGCAGCAACTGGCGGCGCTGCCCGGGCTCAAGTACGTAGGCATTCTTGCCACGGGTACCAATGTGGTTGATTTACAGGCCGCCGGCGACCTTGGCATCACAGTCACCAATGTGCCAGGCTATGGTCCGGATGCGGTGGCGCAGATGGTCTTTGCCCATCTCTTGTATCACACCCAACAAGTGGCGCAGCACCACCAGGCGGTGGTGGCGGGGGCCTGGAGCCAGTGCGCCGACTTCTGTTTTACTCTGTCACCGCTGATGTCACTCTCGGGCAAGGTGATGGGAATTGTCGGTTATGGTGATATAGGCTCGCGAGTGGCGAATATAGCCAGGTCACTGGGGATGCGGGTGCTGCTGCATACCCGAACTGAGCGCCATGACCTGGCCGAAGGCATCAGCTGGGCGCCACTGGAGCAGCTGTATCGTGAAGCCGATGTGATCTCGCTGCACTGCCCGCTGACAGCGGCGACCGAGAAGATGATCAATCAAGACTCGCTGCAGCTGTTAAAGCCAGGAGTGATTTTGATTAATACCGCCCGTGGCGGGCTGGTGGATGAAACTGCGCTTGCCACAGCACTCAATCAGGGCAAGTTGCGGGCCGGAGTGGACGTGCTCTCCAGTGAACCCCCTATGCCGGATAACCCCTTGCTCAATGCCAAAGGAGTCAGCATAAGTCCGCACAATGCCTGGGCGACGCTAGAGGCCAGGCAGAAGCTGTTGGATATTGCCGTGGACAATCTGCGCGCCTTTATTGGCGGAGACTCTGTTAACCAGGTTTAGACGCTATTAACCGAGTTTAACTGTTGCACAGTTGCCGATAGGAGCGGGACTCCAACATGGCTTGGGTCAGCCCGAACCGGGCCGCCAGTTGCCAAAGCTCGCTGCGAAGCTGCTCCAGCTTATCGCTATCGTCGGTCATGATCGCCAGCTCGGCAAAATCGCCGAGTCCCGCCAGGCTGTCCAGAGTCATATGCCACTTGCCGATAAAGTAGATGCTGCGGCGTTTTTGCAGCCGCTGCACCGGCACATAGCCCATGGCGCTGAGCATGCTGCGGGCCCTGGCGGCATCCGAGATATTGACCGCTTCACAGCAATCTGCTCCCGGGCCCTTGAGGATCCACAGCAGATTGTTGGATGGCTGCATCTCCCGGATGCACAGTGACTTGTCCGCCGCGGCCAGTTGACCATCCGGGGTATCGAAGTAGCAGTCGTCCTCCTGATTATCGGCAAACATGCACTCATGCTCCATGGCATTGAGGTGCTCAAGCAGTTGTTGTTTGCTGCAAGACTCATTCAAACGGAACTTGAGTTCCACTTCATACTTACCCTGAAAATGCTGGCTCATGGCGGTCTCTTTTAAAAAATCACTTCTACTTTGGCGGCGCAGCGTAGCGCCTTGTCTATGGCGCTTTGAATATCCAGATCCCTTGCCAGGGCAACTCCCAGACGGCGGCGACCATGGATCTCCGGCTTGCCGAAAAGTCGCAGTTGGGTGTCGGCTTCGCTCAGCGCTGCTGCAAGGCCTGTGTAACGCAGGTTGTCTGAGTCGCCTTCTTTGAGCACCACAGCCGAAGCACTGGGGCCGTGCTGGCGGATATTGGCGATCGGCAATCCGAGAATGGCACGCACGTGCAGGGCAAACTCGGACAGATCCTGGCTTATCAGGGTCACCATGCCGGTGTCGTGTGGGCGGGGCGAGACTTCAGAGAAGTAGACTTCATCGCCCTTGATAAAGAGCTCTACCCCAAACAAACCGTGGCCGCCGAGCGCCTCAACCACTTTGGCGCCTATCTGTTGCGCCTTTTCCAGGGCCGCTTGGCTCATGGCCTGTGGCTGCCAGGATTCGCGGTAGTCACCGTCTTCCTGCCTGTGGCCTATAGGCGCACAGAAATGAATGCCGTTAACTGCACTTATGGTGAGCAGGGTGATTTCGTAGTCGAAAGGCACAAAGCCTTCGACTATCACCCGGCCTTGACCGGCGCGGCCACCTTGCTGGGCATACTCCCAGGCCGCGGCTATCTGGGCTTGCTCGCGGATCACGCTCTGGCCCTTGCCCGATGAGCTCATCACAGGCTTGACCACGCAGGGCAAACCTATTTGGGCCACCGCCTGATTGAATTCTGTCTCAGTGTCGCAAAAGACGTAGGGCGACGTGGGGATCCCCAGCGTCTCTGCTGCCAGACGGCGAATGCCTTCTCTGTCCATGGTCAACTGGGTGGCTCTGGCAGTGGGTACTACCTTCAGGCCTTCGGCCTCCATCTTTGCCAGCGTTGCTGTGGCTATGGCTTCGATTTCCGGAATGACCAGATGGGGTTTCTCCAGCTCTATGACGGCGCGCAGCGCCTCGGGATCGAGCATGTTCACCACATGAAAACGATGACTGACCTGCATGGCAGGGGCATTGGGGTAGCGGTCGACGCCAATGACTTCGACGCCCAGGCGCTGCAGTTCAATCGCAACTTCTTTGCCCAGTTCGCCGCAGCCGAGCAGCATGGCGCGCACGGCGCCTTGGCTAAGGGGAGTGCCTAACATAGTGTGGGTACCTTTGGTTATTGTAGCTGCCTGTGGCAGCGGATTTTTTTGCTAGTTTACCCTTTGGCAATCGGCTTGGGCGGAAGGCTTGATAAATTGTGCGCTGGATCACTGCTTGCGCTGCTGTGGCGGATGTTGAAACTTTGTTATTCTTAAGTCCGCTATTATCGTGCGGGAAGCCAGAATGCAGGATGTCAAAGACTTAACCGGGGTGCTCAGGGGCGGTACGCCCTTGGTGATAATTGAAACGTATGAGGAGCCCAGGGTACTGGAGCTGCTCAAACGAGTGGCCGGTGTGCTGATGCGGCCCCTGTATGGCTGGAGTGTTACCCAGGGGCTCAAGCGGCTGGACAGGGAAGTCGGGGTGCAGAAATTCAATGCCGAACCGACCGATATTCTGGCGCACATCAAGGCCAGCCAGCAACAGGGGATCTATGTGCTCTGTGACTTTCACCCCTATGTGGTCGATGCGCCGCGTAACGTGAGAATGATCAAGGAGATTGCCCTTGAGCACGAAACCTTGCAGCACACCCTGGTGATGGTCAGCCACGCCTTTGATGTGCCCCCTGAACTGAGCCGATACTGCGCTCATTTCTCCCTCTCCATGCCAGGGCAGGCCCAGTTGGAAAACCTCATTATAGAGGAAGCGCGCCTGGCCCGAGCCAAAGGGGTATTGAATCGTCTCGATGAAGCCGTGATCCCACTGCTTGCCGGTAATCTTCGTGGTCTGAGCCATGCCGATGCACGACGTCTTGCCCGTAAGGCCATCTGGGATGATGGTGCCTTGTGTCACTCGGATATTCCCGTGGTCAACAAGGCCAAGTTTGAGCTTTTGGATATGGAAGGTGTGCTGCAATTTGAATACGACACTTGTGACTTTGCCGATGTTGCCGGGCTTTCCAGACTCAAGGAGTGGCTGAACCACAGGCGCCTTGGCAGCGATGCGCAATCGTTCGATACGCCCAAGGGCGTGATGCTGCTCGGGGTGCAGGGTAGCGGCAAGAGCCTGGCGGCCAAGGCGGTGGCCGGGATCTGGCAGCGGCCTTTACTGCGCCTGGATATGGCCGGACTCTACAATAAGTACATAGGCGAGACGGAGCGCAACCTCAAGAAAGCGCTGGAGATGGCCGAATTGATGGCGCCCTGCGTACTCTGGATAGATGAAATTGAAAAAGGGCTGGGCAGCAGTAACAGCGATGAAGGCACCTCAAAGCGGATCCTCGGCACCCTGCTGACCTGGATGGCAGAGCGCAAGTCCGAAGTCTTTATGGTGGCGACTGCCAACGATATCAGCGCGTTGCCCCCCGAGCTGCTGCGTAAGGGACGCCTGGATGAGATCTTTTTTGTCGACCTGCCGGACAGCTCCACCCGGGAGGAGATCTTCCGCATCCACTGCCGCAAGCGCAATATCGATCCGGCCGCGCTGGAATTGGCGAGTCTGGCAAGCGCCAGTGAAGGTTTCTCCGGCGCCGAGATAGAGCAGGCGGTTATTTCTGCCCGTTATGCTGCGAGGGCAGCGGGGCAGGAGGCCAATCAGGCCTGGCTGCTCGATGCCCTGAGTCGGACCCGCCCCTTATCTGTGGTGATGGCCGAAAAGCTCAATGCCCTGCGTCAATGGGCCAACGGCCGCACTGTGATGGCTCACGGTTGAGGCGGAAACTGGCTCAGGATCCGCATCACGGTTTCCCGGGTTGCCTGAGCCTTACCTTCGCCGCCATCGCTGAAGCTGAACTGATCGCTGCCGCGCCAGATGAGGCGGTTGCTGGTGGCCTCTATGATATCGATTTGTATGGTCTGGAGTTTGGCATCGGCTCCCAGAGGTACACCCACACTGGTGCCCACGCCTATGCCACCGCCAGATCCCCAGGTGCCGCTGCCAAGGCCGATGGAGAGGCCCTTGTCTTTCGGCTTATCTGTTGTGCGAAAGGCAAAGGAAACCTTGAAGTCCGCCGACTCGGTGACTTCGATAAATTGTTTGCTTTTCAGCGTGTCGACAATCGCCTGATTGATCCGCTCGGCGCTCAGGGGATCATCACTGCTGGAAATCGGCAGGGGGGTGAACTTTTGTAGCTTGGCGAAGCTGTATCCTGGGTCGTAGTCTTGTTTCGGCTGCTGGGCGCAGGCTGTCAGCAGCAGGGGTAACAGCAGCAAGAGTGTCCTGAATTTCATCGCTTGTCCTCCGTGAAGGGATATACCTTACCCTGTGACTTTGTGCCAAAGCAGCCGTCGTTGCAAGAAGTGGATAAAAAATCGCCTTTTTAAGAATGAGATGATATACCTAAGGTTCAGCCGTCAGAGAGAGCCTGCATTTACGCCCCTATGGAACAACTGGTCTTTTTTGATATCCCCAGCCCTTGTATCGGTGTCTGCCAGACAGATGCCAAGGGCTATTGCAAAGGTTGTTTTCGGAACCGCGAAGAGAGGTTCGATTGGCTCAACTTTTCTGATGCCCGTAAGTTGGATGTCATTCGCCTGTGCAAGGCGCGCAAAAGGCGCTGGCAACTGGCGCAGATAAAGGCGCGCAGGGAACAGCTCAAGGAGGAAGAGCTGCAATTGAATCACAGCCTGGACTTTGATGCCCAAGGCGACGAAGACGAGCCTCTGGACTTCAGCGATTTCAGTCTCGATTGAATTCCCGCTTGGGCAGGCCGATGCAAAAACGGGTTTCCCCGGGGCGGCTGAACAGCAGGATTTCGCCGTGATGGCGCTCGACTATGCGCTTGATAATTGCCAGCCCCAACCCAAAGCCTTTATTGCTGTTGCGTGAGGTATCGCTGCGGACAAAGGGCTCGAAAATCTTGTGCTGTTCCTCTTCTGGGATCCCTTCACCATCGTCTTTAACCTCGATAGTTACCCTGTCTTTTTCCTCATTCAGAGTCACCAGAATTTGGCTTTCGGCAAAGCGCTGGGCGTTGGTGAGCAGGTTTTGCAGCGCTCTTTCAATCAAGGCCGGTTCACAGGTGAAGGGCAGTTTGGCGACTGAGCTATCCAGGGTTATCGGAATCGGGCTCAGGCTCTGCAGTCTGTCTATCACTTGGCGGCAGAGGGCGGTGAGATCGCAGCTCTCCTGTCTCAGCCCTGTTTGGGCCGACTCAAGGCTGGCGTAGGTGAGCATCTCCTGCAGCAAGGATTCCATCTCTTTGACATCTTCTGTCATGCCGGCAATAAAGTCGGCTCTGGCCGCTTCATCGGCGCCTTCACGGCAATAGTTGGGGATCAGCGCCAGGGCAAACTTGAGCCTGGCCAGCGGCGTGCGGATCTCGTGGGAGACAGCATTGGCCAGGTGGCGCTGGTTGTCGATAAGAGCACCGATATGTCGCGCCATCTCATTGAAGGTGTGCGCCAGGGGTTTTACCTGAGAGCGGGGTGACAGCTTGATACGGGTATCCCATTTGGCCTGACCAAGTGCCTGGGTGGCTTGTTTCAGCACTTTGAGATCCCGTGACAGCGGCCAGACCCAAACCAGGGCAACCCCGGCCAGAGATAGATAGAAGAACAAAGTGAACAGGCCGCGCAGACTGGCTCTGGGGTCTGTATCTATTGGGCCTGTCATCAGCACCTGTTGATCCAGACGGATAAACTGCATCTGCTTGCCAGAGTTGGTCAGGGTGGTGAAGACTTCACCGGGAGCCAACTCGCCATCGTCGGCCAGGGTGATCTTGTCGGCACTGAACAGACGCAGCGGGTAAGTGGCATTGACATTGGCGGCGGCAATCGCCTGTTGCCGCTGCTCTGGGGGCATGGGCTTCAGCATGGCCGCCATCGCCATCAAAGGCGCATCGGCCAACAGTTCCGCCTCGTCATCGTGTTGCTGCCAGAGGGCGTCGAGGGTCCATCCCAGCCCGAGAAAACTCAGGCTGATCAGCAGGTACAAACTGATGAAGAGGCGTTTCACGCGGTAACCTAAAAGAGGATCAGCTGTTCCAGGCCTCGGGAGCAAATAGATATCCCTGGCCCCAGACCGTCTTGATCCTGAACGGTGTTTCTATGTTATCGCCCAGCTTCTTGCGCAGGCGGGAAATGCGCACGTCTATCTTGCGATCCTTACCGTCGAAATCGATATTCAGCAGGCATTGGTAGATATACTGGCGGCTAAGCACCTGGCCGGCCTGGGATGCCAGCAGCCACAGGAGTTCAAATTCGTGACTGGTGAGATCGACCTCTTTCTCGCCCAAACGGATAGCCTGAGTGTGAGGATCTATGCTCAGCTTGCCAAAGCTCAGGCAATGGGATTCTGCCATAGGTGGCTTGGTATGACGTCTCAGCAGATTGTTGATCCGCGCGACCAGGAGTGCCGGGTCAACCGGTTTAACCACATAGTCATCTGCGCCCAGTTCCAGGCCCTTGATTTGATCTTCATTGGAGCCAAGTGCGCTCATCAGCAGGATAGGGCCGGCAAAGTAATCCGGCAGCTTTTCACATAATGTCAGTCCATCCATCCCCGGCAGCATGATGTCCAACAGGATAATGTCCGGTTTGTAGTTAAGCAGTCTGGTCAGTACTGTGTCACCGCGGCGCTCAACTTCTACATGCATGCCATGGGACTTGAGATAATCCACAATAAGGTTGGCAAGACGAATGTCGTCTTCCACCAATAAAACTCGGTGAGTCGATTGCGCTGAGGTCATCAGAATAAACTCCAAGGGTTACGATATCTTCGCCTGACGCTGGTGTCAGACACGGGCGTAGTTCTAAAGTAAACGCCGGCTAAGGTTTGCCATGTGTCTTTATCTACCATGACAAAGTGAATGTCCTCACTGGTTGTGAGTCGGAATGTGAGGCTGTGCACATCTTCAGTTTCACTGCACCAACGTTGTAACCCTTCGTAATCAGAAAGGATACAAACCGCACCGTTTGTATTACTCCAGCTTAAACTGACGTCAAGCGAACAGGTGTCCTCTTCACTCTTGAGAATACAGAGCTGTGGTGTGATAGCCAGCTTGGCTTCTTGATTATTATTATCTGGTTCGGCCTGTACCTTGGCTGCAAATATCATTGACAACATCAGCAGCGGGAACAGCCAACACCAGCCTTTTGCTAAGCGCACCTTGTTTTAAAACCTATAGGCAGCACCAATGAAAAAAGCTCTGACATCATCTTCATCCAGCAGAGGGCTCTTGGCTATTTCATCGGCAAGTTGGGTATAACGCAGTCCTAATACAAGATCCCAGTCCTCGTTGAGGCTATAGCGACCGGTAAACTCCAGTCCGCGGTTAAAGCCTGAACTCCCCTGGTACGCCTGACTCCAATAGGCATTCTCGCTTGGTCTTACGCCAAAGTAATAGTCGACTATTTCTTTACTCTTCCATTCTATGTTCAGGGCAAACTCCAGTTTCCAGCGTTCCAATGTCAGATGATATAACCATCTGGCTTTGGCTTCAGTGCCCCGGTGAACATTGAACATATCATGTGTAAGCGAAAGATTCAGTATACCGTATCGAGTGTAAATAAAAGCCTCGGCTCCGCCAAGAAATGTAAAGTGCCTGTCCTCTAATTCGTTAAAAACTTTTGGTGGTTCACTGCTTTGCATTAACATTACCGGCGCGGCGCGGCTCTCCGGAGTAATGGAGACTTGAGATCCGCCACTGAAGGTAAACACATTGCTGGGATCCCAGCGGTAGAAAAAAGCCCGCTCTCTGCTGTAAGCCGTCACCAGGTTGATGGTGTAGTTTTCCGACTCCGCCAGGGTCAGTCCCAGATTACCGTTGTCAAAAAACCAGTTCTCACCATAGTAGGCAATACTGGGGATCACATAGAGGGGAATATCGTCCTGATGGCGCAAGGGGTTGCTCTTTTGGCCGTAACCCAAAGCCAGTCCAAGATCCCATTCACCAACAGGTATGCACTCTCTCTCCTCGCAATAGGGATGGGCCCAGGCGCTGAGAGAAAAGAGGCTGATAATGAATAAACAGAGCCGTACAGACATGAATACCGGAAATATCAGTAATAACTATGACCAAGATTGTGCAGAAGATTAGCATTTGTCCGGCGCAAATTCAGAGATTTCTTTCATAAAGGTTGCAATTTGATACAGACGTAATCTTTGTTTGGCAGAGGTTTCAGCTCTGGGCAGACATCCGGGACTGAGGTAGCATGATGAAAATCAGCTGAAAAAAAGGACAAAGCTATGGCCCGTAATCCCTTCGATTGGCAAGATCCCTTGCAGTTTGACAGTCTGTTGCAGCCGGAAGAAAGGATGATCCGTGACACTGTGCATGAATATGCCCAAAGCAAGTTGCAACCCAGGATCCTGCAGGCAAATCGCGAGCAATACTTTGATCCCGAGATCATGACAGAGCTCGGTGCTCTGGGGTTACTCGGGGCGACTCTGCCGACTGAATATGGCGGCGCCGGGGTCAACTATGTCAGCTATGGCCTAATTGCCCGGGAGATAGAGCGGGTCGACAGTGGTTATCGTTCGGCCATGAGTGTGCAGTCCTCTTTGGTGATGCATCCGATTTTTGCCTACGGCAGTGAAGAGCAGAAACAGAAATACCTGCCAAGGCTGGCACGGGGTGAGCTGATTGGCTGTTTTGGCCTGACCGAGCCGGATGTAGGTTCAGATCCCGGCGGCATGAAGACTCGCGCCGAAGCCATACCGGGAGGGTATCGGCTCTATGGCAACAAGATGTGGATCACCAATTCACCGATTGCCGATCTCTTCCTGGTTTGGGCCAAGCTTGATGGGGTCATTCGTGGCTTTTTAGTGGAAAAGGGCACCCCTGGGCTGTCGGCGCCCAAGATAGAGGGCAAGTTCTCTCTCAGGGCCTCGATAACCGGCGAAATCGTGCTGGACGGGGTTGAAGTGGGTGTCGATGCTCTGCTTCCCAATGTCGAGGGGCTCAAGGGGCCCTTTGGCTGTCTCAACAAGGCCAGATACGGCATCGCCTGGGGCGCCTTGGGCGCGGCCGAGTTTTGCTGGCATGCCGCGCGGCAATACAGTCTGGACCGAGTCCAGTTCGGCAGGCCACTGGCGGCCAATCAGCTGATCCAGAAAAAGCTGGTGGACATGCAGACAGAGATCACCACGGCGCTGTTTGCCTGCTTGCAGGCCGGTCGCTTGCTGGATCAGGACAGTTTGGCTATCGAGGCCATCTCGTTAATCAAGCGTAACTCCTGCGGCAAGGCGCTCGAAATCGCTCGCCAGGCCAGGGACATTCACGGTGGTAATGGTATCAGTGACGAGTTTCATGTCATCCGGCATCTGATGAACCTGGAAGCGGTCAATACCTATGAGGGGACCCATGATATTCATGCCTTGATCCTGGGACGGGCCCAGACAGGCTTGGCGGCTTTTAGTTAAGGAGAACAACAGAGTGCAGGTAACAGAGTTTGAACCCAAGGTGAGTCAGTCACAACAAGAGGTGGTGGTGCGCCACAGCGAGCACGCGGATATTCCGGCAATACGGGCGCTATTTACTCAGCCCAGCTGTTATGCCGGCACCTTGCAGCAGCCTTTTCCGTCACTCGAGAAGTGGTATAAGCGCCTGGGCGAACTGCCGGATGGTTATTATTCACTGGTCGCAGAGTGGCAAGGGGAGGTGGCCGGTCAGCTCTCCTTACAGGTACAAACCAACCCCAGACGTAAGCATGTGGCCGATCTGGGGATGGCGGTGAGTGAAGAGTGCCGCGGTATCGGCGTGGGTTCTACGCTGTTGGCAGCCGCGGTGGATTTGGCCCATAACTGGTTGGCGGTGAGACGCCTTGAGCTGACGGTTTATACCGACAATCACGCCGCCATAGCGCTCTACAAACGCCATGGCTTTGTGATTGAGGGCGAGGCGCGGGACTATGCCTTCCGTGATGGCGAATATGTGGATGTGTTTTTCATGGCCAACATCCGCGAATGATTATTCAAACATCAAGAACAGATAGACCACAAACAACACCAAGTGAGTCGCCCCGTGCAGTGCATGGGTGCGGCCACTGCTGAAACTCACCTTACAAACCATCAGCGTGGTCACCAGCAGTACCATATCTGCGGGACTGAGCCCCAGCCTGACCTCTTCACCGGCAATACTGCCCACCAGAAGTACGGCAGGTACGGTCAGGGCTATGGTGGCCAGCACAGAACCAAAATAGAGATTCATCGCTCTTTGCAACTGATTATTGAGCGCGGCTTTTATGGCCCCTACGGCTTCCGGCGCCAGAATAATACAGGCTACCAGGAAGCCACCCAGGCTCGCCGGTGCGCCCAGAGTGGTAATGCTGTAGTTGATGGGCATGGCCAGGGTCTTGGCCAGCAGCATTACGGTTACCAGGCAGATGAGCAACAGCACTCCGTGGTAGAGGTTGGAGTGGCTGGAGGCATGATGATGGTGCTCATCATCCAGGTGGTCGGCATCAACAAAAAAGTGGCTATGGCTCTTGGTTTGGATCACCAGGAAGATGCCGTAGAGCATTATCGACACCAAGCCAAGCATCCAGGACATGGAAACCGATAGGCCGCCTATGCTGCCGCCTTCGGTAAAATTGGGCAGCACCAGACACACCAGGGCCAGCGGGATAATGGCGACCAGGTAGGATTTTACCCCATCGAGATTGAATTGCTGGGTATGATAACGCCAACCGCCCAGCAGCAGCGTCAGCCCCACCAGGCCGGTAGAGATGATCATCACCACGGCAAACATGGTGTCTCGGGCCAGGGTTGGGTTGGAGTCACCTGTCAGCATCACAGAGGAGATCATCACCACTTCCAATGAGATCACCGACAGGGTGAGGATCAGGGTGCCATAGGGATCGCCCAGTCGAATAGCCAGAATATCTGAATGGCGCACGACTCCGAAAATGGTCCAGATCACTACCACAAGCAGCAATATCGACAGCGGGATATAAACGGCGAGCGGAGTTCCGTCCGCCAGATACTCAGCGCCACCTGTCTTAAAGAATAACAAGGTAATCAAGGCGATAAGCAGTGATATTTCTTCTTTGATAAAAGCCAGCATGGCAGGTTTCCATCGTCGCTATAAAGCCGCATTATACTTTGGCATTGGTGTCAAAAAAAACACCAATATGCTGTTTTGCCCTGTTTTTTCCACCCGAATTCAGGGGATATCGGCAGCACTGCACACCTGGTTGCGACCATTTTTCTTGGCCTGGTACATGGCCTTGTCGGTATCTGCCAAGAGCGCCTCCAACTGATAGCCCGAAATTGCAGCTTCAGAGACCCCAAAGCTGGCGGTCAAGGTAAAGCTGTGGCCCGAATCCGAGGTATCGACCTGCTCCAATAATTCCCGCAGAATTTCGGCAAAGGCTATCGCCTTGTCGATACGGGTCTCAGGCATCAACAAGCAAAACTCTTCGCCACCAATGCGCCCTAGTATTTCCTTGCCGTTACATAGGTTTCGGGCGATACGGGCCACTTCCCTCAGCGCCCAGTCTCCGGTCTTGTGACCTTTGGTGTCGTTGATACGTTTGAAATTATCCAAATCCAGCATGATGCAACTCACCGGCAGTTGCTGCAGCTTGCAGTATTCCAGCGCGCTGAGCCCGACCTGAGTGAAATGCCCGCGGCTGAAAATCCCGGTGAGGCAATCAAACTCGGCCAGCTCCCGTAACCGTTTCTGGGTTTTCCAGGATTGGTATCCCCATGTAAGCAGCAAAGTGATGACACAGAAAAGTGCCGCTATCAGCAGCTTGTGGTTGTGGGACTCTGTCTCGGCCAACTGTTGTTTGACCTTGAGCAGCTTGTTCTGTTCATCCAGCAGTGCGATACGGTTTTTTTGCTCCACGCTTTGGTGTTCCGCCAACTGGAATGCCAGGGTCTTGGCTCTGATCTCGTCGAGAAAGGCTTTATCGGCTTCGGAATACTGTATATAGGCATCCAACGCCGCATCAAGGTCGCCGCTTTGCCAGTAATACTGATACAGCACCCGAAAGGCTCGGATACTGGGGTCGCCCTTGCCGGCTTCGGCACCGCCTGCCACGGCTTGGATGGCAAACTCTTTGGCGAGTTCTGGTTCATCTGTGCGCCAATAAGCTTCGGCAAGCAGCGAATAATAGCTGGCAATCATAGGGGCATAGCGAGTCGACTCCATTTGGGGAAGCTGATGTAACAAAAGCTCCAGCGCCTGCTGTGGTTTGCCCTCATTGATATACAGCTCTGCCTGGTAACTGAGTATAGCGCTGGCGCCCACGGGTTCATTGGCTTCCCGGCAGATATTCAAGGCTTGGGCAAAAGCTCTGTCAGTGGCTTCAATACGCTTCAAGCCAAACAGCGCCTGCAGGCTGAGTTGGTCGGCAAAACAGAGGCTGCGACCATCATTGTGGCCCTTTTCCCTGAGCCTGGTGGCAAAGTGCAGCCCTTGTTGATACTGCCCCAGAAGGTTGTAGAAAACCGCAGCTACCGCCAGACCATGAACATAGAAGCCGTCGTCCTTGATTTGTGGCAAGAGTTGCAGGGTTTGTCGCAGGTTTTCGGCACCTTGGCTCCACTCGCGCTTGATGGCATTGGTATTGACCAAAGAGGTCAGCGCCCGAAAGCGGATTTCGAGCACAGCGCTAGATTGCACCAGCTCCTGATAGATACTGCGGGCTTTTTCCAAGCGGCCGTTGAAGGAGTGCTCGTAGGCGAGCAGGTAAGACAGGTAGTCCTGCTCGGCAGCAGACATATCGGTACGGCGCAGCTCCAGCTTTCTGAGCATGGCGCTGAACTGCCCGGGCGAACTCGAGCGGATTTCGTCGCTGCGTTGCAGCGCTTCTCCGAGTTCGTCCGAGCCTTGGGCCGCAGTGCTTGCTATCAGGCACAGCAGGGCGCAAATGAGCCGCCTGCCGCTGAGCCTCAGGTGCTGTCTAGCTGGCCACAGCTTGTAGCTGTGAAGCTTGATTCTCTTCGTCATCTTCCTGCTCGTCTTTTTCCGGTTCATCTTCGGCCGGGAAAAATATACAGAATACGTCCGGGCAAAGATCCAGCTCGGCCTTCAACTGCAGCAGATCTTTATCTTTGATGGCCGTGGCTATTTCGGCGGATACCCCGGCTTCAGTCAGGGCTTTATCCAGCGCCTCCGGGGCTTGCAGGCTCGGGTCGGCGCCCAGTCGGGCTAGCAGGTTAATCACTTTACTCATACACTCTCCTCGGGTTGATGATACAAGGGCGCCTTGCTACCCAATGCCGCAAGGCGTGCTCGCATTTCTAAGTTAGGTTCGGGTTTTGCAGCAGGAGGGATCACCAAAGTGGTATGGAGCGCCAAAGTGGCCTCTACAAGCTCGCGCAGTTTTATGGCTTCTCTTCTGGGTGAGGCCAGCGCCGTGGTGGCGGCTTCATAAAGCCAGCAGGAGTGCTCTGGACTGTAGAGCCGATAGAGTTCTTCCAACAAGAGTTGCCGATTCTTGGCGTCTGTGATTGTCAGCCCCATGTCGAGATCGCCTGCCAGGCCTATCTGCCACAGGATCAGAGTGGCAGTTGGATCGACTCGCCTGTGGTAGAGCATGAATTGGGTTGCTTCAAAGTGCTGGCAACCATTTTGACCGGGATCTATGCCAAGGTCGGCATAGAGGCAATCGGCAGCGGATATGCCTGGCAGCATCTGCGCCTCAAAGCCTTCATTCCTGGCAATGGTCACTGCCTGGTGAGGCGCTTTGGCAAACACGCCGGGATGTCCATAGAAGGCACCGACCACTTTTTTACCCAAACGAACTTCACTTAGCATGGTATCGACCATCTCCCGATAGCTGAGATGGCGGGATTTTCCGTGAGCATAGCAAGGCTGTAGCGAGCGGACATTGGCATTGAGTTCCTTAAGCCAGAGTTCGACCAGAGGGTCGGATACTCCACAAAACACTATATCGGCCTGCTCAATATGACTAAGGCTGACTGGACTCAGGTGAGCCCCCAGCATCATACCGACGCCGACACAGGTGATAGAGCCTTGCATTGATTTGGCCTCTTTAATTGTTTTTCTAATGTTATCAATGTTTATTATTTTTTAAAGCGCTATTGCTGGTCTGCCACAGAAATGACATCAAGCGGGAGTGCTCAGGCTCGGCCATGACTGGCTTAAACCCCATAGCCAAGGCGACTTTTTTCATCGGTTCGTTCTTTTTATGAGTACGAAGCAGCAGCTCATCGAGGGTCGCTTCGCTTGAGAGTCGCTGCTGCATCAGGTGCAGTAGCTCCTTGGCATAACCTTGTCCCTGAGCCTGTGGGCGCAACAAAATGCCTATTTCGCCCACTCGTCCGTATCGGCTGAGGCCCAGTATGCCTATCGGGAGCTGCCTGCGGGTTTTGATACACCAACAATATGTTCGGGGCAGCAACTTGTTGTTGGCTGTCAGGGTATGGGTAAATCGTCTTTCGGCCTCTGTTTCACTGAGCTCAGTTGCGATAAAAGACATGACTTGAGGATCGCGATAAAGGCCGGTGAACAAGCCTTTATCCTCTGCTTTCAGAGGCGTTAACAGCAGTCTTGGACTGGTCAATCTGTTCATGACTCTCCTTAGGGGACTGCCGGCTTGGAAACATTTTTCTTACGGGCAAAGCGAACCGTGCCGCTCGCTCCCAGATCGCGACGGAACACTACATAGTAGGGATTGAACAGCGGAAGCCCCAGAATGCTCTGGGCCGGCCAATGGGGCAGTTGTCCCATGAGTTTGAATACGGCATGGCCATGCTTGGGGGCATTTGTTTGCCAATAACAGTCAGCCGGGCAGGTGAGTATGCAGGTCTCCCCCTTTTCTCCTTCGAGGTAAAACAACAGCTCCGGCCATTGCTCAAGCTTGAGTTGGTTGCAGGGGATACCTTCTGCCAGCATTTGCTGCACCTTGGAAAGCTCATGGATAAAGGGCTCCAGCACAGAGGCAGCGTCAGGGTGAAGACGGTAAAGACTCTGCAGCAAGCGCTTGAACAGACTCTCGGGCAGGCAGATGAGGGAAGCGCCCGAGTCCAGAATGGCGTTACTCGACCCTCTCTGTTCCAGCTTGCTGTCGGTGGGAGGAAGAGGAATGGCATCCTCACCGTGCCAGCCGACGGCTTTGAGATTGAGGTTATAGTAGCGGTCATGGACGACCTTGATATCGATAAATTGGCCATCGTAGAGATGGGTCTGCTCTTCGCCGCCGCCGAGTATCAGTATTCCTTGATTGAGACTGTCGTCTTTTAAGCTTGCTTGCCTTGTTTCGGCACAGGCATGGTGAATACTGGATCTATGACAGAGTAGGGCAAACCTGTTGGCGCACAGACCATGTTGTTCCATCAGGGTAAAGCAACTGGGAATATCCTGCTCTGGTGCCTGCGAGATTAAGGCCTTAAAGTGCTGCAGCTGCCTTTGATCAAGCACTTGTGCTTGATCACCAAAGGGCCAGGGAAAGGTGTATTTCTGCCGCTGATGTTGCAGAGCGAGATAATGGCTCAAATCATAGCTGCGATTGAGGGGGTGATAGGCCAGTCCCCAGATACCGTCAGCCTCCAGGAATGTGTGCCGGGTTTCCTTGTGTACCAAGGCCAGTGGCGTATCTGTTAATTTCAGCTGCGCCGCCTGAACCTGAGTGTGAATGACAGAGCCCAGCCAGCCTCCCTGGCCATAGCAAATCTCCTGTGCCAAGGCCGTTGGCTTGAGTGACATATCCTGTTCAGGCTGATAGCGCCTGTGCAGCACAGCCATGGTGGAGCTGCCGCTATCTATGATGAGGTTAACCTCACACTCTTCACTGCCGAGTTTGAAAGGAGCGGTATAAACGCCGTCTGCCAACAGGTTGTTGAGTGGCAGCAAAGTGCCGTTGACCAGGGTCGCTCTCTGGGTCATAAGAATAACGTTTGTTAATTTTTTGTTGTATTATAAGCCCTTCGAGCGACTGACAAGTGACAGATATTATGCCTGTGGTTGTTTGCCCTTATCCCGAGTCAGCCACAAACTGCCCAATACACTGATCAGCAGGATAGCGGCGATGACCGCCAGTGCCAGCATGATAGGCAGATGATAGATATCCAGCAGAAGCATCTTGGTACCGATAAACATCAGGATCAGCGCCAGGCCATATTTGAGCAGCACAAAACGTTCGGCGGCGCCCACCAACAGAAAGTACATGGCCCTAAGTCCCATGATGGCAAAGATGTTGGAGGTCAGTACGATAAAGGGATCTGTCGTGACCGCGAAGATGGCCGGAATACTGTCCACCGCGAAGATGATGTCGCTGATCTCTACCAAAATCAGCGCCAGTAACAGGGGGGAGGCAAATAACATACCGCGGCGACGCACTACAAAGCGCTCACCCTGAAGCTTTTTCACCACCCTCAGGTGTTTTCTGAGCCAGCCGAGCAGTTTGCTGTTGGAGAGATCGGTTTCATTCTCTTCCTTGGCAAACAGCATCTTGGCACCGGTAAACAGCAAAAAGGCCCCGAATAGATACAACACCCAGTGGAACTGATTAATCAGCCAGGTGCCGCCAAATACCATGGCGGCGCGCATGACTATGGCGCCCAGCACTCCGTAGAGCAGCACCCGCCTTTGCAGCTCGGCGGGGATGGCGAAATAGCTAAACAACATCAGCCAGACAAATACATTGTCCACTGCCAGGGCTTTTTCGATGAGATAGGCGGTGAGAAACTCCAGCCCTTGCTGATTGGCGACTTCGAGACCTGCGGTCTGTTTCAGATAGAACCAGACTCCTAAGTTGAACAGCATGGCGACGCTTATCCACACCAGGGTCCAGATCCCCGCCTCTTTGACCGAGACTTTATGGCTGTGACCACCGCCGACAAACTTAAGATCTATCCAAAGGATCCCCAGTACTATTACCAGAAATCCGCTCCACAACCACCAGGTACCCATTTCGTTATCTCCAAATACAACAAAGCCTGCCACCGACGGCAGGCCAGCTGAAGGAGCACGGATCTTGCCTGTCGGCAAGGTCTCACTTACAAAGCACAGCTCAGTGGCTTTGCCCGGTTGCCGGGTGCGCAAACACCGTAATGACGACAAACCGGCGAGAAGTTACTCCCCTTGGAATATTCCCCAATTTAACAATATGTTGCCCCGATAGCCAGCACTGGCAGATGAAATTATCTTAATCTTGCCAACCCTCTGCCCAGGGCGCAAACAGAATGAAAAAAGGGCAGTCGATTGACTGCCCTTACGTTTATCGCTCTTGGGTTAACCGTTAGGCTTCCAGTTTGGCCAGCTCGGATTGCTGCTCTTTGAGCTTGTCCATATCGCGCTTGAGATCAGCCATCTTGCTGCGCTCTTTGTCGATAACGGCGGCCGGGGCTTTGGCAACAAAGCCTTCATTGGACAGCTTGCCTTCAATGCGGGCCACTTCGCCACTCAGCTTCTCCAGCTGTTTGTCGATACGAGCCATCTCAGCCGCTACGTCGATAAGCCCTGCCATAGGGATCAACAGTTCCATCTCACCCACCAGTTGGGTGGTGGACATGGGCGCGTTGTCGCCATCGGCCAGAATCGTCATGCTTTCCAGCTTGGCCAAGGTAGTGAAGAAGGTTTGGTTGGCTTCTACACGGGCCTTGTCGCGGGCACTGACACTGCGCAGCAAGGCGTTGAGCGGCTTGGATGGGGCTATGTTCAGCTCGGCGCGGATGTTACGCACGGCAACAATCACTTGCTTGACCCATTCCAAGTCGGCCATGGCCTCGGTATCGACTTTGTCGGCCTGATACTCAGGGAAGGCGGCCAGCATCAGGGTTTCCCCTTCCACACCGGCAAGTGGTTTGACACGGTGCCAGATGGTTTCAGTGATATATGGCATCAATGGGTGCATCAGGCGCAACAGCTGCTCGAGTACAGTCACCAGAGTATGACGGGTGCCACGCTGATCGGCTTCAGATCCGTTTTGCAGCACAGGCTTGGTCAGCTCAAGATACCAGTCACAGAACTGGTTCCAGGTGAATTCGTACAGGGTATTGGCGGCCAGGTCGAAACGATAGGCGCCCATATGCTCTTCGAAGGTCTTGACCGTTTGGTTGAACAGACCTGTGATCCAGCGATCCGCCAGCGACAGCTGCATCTCACCGCCGGCCTTGCCGTTGGGTGAGTTGGGGCCGCAATCCTGATCTTCTGTATTCATCAGTACATAGCGGGAAGCATTCCACAGCTTGTTACAGAAACTGCGGTAACCGTCCAGGCGCTTCATGTCCCAGTTGATGTCACGGCCGGTGGATGCCATGGCGGCCAGGGTAAAGCGCAGCGCGTCGGTACCGTGGGCCTCGATGCCGTCGGCAAACTCCTTGCGGGTGCTCTTTTCTATCTTGGCGGCCAGCTGCGGTTGCATCATGTTACCGGTGCGCTTGCCAACCAGAGATTCGAGATCTATGCCATCGATCATATCCAGAGGATCCAGCACATTACCCTTGGACTTGGACATCTTGTTGCCTTGCTCATCACGGATAAGCCCGGTCACATAGACAGTCTTGAAAGGCACCTGAGGTGTGCCGTCTTCATCCTTGATGAAGTGCATGGTCATCATGATCATCCGGGCTACCCAGAAGAAGATGATGTCGAAACCTGTCACCAGCACGTCTGTGGGGTGGAAGGTTTTCAGCTCAGGAGTTTGCTGTGGCCAGCCCAGGGTGGAGAAGGTCCACAGGGCAGAGGAGAACCAGGTATCCAGTACATCATCATCCTGACGCAGAGCAATATCGCTTGCCAAGTTGTGCTTGGCACGGACTTCGGCTTCGTTACGGCCGACATAGACCTTGCCGCTGTCGTCATACCAGGCCGGAATGCGATGCCCCCACCACAGCTGGCGTGAAATACACCAGTCCTGAATGTCACGCATCCAGGAGAAGTACATGTTCTCGTATTGCTGAGGCACAAACTTGATATCGCCGTTTTCCACCGCTTCTATGGCTGTCTTGGCCAGTGGTTTGACAGACACATACCATTGGTCTGTCAGCAGCGGCTCAATCACCACGCCGCTGCGGTCGCCATAAGGCACTTTCAGGCCGTGGGGCTCGATTTTTTCCAAAAGACCCAGGGTCTCGAATTCGGCGACAACTGCATCGCGGGCCTTGAATCTGTCCATACCGGCGTAACGGCTTGGCAAAGAGGCGTCCAATTCGGTGTTGAGGCTACCGTCGACATTCACCACTTCGGCCACAGTGCGGATGGCGGCATCCTGGGTGAGTATGTTGAACATAGGCAGATTGTGACGCTTGCCGACTTCATAGTCGTTGAAGTCGTGGGCCGGGGTGATCTTCACGCAACCGGTACCGAACTCCATATCCACATAGTCATCGGCCACCACAGGAATACGGCGGTTAACGATTGGCAGAATGATCTCTTTGCCTATCAGGGATTGATAACGCTCATCGTCAGGGTGCACGGCAACCGCGCTGTCACCCAGCATAGTCTCCGGACGTGTGGTGGCGACAATCAGATAGTCTTTACCGTCGGCGGTCAGGGCGCCATCGGCGAGTGGATAGCGGAAGTGCCACATGTGGCCTTGCTTTTCCTTGTTTTCCACTTCCAGATCGGAGATCGCAGTGTGCAGCTTGGGATCCCAGTTAACCAGGCGCTTACCGCGATAGATGAGATCATCTTCATAGAGGCGAACAAACACTTCCTGCACGGCTTCCGACAGGCCTTCGTCCATGGTGAAACGCTCGCGGTCCCAGTCTACCGAGGCGCCCAGGCGACGCATCTGGCGGGTAATGGTGCCACCGGACTGGTTCTTCCATTCCCATACTTTGTCCATAAAGGCTTCACGGCCCAGGTCGTGGCGGCTCTTGCCTTCTTCGGCGGCGACTTTGCGCTCCACCAACATCTGGGTGGCGATACCGGCATGGTCGGTACCCACTTGCCAGAGGGTGTTCTTGCCTTTCATCCGCTGGTAACGGATCAGGGTGTCCATAATGGTATCCTGGAAGGCGTGTCCCATATGCAGGCTGCCGGTGACATTCGGCGGCGGGATCATGATGCAATAGTTGCCCTGGGACTCGTCACCGTGGGGCTTGAAGTAACCTTTCTCTTCCCATACACGGTAGAGCGCTTGTTCAATAGACTGCGGATTGTATGTTTTTTCCATGGGAACTGTCGTTTCTCAAACAAAATTAAGTGGTTGTGTTGCCAAATCCTGGGTGCTGAGCGTGACTCCCAGATTACGATACTGGCGGTATCTGTCCCTGGCCAGGGCCTTGTGTTGCTCATCACCGGCAACAAAATCTATGATCCTGCCAAAGTTTACCGCAAACGCCGGGGCTTCTGTGGCCAGATTGATCAGTATCGGGCGGCGTTGATTGGGCCCCAGCCTGTCAAAGCCGATTTCAACCGGTGCACCGGCGGCAGGGCCTTCCCCTTTGAGGTTGTGGGGCACAAAAGCACTGGGCTCAAACTGCCACAGCAGCTCGTCAATCCCATGGGCCTGAGCCTGATCCTCACAGTGAATATAGAGCCATTCACCCTTGGCATAATGCTGCCCGGCCAACTGACAGGCAAGCAGTTGCAACTGCTCGGCGCTTGGTTGCTGTGCTGCATTCGGCAGCAGATAAAAAGTTGCCTTGCTCATCGCCTGCATCTCACCCCTGCACAGAACACTGGTAGCCATTTGACATAAGAGGAGGATTTTACACCTTTTGGCCAAAGGTTGAAATGGTCAGCGCCATCCAGATAAGGCTCTTGAGCTATCGGGTGACAAGCTACGCCTATATTGCCAAGGGTTGGGAAAGTGTCGATACTCGTTTGACGCTTTTGTTCCGGAGTCAATCATGGAGTTACAACTCTTTCAAGTGGATGCCTTTACCACTGAGCTGTTTGCCGGTAATCCCGCCGGTGTAGTGCTCAATGCCGATGGCTTGAATGAGCGGCAGATGCAAAATATCGCCAGAGAGCTAAATAATTCGGAAACTGCCTTTATTTTTAATACTCCAGGGGCCGATTACGATATCGAAGTCAGGTTTTTTACTCCCACTCAAGAGGTCCCTATCTGTGGCCATGCCACGGTGTCGGCCCACTATGTTTATGCCAAAAGTCGCAGTGTCACAGATGGAACCGTGATTCAAAAGACGGGAGCAGGAAAGCTACCGGTTACCATAGCACCGGAAGAGGGCGATATTTCAGTGCTGATGACTCAGGGAAAGGTAGAGTTTGGCGCCATCTTGAGTGCTGCCCAGGTTGAGTCATTGTTGCTGGGTACCGGCTTGCCTGAAGGGGCCCTGGTGACGGATTTGCCGGTACAGATAGTTTCTACCGGCCACTCCAAAGTGATGGTACCACTCAAGAGTAAAGCGCTGCTCGAGCAGGTCACCTTGGATGAGCCCAAGCTGGTGGCGTTGAGTCGGGAAATTGGTTGCAATGGTTTTTACCTGTTTACACTGGAGTCTGAAGAAGAGGGCGTGCTGGCTGCAGGGCGTATGTTTGCACCTGCCATAGGGATAACAGAGGATCCTGTGACGGGTAATGCCAATGGGCCTTTGGGCGCTTATTTGACTCACTACGGCAGCTTGCCTGCCAGCATGCAGGGCTCGGAGTTTTCCATCGCTCAGGGCGAACAGATGGGCCGCAAGGGATATATGCAGGTGCGGGTCTTTGCCGATAAAGAGACTGTTCACAAAGTTCAAATCAAAGGGCGTGCCCGGATTGTCTTTGAAACCAGGCTTAAGCTGGAGACCTGATCCAAAGCTTTGTTAAAGACGGCGTGAATAGCCTGAATTAAGCCATCAAAATTGGCGGCCCTCTTGGCGTTTATGCTTATAGAGGACCGCAAGTCTTGCTTTGCTGGTTACCGAATGGCCGCAGGACTCAACTTGGTGCAGCCATTAGTTTTTATCACAGCGGCTCGGCAACCTTGATCACCAGCTTGCCGAAGTTTTTACCTTCAAGCAGGCCGATAAAGGCTTGTGGGGCCTGCTCCAGCCCTTCGACCAGTTGCTCCTTGTATTGAATTTTGCCTTGAGACAGCCAGTCACCCATATCCTTGGCAAACTCTTCATATCTGTGACCATAGTCGTCAAAAATGATAAAGCCCTGCATCTTTATCCGCTTCACCAGAATGGTGCTCATCAGCAGTGACAGGCGATCCGGACCGGCCGGTAACTCAGTGGCGTTATATTGAGACACCAAACCACATACGGGGACTCTGGCGCTGGTGTTCAGCAGGGGCAATACGGCATCAAACACCTTGCCGCCGACGTTCTCGAAATAGATGTCTATTCCCTGGTCGCAGACTCGGGCCAACTGCTCGGCGAAGTCCTCGGCCTTGTGATCCAGACACTCATCGAAACCCAGTACTTCTTTGGCGTGGCGACATTTCTCAGCGCCGCCGGCAATACCTATTACCCGGCAGCCCTTGAGTTTACCTATCTGGCCTACAGTAGCGCCAACCGGTCCGGTGGCGGCGGCAACCACCAGAGTTTCTCCCGCTTTGGGCTGGCCAATATCCAGCAGTCCCATATAGGCGGTGAAACCCGGCATGCCCATGACTCCGAGGGCGTATGAAGGGGCAGCCGGCGCTTTGCCGAGTTTCAACAACCCTTCACCGTCCGAAAGGGCATAGTTTTGCCAGCCAGTGTAAGCGAGCACCCACTCACCGACTTCAAAGTCCGGATGACGGGACTCTTCCACCTGGCAAACCGTACCGCCGACCATGATATCGTTCACGGCTACCGGCTCGGCATAGGATTTTGCATCACTCATGCGGCCGCGCATGTATGGATCCAGCGACAGATAGATGGTGCGCAGCAACACCTGGCCGTCACCTGCCACCGGCTTGCTGCTGCTTTCCAGACGGAAGTTGTCTGCATTGGGAGCGCCGCTCGGGCGAGAGGCCAGCACAATGCGCTGATGTGGGTTTTGATTGGCAGTCATAATAGGCTCCATTGGCTTTTATTGCTTAATTAGACCGGTCGTCTAGTTTTTGGTTAAAAAAATCCCGCCACCTGTGTGGCGGGGAGTATCTGTTACTGGCCGCTGTTGTCCAGCCTGCCTGCGAGTATGTTGTCAGTGGTTTGCATTGCCAGATTAAGGGCGTTTTTATCCTGAGTCAGCTTGCTCATCAGGCTGGCCCCCAGCCAGAGGTTGTAAAGTAGCTGCGCCGTCTGGTCACTGTTGCCGACTTTGACAGAGCCATCCCGGTTACCGGCTTCGATACATTCGGCAATGGTGGCAATGATCCGCTTGGCACCTTGCAGCAGCGCCATACGCATCGGCTCAGAGAGATCGGCCACTTCGGCACTTAGCTTTACTACCAAGCACTTTTGCGCGCCACAGACATCGGCGTCGCAGTCCAGCCAGAGTTGCCAGTAGCTTTGCAGCCGTTGTAGCGCCGGAGTGCGCTCATGGCCCAGCAGTGCCTGCAGCTTATCCTGATAATCGTTGAAATAGTCCTTTATCAGGGCTTCACCGAACTGCTCCTTGGATTTGAAGTAGTGGTAGAAGGAGCCCTTGGGGACTTTGGCATGTTGCAGCAGTTGTGACAGGCCAACATTGGAAAAGCCTTTGGTTACGACGAGCTGGTAACCCGTGTCCAGTATGTGTTGGCGTGTGCTTTGTGTCTGTGTGTTCATGGCGGCCAGTATAATTACCATTAGACCAGTCGTCTAGTGGTTTATTTGAACAACGCTTATTTGGATTGGGGCCTAAGTGTCAGAACCAAGTGACTAAGGAAACACGATAGAAAGTAACTGGATTAAAAACAATGAATTAAAGCGTTCAGAGTTAAAGCAAACGGAGCCATGTCGGCGGGAACTGTATTTGCAAACTCAGTTGTGCAAACTCAGCTGTGCAAACTTAGTCTGAAGCCGAGTTTTATGGGGCCGTATTGAGCCACTGCCTTTCAACAGGTCGGTTTACTGCGGCTTCGCTCTGTGGTTTGAGCCGTGGATGAATACCATTTTGCTCAAGCGCCGGTTCTATCGGCGATAATCAAAAGGCGGGGGCGATAATCAAAAGACGGGGAAGGAGCAGGACAAAGGGAAGATTGGCTTTATAAAATAGCCAATGGCATGACCCCACAAAAAGAAAAAGCGAAGCACTGGGCTTCGCTTTTTATTGGCAGGGAGTCAGGCACTTATTCGCCTTGCTCGACTCCGGCGCGGTTCAGTAGGAACTGCGCCAGCATAGGAACCGGACGACCGGTTGAGCCCTTGTTGGCGCCGCTGTTCCAGGCTGTACCCGCTACATCCAGGTGAGCCCAGTGGTACTTCTTGGTAAAGCGCGACAGGAAACAGGCCGCAGTGATAGAACCGGCAGGGCGTCCGCCCAGGTTGGTCATATCGGCAAATGGGCTGTCCAGCATCTCCTGGTACTCATCCCATATCGGCAGGCGCCAGGCGCGGTCACCGCTCTGCTCACCGGCATTGAGCAGCTCACTCGCCAGCGGGTTATGGGCCGAGAACAGACCTGAGGCGTGTTTACCCAGCGCGATAACACAGGCACCTGTCAGAGTGGCGGTATCGACCACCAGTTCAGGGTCGAAGCGCTCCACATAGGTGAGTACATCACAAAGCACCAGACGGCCTTCGGCGTCTGTGTTGAGTACTTCCACGGTTTGGCCGCTCATGGTGGTGAGAATATCACCTGGGCGGTAGGCATTACCGGAAGGCATGTTTTCACAGCCGGCCAGTACCCCAACCACATTGATAGGCAGCTTCATTTCACAGATGGCCTTCATGGTACCCAGTACCCCGGCAGCGCCGCCCATGTCGTATTTCATTTCATCCATGGCTTCGCCCGGCTTGAGCGAGATACCACCTGAGTCAAAGGTCAGACCCTTACCTACAAGCACTATCGGCTTGGCGGTCGTGTCGACGGCGCCTTGATATTCCATCACTGTCATGATGGACTCGTTGGCACTGCCACGGCCCACGGCCAGGTAGGCGTTCATGCCAAGCTTGGCCATCTGCTCTTCACCGACAGTGCTAACCTTCAGGTTCTCATGCACTTCGGCCAGTTGCCGGGCCTGCGAGGCCAGATAAGCCGGGTTACAGATGTTGGGTGGCATATTGGCCACGTCGCGGCACAACTGCATACCGGCAGAAACACCGACACCGTGCTCGATGGCGCGCTCGCCGACCGTCAGTTCACGACGGGTAGGGACATTGAATACCAGTTTGCGCAGCGGGCGGCGGGTCTCGCCCTTGCGGGTCTTGAGTCCATCGAAGCTGTAGAGGGTAGAGCTGGTGGTTTCCACGGCCTGGCGCACTTTCCAATAAGTGTCGCGGCCTTTAACGTGCAGTTCGGTCAGGAAGCAAACGGCTTCCATTGAGCCGGTATCGTTGAGGGTGTTGATCGTCTTGGTGATGATCTGCTTGTATTGGCGCTCGTCTAGTTCTCGTTCTTTTCCGCAACCTACCAGCAGAACCCGCTCACTCAGTACATTGGGTACATGATGCAGGAGCAACATCTGCCCGGGCTTACCTTCCAGATCGCCACGACGCAACAGGTTGCTGATGTAACCTTCACTGATTTTGTCCAGTTGTTCGGCGATGCCGGACAGGCGACGGGGTTCGTAAACACCTACAACTATGCAGGCCGAGCGCTGTTTTTCGGGGCTGCCGCTCTTTACGCTAAACTCCATGAGCTCTCCTAGATTCTTTTAAAGACAAACTTTTTTATTTATTGGATAATGTCTGCTTGTGCCGCCCAAAGGCGGAAAATTTCCTGCAGCAGGGGGCTGGTTTGGCTGACAAGAATCATACGCCTGAAACAACCAAAATGCCGCCTGTTATGGTCAGAAAACTATCAAAAGTAGACAGTCTACATGAAAGTAACACTGACACCAGCAAAAAGATAAGTTTGGATACCGGATTCAGCCTGTGATTGTATTTAGATACTTGATCCGCGAAGTTTTGAAGGCACAAATAGCGGTGCTTTCAGTCTTGTTAGCTATTTTTATCAGCCAGCAATTTGTCCGCATCCTGGCCGATGCCTCCGATGGCGAATTTCCCGCTTCCCTGGTGATGACACTGATAGGCCTCAATCTGCCCGAACTGGCGGTGCTTATCCTGCCCCTGAGTCTGTTTCTGGGGATCTTGCTCGCCCATGGCCGCATGTATGCAGAAAACGAGATGGTGGTCTTTCACGGGGTCGGCATCAGCGAATGGTATGTCACCCGGGTAACCCTGATCCTGGCGTTGCTCAACAGCCTGTTTACCGGTTATCTGGCGCTTTATGTCGCGCCTTGGGCGCAGGACAAACAGCACACGGTTTTGGAAAAGGCTCAGTCAGAGGCCGGGCTTGCCGCCCTGGTTCAGGGACGTTTTCAAACCAGTGCCAATGGCCGGGCTGTGCTCTTTGTTGAAAAAATCAGTAAAGACAACGAACTGGAAAAAGTCTTTGTGGCCCAGCTTCCCGATGCGGAAGACGAAAGTGGCGTTACCAACCTGGTAGTGGCCCATGGTGGCCGGGTGGTGGAAGACGCAACCGGTGGTCAGCGGCTCAAGCTCGATGATGGCGTGCGTTATCAGGGAGCCCCGAACCGGGTGGATTACCAGGTGATTGAGTTCGGCGGCTATCAGATGCAGCTCAAAGAGCAGGAAGTGGATGAGAGGGATCGTAAGTTATCTGCCGTGCCTTTCAAGGAACTGCTCAATACGCCGGGGCCGGAAGCCGTGGCAGAATTTCACTGGCGACTGGCTATTCCGCTGGCGATCCCCTTGATGACGCTGATTGCGGTGCCGCTGGCGCGGGTTAATGTGCGTCAGGGCAAGTTTGCCAAGGTGTTCCCGGCGGTATTGCTCTATCTTGGCTATTTCGGCTTGATGGTCGCCGGGCGCAAGGCACTGCAGGATGAGGTGATCCCGGCCTGGCTGGGGATGTGGTGGATCCATGCCTCGGCATTGGTGATGGGCATCTTGCTGATAGGTAAGGGCAGACCTTTGGGCACTCGCCTGACCGGCCTGTTCAAACGCCGGGGGGCCGCAGCATGAAGATACTGGACTGGTATATTGCCAGAGTACTGCTCAGCACCTCTGCCCTGTGTCTGCTGATTTTGACCGGGCTTTCCGGGATCATCAAATGGGTCGATCAGCTGCGTCTGGTGGGCCGGGGCAGCTACACCATGATGGATGCCGCAGTCTATGTGCTGTTTTTGATCCCAAGAGATGTGGAGATGTTCTTCCCCATGGCCGTGCTGCTTGGGGCCCTCATCGGTATGGGCATGCTGGCCTCCAACTCTGAACTGATAGTGATGCAGGCCTCCGGCATGTCACGGCTGCAGATCACCCTGTCGGCGATGAAGACGGCGGTCCCTTTGATGCTGTTGGTGATGGTACTGGGTGAATGGGGCGCACCGGTGGCGGAGCAGAAGGCCTATGAGCTTAAGACCAACAAGATCTCCGGCGGTAACCTGATTAAGTCCCACCGCGGGATTTGGGCCAGAGACGGAAACCTGTTCGTCAACATCGGCGAGATTGAAGATGTGACCCGTCTTGGCAATATTACCCTCTACGAGTTTGACTCAGAGCAGAAGTTGGCCAGTGTGGTGCACGCCGAGCAGGCGATCTACACCAAGGAATATTGGCGTTTATTGGAGGTTCGCCGCACTGTGTTCAAAAATGAGCAAGTGGTGCTGGATAACCTCAAGGAAGACAGATGGCCCTCCAGTTTGACACCGGACAAGCTGAGCGTGGTGTCGGTTAAACCCGATGCCCTGTCTATCCGTGGTTTGGTCGGTTATCTCGATTATCTGAAGAACAACAATCAGGACGCCAGTCGCTATGAGTTGGCATTGTGGCGTAAGGTGATGCAACCCATCACAGTGGCTGTGATGATGCTGGTGGCGCTCTCTTTTGTGTTCGGGCCGCTGCGAACCGTCACCATGGGGGCCAGGGTATTACTCGGGGTGATAGCCGGCTTTACCTTCTATATCTGTAATGAGATCTTCGGCCCCATGAGCATAGTCTATGAGCTGCCGGCCTTGATGGGCGCCATGATGCCGAGTGTGCTGTTTACCGGCGCGGCTATCTACTATATCCGCCGCTGAGGACGCTGAGGATTGAAGGCTTGAGAGTAAAGCCGCTGCGGTTTAAAGCCTCCATTGCCTGTTAACTCTATGAAAAAGCCCTGTCACTGACAGGGCTTTTTGCTGTGGTTTGCGTATTGGGCGCGGGTCTAAAAGGTTTATGACAGCCGCTTACTCTAATGTCATCGCAATCGGTATGATTTAGGCTTAGAGTCAGTTCAGTAGTTCATGTTCAGTAGCTCATGCCCAGTACTTCAGGCTCCGTGCCAGTTACGCAGTGAGTTGGCTTCTTTACTGAGAAGCACCACTTCTGAGCGGGTCATGCTGTCCTGCAGTGCCAGTTTGTCACCATTGAACAGGATCCACAGGTTGCCTATTCCCAACAAGGACCAAACTACCCGTGCCAGCGCGGTAATAAAACTCAGGTTTTGGCCGTTGGGATGCTGCACCTTGAGGCGCCAGGCGCGCATGCCCAGAGTCTGGCCGCCCTTGGACCAGAACAGGGCGTAGAAACCGGCCACACAGCAGGCCAGCCACAGCTGGTAGATGCCGTGATAGAGGCTGTTGCCATTGAGCAGATCCGAAACATGTTCATAGTTCCCCATGGGAATGAGGCCGGAGGCGGTAAGGCCGGTAAAGATCCCAAACCCTATGGCGCCGGCAAACATGTAGACGGCTACCGCCAGCAGCAGATCATAAACGGCGGCACCGAGGCGCTTGAAAAAGCCGGCTCGGGGAAAATTGGCGTGCTCTGGATTTATCATGGCTTAACCCTCTTTTAGGCAGGTATTAACCCTGCTCTTCTTCTTTGACAAAGTGGATATGACGAAATCCCATACGGGCGAATTCACTGGTGCGATAGCTCTTCAGGGCGCCACCGCCTTTGGCTGTCATGGTGACTTGCTGCTCCATCGCCAGAAAACGGCTGAGATCTATTCCCTCGGCGGCGGCAACAGCCTCGTACATGTCGTGGTATTTGTCATAGGCAAAGTTGATCACTTTCGCGACCCCCTTGTATTCATAGGCGACCTGACGTGCCATCTTGTGTCCTCATTTAAAGCAGTGGGCTCAAGCGAACTTACTGCGAAATATAAAATAAACGGCGCCGAGCATACATAACCCGGCCCAGAGATAGTCCAGTTTCAGTGGTTCTTTAAGGTAATAGAATGAAAAAGGAACAAACAGACTCAGGGTGATGACTTCCTGAAGTATCTTGAGCTGGCCCACATTCATCACACTATAACCAATACGGTTGGCCGGTACCTGCAAAAGATATTCGAACAGGGCTATGCCCCAACTGACCAAAGCGGCAATGATCCAGGGTTTACCTGAAAGGGACTTGAGGTGGCCGTACCAGGCAAAGGTCATAAAGATATTGCTCAGGCATAACAAGCCTATGGTGATGAGTGTGGGTTGCATCTGTCAGCGGGCTACCGGATAGACCATATAACTGGCGTCATCTGTATAGGTGGCCAGCGATTTTTCGATACGCTTGTGGTTAAAGCCGAGCTTTTCCCAGTAACCACAGGCGCCTTGTACTGCAACCAGTGACAAGGAACCCAGGCGCAGTTTTTCCGCCTGAAGCTTGAGGGTATCAAACAGTTTGCGTCCGGCGCCGAATCCCTGAGCCCTGTTGCTGATGGCAATATCATGCAGATAAAGGGTGTCGGCCTTGGGCAGTGTGGTAATCGCCTTGTACAGTGGCGGAGGGGTGTCTTCGGTCCAGGGATGAGCCAGACAATAGCCTACCACCTGTTCACTCTTTTCAAGGACATAGCAGGTTTGCGGTGATGCCTGCCACTTGCTCTTGAGTACATGTAAAGGTTCGGGGGCCAGAGCGTGGTAGCACTCTGCTTGAATTTCGCCTATGGCTTGCCAGTCATCCTGGCTAATGGCGCGTATCAACATCTGAATTCACTTTCTCTTTTCAGTTACTTCGTAGAAACGCGCCATTATACCATTTTTGCAGATAAATTAATCCAGATAGCGCTGCTGCAGATGGCGCTGCAGGAAGCCGGGATCCAGACTATGCCCTGTGGCGCTGCGGATCAGTTCATCGGTTTCCAGCAGGCACCCCTTGGACCAGATCCTTTCATCCAGCCAGTCGCAAATCTGCCCCAGCTTATCCTGGCTAAGCAGGGCTTCAATGGGGCCCAACTCGGCTTCCATGGCAAATCTCAGCTGGGCGGCATACATGGCCCCCAAGGTGTAGCTGGGGAAATATCCCAGTTCGCCCAAGGTCCAGTGAATATCCTGCATGCAACCATCTTTATAATTGCCGACAGTACTCAGCCCCAGATATTGCTGCATCTTTTGATCCCAGAAATCGGGTAGGTCTTTCACTTCCAGGCTGCCGTCGATAAAGGCCTGCTCGGCTTCAAAACGCAGCAGTATGTGCGCCGGATAGGTGACTTCATCGGCATCGACCCGGATAAGACCCGGCTTGACCCGGGTGATATTGTCGACCAGTTCATGGGCCGATACCGGGCAGTCGAGATGTCGGCGAATTCTCGGATAGAGCTTGCTGATAAAGGCGCGGCTGCCGCCGAGTTGCATCTCAAAAAACAGGCTTTGACTCTCGTGGATCCCCATGGAGCGAGACATTCCGGCAGGTTGTCCTCGCCAATCCTTTGGCAGCGCCTGCTCGTAACGGGCATGACCCGTTTCGTGAATAGTGGAGGTGAGGGCAGCGATAAAGTCATCTTCCGTGTAGCGACTGGTGAGGCGGATATCACCGGGCACGCCACCGCAAAATGGGTGCGAGCTGACATCCAAACGCCCTTGGTTGAAATCAAATCCCAGATATTGCATTACCTCCCGTCCCAGCAGCTTTTGGTCTGCTATCGGGTAGTCGCCGGCGCTGCTCTTGTAACTCTGGTGTAGCTGCTTGTGCTTCACTTTTTGGATAAGCTCGGGCAACCAGTCCCGCACTGCCCCAAGCGTGGTCTCCAGCCGCTCACATGTCATGCCGGGTTCAAATCTGTCCAGCAGGGCATCGTAACCGGCCTTGCCAGTGTGCGCCGAGCGAGCCTGGGCTTCTTCTCGCACCAAGGCGATTACCGCTTCAAGATTGGGGCGAAACCCTTGCCAATCGTTGTTATGTCGCTGTTCGCGCCATTGGTTTTCACAGCGATAACCCGCCAGCGTCTTGGCCTGCACCAAGTCCCCCGGCACGGCTATAGCTTGAGCATAGTGCCAGCGCATCTCTCTGAGGTTGGCTTGCTGCTCGATACTGAGTTCGGCGGCCTTGGCTTCGGCGCTATCCAGCCATTCGGCAAGCCGGGGGGCGGTTTTCAAGCTGTGAATGTGTAATGCCAACTCGGCCATCGCCTCGGAGCGGGCCTCGCTGCCGCCCATGGGCATCATGGTGGCTTGGTCCCAGTCCCCCAGGGCACTGAAATGCTCAAAGTGGCTGATGGTACGAAAGTGCTGGCAAAGTTGCTGATATTCGGTTTTGGCTGTCATGGTGTGCTCTGGAATGTCTGGCATTCATCAAAGAATAACTGCCCCTATGCTAACCAAGCCAAGGGACGATACTCAAGCAGTTTTCAGTAGGCTTTACTCATGCGTAGATTGATTAACATAATGTTTTGTAACAAAAAATAAAGGTGTGGCACTAATTGGGTTATTCCCTGTTGCCGATATTGAGCCGGCAGTTTGCGACTTAAGGTTAACTAAGCCTGGTTAAGCCTTAAGCGTTGCGATGGCAGTATCAAACCTTCTGGATTTGAGCCTTAGTGTGAACTGCTTCCGATTTCTGACGTCAAATGCAGATAAAAGCTATTGGAGTCCAAGCTTGCCTGGAGGTAAACTCAGGAATTACCTGAATTTAACAGGCATATATGGAATGTTGGCGACCGGGAGCGGTCGTCGCCCACAAGGAGGAATCCTGTGCTGGACTTTTTTCTGGCCCAGTCCAATCTGCCCTATGCTGTAGCCTTGGCAATAGTGGCACTGCTTGGAGTGATAGAGGGACTCACATTAATCGCGGGTATCAGCCTGATGGCCGCCATGGATGACTGGCTTCCCGATGCCGATCTTGATACTGACCTGCCTCAGGGCGGACTGACAGCGCTGGCCGGTTGGCTCTGCCTGGATAGGCTGCCTGTGCTTATCTGGTTTGTGCTGGCGCTGGGATGTTTCAGTATTACGGGCTACCTGCTTAACTATTTTTCCTGGCTGCTGACCTCGGCCCTGTTGCCACAAGTGTTTTCTTTGCTGCTGGCCTTGCCGTTGGCGGCGGTTGCCTGCCATTTCCTCGGTAGGCAGTTGGCTCGAATTCTTCCCAAAAATGAATCCAGTGCCGTCTCAATCGAAGATCTCAGCGGCAGCGTCGGCACTGTGACACTCGGCTGTGCCATCAAGGGAAATCCCAGCGAGGCTGTGGTTCAGGATCAGTACCGTCAGAAACACTATGTCCTGGTCGAGCCCGAAGACGAAGACACCGAATTCCCGGCAGGGGTGCAAGTGGTGCTGCTAAGACGCAGCGGCCGCGTGTGGTCTGCCACCCGTTTTGAACAATAATCTAACCAAAGAAGGAAACAACAGGAATGGAAACCATCCCGGGTTTAAATACCAGTGGCACCAGTATGTTGCTGTTTACCGCAGGCGCAGTAGTGCTCTGCCTGTTGGTGATAGGGTTTATTTTTGCCAAGCTCTATTGCCGCGCTACCAAAGAGATGGCCTTTGTGCGCACGGGTTTCGGTGGTGAAAAGGTAGTCAAAGATGGCGGCGCCATTGTCCTGCCGGTACTGCATGAAATTATTCACGTCAATATGAACACCCTGCGCATCGAGGTGGGCAAGACCCAAAAAGATGCCCTGATCACCAAAGACAGGATGCGGGTGGACGTCAAGGCCGACTTTTACTTGAGGGTGGCCCCCAATGCCGAAGGTATCTCCATGGCGGCCCAGACATTGGGCGGTCGCACCAATAGGGTGGAAGAGCTCAAGAAGCTGATGGAGTCCAAGTTTGTTGACGTGCTGCGCGCCGTGGCTGCCGAAATGAACATGACAGAGATGCACGAACAGCGGGCCGACTTTGTACAGCGGGTGCAGAACAACGTTGCCAATGATCTCGAGAAAAACGGTCTGGAACTGGAGTCGGTTTCTCTGACAGGTTTTGACCAGACAGAGCTGGAGTTCTTCAATGAGAACAACGCCTTCGACGCCGAAGGTCGTGCCAGACTCGCCAAGATCATCGAAGAAAAGCGCAAAGAAACCAACGATATTCAGCAGGACAACCGGATCCAGATTGAGCTGCGTAACCTGGAAGCCGAAAAAGAGTCACTGAACATTGAAAAGGCCGAAGAGGAAGCACGTCTGATCCAGCAGCAGGCACTGGAGTTCAAGCGCGCTGAACAAAAGGCCGAGATCATCAAGCAGAAAGAGCAAAAGCAGCGTGAGGAGCGGGAGGCGGAAATCGCCAAGGAACGCGCCATCGAGTCGGCGGAAATTGAAAAGACCAAAGACATAGAAACCCGCGAGATTGAAAAGCGTAAGCAAATTGAGCAGGCCAGAATTCAACAGCTGCGAGATATCGAAGTCTCCGAACAGGAGAAACAGATTGCGGTTGCCGCCAAGTCGGAAGAGGAATCTGCCGCCAGAGCCCGCGCCGCCGAGGCCGAAAAGCTCAAGGTTGAAAAAGAGGAAGCGGTAATCACAGTGCGTCAGGTAGCTGAGGCCAATCGTCGCAAAGAGATTGAAGTTATCGACGCCCGTAAAGAGGCGGAGCGGGAAGCCGTTGGGGTTACAGTTCAGGCTGAAGCCGAGAAACGCGCCGCCGAAGATAGATCCATAGCGATACTGACCGAAGCCCGCGCCAGTGCCGATGCCAAGATGCTCAAGGCCGAGGCCGATGAGAAGGTGTATGCGGTGGAAGCGGCCGGTAAACAGGCACTGCACGAAGCCGAGAACGTGTTGCGTGACGAGCAAGTTGCCCTGCAGCGCTCACTGGCGATCCTCAAAGTTCTGCCGGAAATCGTCGCCAATGCGGTTAAACCGCTGGAAAACATCGAAGGCATCAAGATCCTTCAAGGCTATGGCAGCGGCGTAACCGGCCAACTGGGGACTGCTTCTGATGGCACCGGTGTCAAGGGCGGCATTGCCGAGCAGGTTACCAGTGCGGCGCTCAACTACCGTGCCAACGCGCCTGTGGTCGATGCCATGCTTAGAGAGTTGGGGCTGGTAGATGCCGAGAAGGGTGGCCTGAATGATCTGCTGAGCGGCAACAACATGCTCACCCATGAAGCGTTGCAAATCGCCCGGGATACCAAGGCCAGTGCCGAGCCCAAAGTGGAGACGGTAAAGCCTGTCAGCCAAAACAATGTGGCCTATGAAGTGACTTTGGATATAGATAAGCCTGAGCAACCGAGAAACGCTTAAGCCCGGTTGTACTCATCAATGCCCTCCAATAGGAGGGCATTTTCTTATCAGGCATAGCTTGTTCTTATCAGGTATAGCTTCTTCTTATCAGGCATTGCCTCGGAAAATTTGTTTTCAATTCGCCAAACCAGGTTCGGCTACGCCAATATGCAAATAACGCCTAATGGCGGTTTCGAGCGGGAGTTGGTGCAATTCTGTGAGAATGTAGCCGCTTGAAACATCCGTAGTGTCTGCAGACATACACCTCATTTCCAGGCAAAGGCGGAACTGTGACCGTCGAAAACAGGGCCGAATTTTGTTCCAGACAAATTCGGCATTTCCTACGTCCCTGTAGGTCAGATGTTTTCGTCGAGGCTACATGGACGTATTCACAACAACTTTCCTGTTTAACGGCCAGCTCACCATCCCTGGTTCGCGCTCGAAAGCATGTTGCTGTGCAACTCTCGCCGAGTCACAGGATCGCCTGTGCATAAGCCTGCGGCAGGCAATGGGAGACGTCCGTTGCTGGAAGCCCAATTAATGTTATTTGGTTATTTTGAACTGAAAGCTATGATAGCCGCTGTTCCAGCGGCGTAAAGTCGTGGAGCTTCGCCCCACACCCGACCAAGAAGGGATCAACAGCAATCCCCTCTTGGATCTCCCTTGCCGCCCCTACACGGTGTCGAAAGCCCCTCAGCCTAATGGCGCAAATAACTATCGCTTCAGACGCTCATCCCTGATTCGACTGTCGCTGCTTCGGCATCCATGCCTCAGCCACGTTATTTGCGCCAACGGCTTTCGGCGACACCGAGGGGGAATTGGTGCAATTCTGTTAGTACCGAGTAGCTTGAAATATCTGAAGTGCTTGCAGACATACACCTATTTTCCAGGCACAGGTGGAACTGTGACCTTCCGAGCCAGGGATGGCGAGGCAGAGCTTACAAGGATGATGGGATGGACACCTCTTGTTAAGAAGGCGTCATTAGCGCCATATTGAATTTGCACATTCAAACAACAAAAGGTGTCCTGACATGAACGTTACACTAATTGGAATTGATCTCGCAAAAAATATCTTTCAGGTCTGTGGTGTTAATCAGGCGGGGAAATCTGTCTTTAATCGTGCGGTAAAACGGTCTCA
>NZ_JBICJO010000012.1:0-22236 GCF_043103185.1 Shewanella sp. YQ_9
ACCAGTAGAGTTCGAGAACCGATACCAAGAACGGCTGGGAAGTGTCTAGTTTATTGGTGGCGATTCATAACGCTACAGCAGAGTTGCTTGAAACTCACAGCAAGCAACTCTGCGATAGTAGCCTTGGTTTCAACCAAGCTGCGCCCAAGCCTTATTGACTTCTTCAGCGATGATTTCAATGCCGCGACGCATCAATTCAGGTTGTTGCACATAGTTCATCCGAATACACTCACCGGCGTGTGGCCACTCTTCGGCCAGTCCGAAGAAGAAATACTCCCCGGGCACCACCAATACGCCCCTGGCTTTCAGGCGTCGATAAAGCTCCATGGCACTGATGGACAGGCCCTCAAACCAGAGCCAGAGGAAAATCGCGCCCTCGGGTTTATGAATTCTGAATCTGGAGTCCGGCAGAGCCTGTTGCAGCATGGCCACGGTTTGCTGCGCCCGCTGCAGATAGAAAGGCCGCACCACTTCATTGCCGAGCCGCAGCATATCACCACGGGCTATCATCTCTGTCGCCATCGCCGGGCCCATGCTGCCCGGTGCCAGTGAAATAATACCGTTGATATTGGTCAGCGCCTGGGTGATGGCTTCATTGGCTATCACTATGCCGCAGCGCAGCCCCGGCAGCCCCAACTTGGAGAGACTCATGCACAACACTGTGTTGTCGTTCCAGAAAGGAGTCACATCCTCAAACAGAATATTGGGGAAAGGTGAGCCATAGGCGCAGTCGAGGAGCAGCGGGATCCCATGCGCTCTTGCGAGCTTATCCAGCTTATCAACCTCTTCATCAGTCAGCACATTGCCTGTGGGGTTGGTCGGCCGCGAAACACAAATGGCACCGATATCGGCATCGACTTTAAGCCTTTCAAAGTCGATGTGGTATTTGAACAAGCCGCCATCCAGCTTGGTGATTTCCGGCTTGAAGGTACGAAATAGTTCATCTTCCAGACCGGCATCACTGTAGCCGATATACTCCGGGGCGAGCGGCAGTAAGATCTTGCGTTTTTGCCCCTCGGCAGTGGTACCGGCAAACAGGTTAAACAGCGCGAAAAAGGAGCTCTGGCTGCCGTTGGTGAGGCTGATATTGTTTTTGGTCAGCGACCAACCGTAGGTATCGTTCAGCAGCTTGGCCAAGGCATTGAGAAAGGCATCTTTTCCCTGCGGGCCATCATAGTTGGTCATGGCCGCGAGCAACTCGCCCTTGGCCAGCATATCGGCACTGAGCTCGGTAAAATAGTCCAGCATGGAGGGGATGGCCGCCGGGTTACCGCCACCCAGCATAATCGCCCCCCGAGTGCGTAGCCCTTCGTTGAGATCATCCATCAACTGGGTGATACCTGTATAACGGTTAAACTTGTCACCAAACTTGGAAAACTGCATTACTTCTATCCGCAGACTCATATCAAGAAACAGAACTTATTTAGTAACAGGAACTGCGGCAGATTACACCTTAAAAGTTTTTTAGTTGCGTGATACAACTCAATATTTACCAAGCTTAAATGACTACAAACGCCCCGAGTAAAAGTTGCATGGTCATTTGAGAGCAGATTTTTGTGCGCCAGCGAACATTTCGCCGACATCGACTTGTTGATCCATTATCAGGGGCACACACTTAAAAACAGGAGATGCAGCCAGAGGAGCAGCGGGTGTCAGCCTCAAAACTGAGTGAACTAAAGCAGCAACAGCAGAGTTTGCTGGAACAGGAATTGATGCGGGAGCAAGCCGGTTCCCTGGGCGTTGCCGGCAAGAAGCTGGAACAGGCACTGCAGGATTACCGGCGCCACCATCACTTGTCACCGAGAAAGAAAGCCGAGTACGTTAGCCTAGTGGCCGATGCCGTCTATAACCTGATGTTGACCCGGGAGCTACTCGGCTTTGTTAACGGCAATCTTGAGTGGGTTTGCGGCCAGTATGATATTCCGGATGCCGTGCTACAGCAGTTGGCCTTGAGCTGAAAAGCATCAAGGCTAGGAAAGTGCGAATAAGTCCTCGTGGCACTCTGGCTTACACAGCAATTGGCGTTCAAGGCATCTGACTGAAGGCATGCCGGGGCATGTCGAAGTCGGATAACGCGAGAGCCGGTTGCTGTGAAAGCCCCGAAGGGCGTGGCTTACAGACCTGCCTGCTGTGTTGTGCTTCTTGCAAAGGACTAGGGCCATTTGCTACGAACCACGCCTTGCATCCAGGCCCATAAGCCGACGCAGAGCACACATGGGACTTGTTCGCACCTTCCCCAACTCACCAAGGAGAGTTGGGTCGCAGCCACAGGTGCACAGTCACTTCATCCCTGTCGTGATAGAGGTGTTTACAGGCCAGCTTAAACTCCGTGATGCCGTTTTCTTTGAGAATGGCCTGCATATTTTCCAATATGGTGCTCACCTCTTTGTAACGGCTCTTCATCGGCAGTTTCAGGTTAAAGATAGCCTCTTTGAACCAGCCATTAATGGCCCAGGCTTCCATCAGTTCGGCCACCCTGGCCGGTTTTTCCACCATGTCACACACCAGCCAATAGATGTTCTTGCGCTTGGGCTCGAAACGGAAACCGTCGGCCTGGAAGTGAGTCACCTGGCCGGTTTCCATCAAACCCGCATCCATGGGGCCGTTGTCGACGGCCGATACAAACATGCCGCGGCGCACCAACTGATAGGTCCAGCCGCCGGGACAGGCGCCGAGATCCACGGCGTTGAGGCCGCTGCGCAAACGCTCTTCCCGCTGCGGTTCGGGAATAAAGTGATTGAAGGCCTCATCCAGTTTCAAAGTCGAGCGGCTGGGCGCATCGGCGGGAAACTTGAGCCTGGGGATCCCCATAAAAAACGGTGACGAGTTATGGCTGTAGGAATAACCGGCAAACGCCTTGCCCGGTGCCACAAAGCACACATGGATTATCGGCCGCTTGGGGTTTTCCTTGGCCAGCAGAGTACCGCTTTGTTTCAGCGACTGACGCAGCGGCACGGTAAACTTGCGGCAGAAGGTCAGCAGCTCTTTGGCTTCGTTGGTATCCGGAGTTTCGACCCTGAGTTCACCGCCCCTGCTGACATCTTCAAGTGCGGCGGTAATTGGCCCTACCCTGTCTTCGGGAGGCAGGTCGCTGAGCAGATCGCCGCAGACAAACATCTGCCGGGCAAAGATCAATGAGTCCAGCGCCAGTTCCTGTGCCAGGGTGTCGGCTTCCCCTTCGGCAAAACATTGAAAGATCACATAGGCATCGTTGTTATTGGCCTTGACGAAACCACCGACATTGAGCTGTGCCGCCCGATTTTGGATCTCGGCCGCGCACTCTTTTTCATAGCCGGCACGACAAAACAGAAACAGGTTGTTCATTGGTATTTCCAAACAGTGAATCTTACCGGAAAGCCTCCGGCAACTGGCGAAAGCGCGAGTATACCATAGCATTGCGCGCAGGAGTTGCCTGACTCGGTGAGAATGAAAGCCGAGCATGCCAGGCTTGCAAGAAAGCTCAGGCTAAATTGAGCTTGGCCTGCAGCGCATACCGGCCCATTCACCCTGCCCTTCGGCAATTGGGAATAGAACACCCGCCACTTGGGCGGGTGTTTACCTAGGCAGGCCTGCGGACTATCTACTTAAATAGCTATATTTCTAACTATCTATCTCTCTGAAGGGCTCGCTTTTTAGAGGACAGCTTTAGTGGGCAATTACTTTAGTAAATGATTATTTTAGTAAATAATGGCTTTAGCCAACCAGACTTATAGCCCGGTTTCATCCATGCGGTGGCGCCATACCGCTGCCGCCAACAATAACCAGCCTACCAGGAAGCAGCTGCCGCCGAGAGGGGTTACCATGCCCAGCCACTTGGTGCCGGTCAAGGCATACAGATACAACGAGCCGGAGAACATAAAGATTCCGGCGATAAACAGCCCCGCCGCCCAGTCAATCAGACGCGACTTGAACCAGTGACCGGCAAAGGCCAGGGTGATCAAACCAAAGGTGTGATAGAACTGATATTCAACCCCCAGGTTGAATATGGCGATCAACTCGGCAGGTGCAATGGTCTTGAGTCCATGGGCGCCAAAAGCTCCCAGTGCAACGGCAAAGAAACCACTGATAGCCGCCAGTAACAATAACCCCTTACGCATAACTAACTCCCGATAAATAAAAGTGATTCTTTCACGGCATCCTGCAGGTTAGCCTTAAGATCCGTTCCGGACGACTTGCGCGGCACAAAACTATGATCTCCGTCGGTAATAAAGCGTACTTTGGCCTGCTCGGGCAGCGCCCAGGAGGCCAACTGCTCGCGCTTGCCGAAACTGTCGCGCTCGCCCTGCAAAATAAGCAGAGGCGAGGCACACTCCCACAAGGGCTCAAGTCTGGGCTCGGTCTTCTTCGGCGGCAAAAACGGATAACCAAGACAGATAACGCCGCTGGGGGTCATCGCCAGTTTATCATTGGCCGCCAGCATGGCCGCCATCCGCCCGCCCATGGATTTGCCCATCAAAAATAGTCGCTTGGGCGCAAACTCGGCAACCGCTGCTGCCAAGGTCTGCTCGAAGGACTGCAACAGCGCAGGTGCCCGGTCCGGCGGGCGCCGCTTGCCATCCTCGCCGCGCTTGACCATGTAAGGAAAGTTAAACCTCAGCACGCTCGGGCCGCTGGCGGACAACAGCGTGGCATAATCTGCCATAAAGTCGCTGTGCATATCGGCACCGGCGCCATGGGCGAACAACACCAGAGTGTCACTGTCCTTACCTTTATCCAGCAGCCAGTTAGTATTCAAATTCATCATCAGCCCTGTCCGAAGATACAATAATTTTCATGCTTGGGTTCGAATAAACCACAATATTAAATACCGTACTTCCCTGACAAATCAATTTATTAAAAAAGTAGCGTTAAAAAACGACCAAGCGGTAATTATATATCTCTTACCCATACCGTTTTTACATGTTTTTTCAACAAATCAATCACACTTTGATGAATAAACACCAAGCCAAAGTCCTCTTCCAGTTTAAATATTAACCTTTGTTCCACAGGAATATTTTCCAGTCTAGAAAAATCGAACTCTGTCGAATCAGTATCTAACCAATTCAACTTACCAAATTGCTTTTCTTTATCCGTCAATCTGTACGTCTGCTGGATATAAGGCATTCGATAGTTGTCATATACCTCGAGTTGTTCATCCGAAGGTTGACTTGGCGAATTGTCAACACGAGCATCCAGCCATTCAACACCATGCTGCACCAATGGCTCCAGTTTGGATGCTATATCACCAATAATGAACAGCTTTGGAGAAAAGGTCATTTCCAATAACAGATCCGGTGCTGCAGCACCTACTGGTGCAGGTGTTTGTTGGAATGGGAAAGTATCCATATTTTGTTTAGTGAGTATCGAGTATTCATCTTTCACTTACTATTATCTCCTTGGTGCTTCATCATCGACATCAAACTTAAAAGCGGTCAGTCCACAAGCTAACCCCTGTAGAGCGATATTATAGAGCTCATCATATACTTCTGAAGAAAAGAAAAAGTTATTGGTACCTTTAACCCTGAAAATGTGTCTGCGGTTCATGGGATAAGACTCGAGCTTTTCTCGGTCAAGATACAATTTACTAACTATGATTGAATGAAAAGGCTTCTGCTCTTCCAATGGCACATCGTAGCCGTGCTTTTTGGGATCATAATGCCTGATAACGTTTTTTATAACTGACTTGTCTTCATCCAATACATCCAACTCGTTATTTATCGCGATAATATATCGCTGCTGAGTCGACAGGCCATCCATGCACTGTAATCTATTGGGCAGAAAAGCGACGCCATATGGGTCAAAGCTCATAAAAACGTCTGCTATAGGTTTGGTAACGCTTAAATCCCCTGAGTTTGTGATATCGAAAACAGCTTCTGAATAACTGTCTTCGTCCTCCCAAATAACCGCACTCAATGCGCTCACTGGAATGTAGTCCATGTCTTCGTACAAATGCTCTCTGTTATCAGAGCAACTAAACATGGCATCACTCTCTTCCGTGTTTTCGTTTATGTAAGCCAGTTCCATCAAAGTTCCCTATAAACTGCAAGCTTTCACTTATTTGTAGTGCCTTCCTGTATATGCAGAGAAGCGTGTTACCGACTTATCCCGGCAACAATTCACTACGTGACTCCTCGGCAAACATATCCAGCATCCATTCGCGGAACGCGACGATTTTACCTAACTCGGCATGCTTTTGCTGGCACACCAGATAATAGGCATCTTTGCTGACCAGAACCTCCTGGAACGGACAGACCAAACGCCCGGCCTTGATGTCGGGGCGAGCGAGCACGCTGTAGCCCAGAGCTACCCCCTGGCCATGGGCCGCCGCCTGCAGTACCAGAGATGAGTGGCTGAATATCGGCCCCTGGTTCACATTGACATCCGTTACGCCGCATTGGCGGAACCAGGCCTGCCAGTCATGACGGCTCATATCGTGCAGCAGGGTATGATATTTAAGATCGGCGGGCTTTTCCAATGGCTTGGGGCCGTTGAGCAGCATTGGCGAGCACACGGGGATCAACACTTCGTTGCGCAGTTTGTCGGCCCTGAGCCCGGGCCAGTTACCCTGACCATAGTAAATTGCCACATCCACATCGTCGGACAAGGCGCTGAACTCGGCATCCACCGCCTTGATCCGCACATCAATATCGGGATTCTTCTCACTGAACTTTGCCAGACGCGGCACCAGCCACTGAATGGCAAAGCTGGGCGACATGCTGACAGTCAAGGAACCCACGGCGCTGCGGGCCAACAGCCTGTCAGTAGCATCCGACAGTTGGGTAAAAATATCCTTGATATCGAGGAAGTAGCTTTGCCCCTCTTCGGTCAGTAGCAGCGAGCGGTTCTTTCGGCGAAATAATTTTAATCCCAGAAAGTCTTCCAGCGCCTTGATCTGATGACTCACTGCGGCCTGGGTAACGAACAGTTCTTCGGCGGCGCGGGTAAAGCTCAAATGCCTTGCTGCTGCCTCGAACGCCTTGACCGCATTCAGCGGAGGGAGTCGTTTTGACATAGTGATCCACTTCTCATTTTTTAATTAGTTTTTCTAATCCAGATTGTTACATTTTATCGTTTGTTAAAGCCAGCGCTTTTGGTTAAATTTTGCGCCGAAAAGTTGAATATTCAGACAATCTCTGAGCAGTCGAAGGGAAGGTCTGACACTGGCACTCAGTGCCCGTTCTCACCCGGAGGCATCCCATGTTGAACTTTAAATCCGCTTTTGTGCTCCTGCTGTTTGGCATGAGCACCAGCGCCATGGCTGCGGAAAGTCTTTCTGCACCGGCGCAAACTCGTCCTCTGCCAAGAGTTGCTGTCGAAGCACCTGCGGTGCAGATAGACTTCAAACGGCTTGAGCAGGAGCTGAGCCGTAACATTGCCGCCAACAGCGAAGAGCTCAGAACCCATGCGCTGGACGAGCCGACACTGCTGTTGGCCGAAGACGCGGCAGCCAGTCCATCAAAGGTTCAGCTTAACTGAGCCCCATTGGATTTAGCTGAGCGTCAGCAGCAAAAAAGCCGCTTCGAGAGAGGCGGCTTTTTGTTTATCAGGGGCGGTAAACCTTGACGTTACCGTGCCCTTGCTCCTGAAGGTAGAGCGCCTGCAGTTTACTCATAACGCCGCGATCGCAATAGAGCAGATAGGTCTTGCTGCTATCGAGCTCGGCAAAGGCGCTGGCCAACTTGAAGAAAGGAATATGAACTATCTCGACACCTTCCAGTTGCAGCGGCTTGCTCTCTTCCTCTTCCGGCGCCCTGATATCCAGCACCACTTCCCCCTGACCGACACTGGCGACGGTTTCGGTTTCCGTTACTTTGGTATCCATGTCGGTTGCTATCTCCCGAATATCCATGACCACGGCATCGGCGATGATCCGGTCCAGCAGATCTTCGGAAAACTTGGTTTCCTCGGCTTCAACCTTGGACAACACCGCTTTGACCGTGGGTTTTTGTGAAATCACGCCGCAGTATTCAGGCATGGACTTGGCAAAGTCTTCCGTACCTATCTTGCGGCTCTCGTTGATGATGTCCTGCTTGTCCATGGTGATCAAAGGTCTGAGGATCAGGGTATCGACACAGCGGTCAATCACATTGAGGTTGGTCAAGGTTTGGCTGGATACCTGTCCCAGGCTCTCACCTGTGACCAGTGCCTGAACCCCCATACGTTCCGCCACCCTGGCGGCGGCGCGCATCATCATCCGCTTGAGTATGACGCCCATCAGGCCATTGTCTATACGCTCGAGGATTTCGGCCACTACGGGCTCAAAGGGAACGGTCACAAACTTGACTTTATGCGACTCGCCATAGGTCTTCCACAAATGGTGCGCCACCTGCTTGACCCCTATTTCGTGCTGGGCACCGCCCAGGTTGAAGAAGCAGTAGTGGGTACGGGAACCCTTTTTGATAAATTGGAAACTGGACACCCCTGAATCAAAACCGCCGGAGATCAAGGACAGCACATCTTCCTGGGTCGCGATCGGAAATCCACCAAGTCCGGGGATCTTCTTCTCCACCAGGTAGAGTTTGTCGTTGTTGATCTCCAGATGAATGGTCATATCCGGGTCTTTGAGGCGCACACCGGCCGCTTCGGTAAACTGGTTCAGGCCACCACCTACGTAACGCTCCACATCCTGCGAACTGAAGTCGTGCTTGCCGCTGCGCTTGGCGCGGACACAGAAGGTCTTACCCGCCAGCTCGTCGGCATACACCTTGAGCGCATGCTGGTAGATATCATCAACGGTTTCAAAGCTGTATTCATTGACCTGGCTGATGGTAGAAATCCCGGGAATACAAGCCAGACGCTCGGCAAAAACTTGTTTTAGCTGGGGTTTGTCTTTGGGAACCTGCACCATAATCCGATCCCACTGGCGGGTAACGGCAGCGTCTTCATCCACTTTTTTGAGTACATTGCGGATATTGGACTCGAGCATCTTGGTAAAACGCATTCTTACCGGTTTGCTCTTCATCATGATTTCTGGATACAGCTTTACGATAAACTTCATGGGGATCCCGAGGAAAAAAATTTCAAACAGCAATCGTGGGATTATAACAAAAACCCGCTAGCTGGCACAGAGATTTGCCACTCCAAAGCCGTGCCCGGATTGCAGAAGCATAAAAAAAGCAGCCGTTTTCAGGCTGCTCTGATTCTGATGATACTGCGCCATCAAAGATTGGGATCGACTTCAATCTCATCAGACTCTTTGGCCTTGCCCTGCTCAATGGAGATTTCCACCCTGCGGTTACGGGCGCGATTCTCCGGCGAGTCGTTGGCCACCAAAGGCGCAGTGGAAGCCATGCCCACCACTTTCATTCTGCTGGCATCAAAGCCGGGCACCTTGACCAATTCGTGGGCCACTGCCACCGCCCGCTGGCTGGACAGGTCCCAGTTGGAGCTGTACAGCTCATTGCTTATCTGCATGTCATCCGTGTGGCCGGAGACTGTGATTATCCCGGGTACATCTTTGAGTAGCTCGCCAACCGCCTGCACCACAGGCTTGAACCTGGGTTGCAGGAACCCCGAACCTGAGGCAAAGGCGCCCTTCTCCCGAATACGGATGATAATCTGCTGCCCCAGAGACTCGATTTCAATAGCGCCGTCCACTATCTCTTTGTTGAGCGCCTCGGCCATCTTCTTGACCTGCTCGTTAATCTGATCCTGAGCCGCCTGCTGTTCCTGGGTCTTCTTGTCTTCGGCCTGCTCCTGCGCCGTGGCCGAAGCCTCGCCGCCACGCTGCTCGCCCCTTTGCTGCTGCACGCCACCGGCACTGTCGTCATCCCCTTCCTGATACTCGAGGATCTGCTGGGTCATCTCGTTGGTTTGCTGGTTGATTATTTCAATCGGGGTGGGATCCGGGCGTCCGGGGCGGAACTCCAGCGCAATCACTGAGGTGCCTTTGGGAATATCTTTCACTTCAACCTTGTTCTGCACCCCGAAGGCGTATTTCATCGAGCCGGCTATCTGTTTGAACTTCATGACATCCATTTCGGAGAAGGCCAGCAGCAACACGAAGAAACACATCAGCAGCGACATCAGGTCGGCAAAGGTTGCCAGCCACATGGGTGCGCCGGGTGGCGGACAATCACACTTGGGCTTGGCCATAGTGTTACTCTCCGTCCGTTGTATCTATTTTGCGCTGTTTCTCAGACAGGTAATTTTTGAGGAAGCCCTCAATCACTCTGGGGTTCTGGCCATCCTGAATAGCCAGTACAGCGTCCATAATCAGATTGCGGTTGAGCATCTCTTCGTTCATCCGCAGCGCCAGCTTATCGGCAATCGGAATCGCCACCATGTTGGCAATAACCGCACCGTACAAGGTGGTCAGCAAGGCCACCGCCATTGCCGGGCCGATGGATTTAGGGTCATCCATGTTGGACAACATGGCTACTAGACCAATCAGGGTACCTATCATACCCATAGCCGGCGCCACATCACCCAGCGCCTTGAAGATACTGATCCCCGCCTTGTGACGCTCTTCGGTCAGCTGAATGTCTTTCTCCAGTGCTTCACGCACCACATCGCCGTCGTGGCCGTCCACCAGCATGTCGACCGCTTTTTGCATAAAACTGTTGGAAATTTGCGCCTCTTCCAGCGCCAGGAAGCCCCCTTTGCGGGCGGCGTCGGCCATGGTGACCGACTGTTCAATCAACTCTTCGGGTTTGTCCAGTTTGAACATAAACGCCTTGGCGGCAATCTTGACCGCCCCCAAAAACTGCTTGAGGTTGAATTTCATCATCACCACAAACAGCGAACCTACCATCACAATCAATACCGAAGGTACATCAATAAAGATTGCAATGCCGCCACTGCTGACCATTGCCATGATAATGAAAGCAAAAGCACCTACCAGTCCTATCAGGGTTGCTAAATCCACAGTGGCTCCTCACCTCTAAAGCAGACCCGACACAGTGTGGCCGGGATCTCTATCCCATACAAGCCGATCCGCCTCAAAGGGTGATGTAGGATCTTGGCTATTCGCAGGAGATGAATATGATAATTTTCAACAGTTTCTATTTTGAGTTATCGGACAGGGCTTAGGCAAGTTTAGGAAGATTTTAATTTTCTCCAAAAAAAATCAGCGACAAAGCGTGCTGTTGAGCAAATAACGGGCGCTTCAATTTGACCCTTATCGCGCCCTGATATACCTTGTGTCACGCTGAACATAACGCCAAGACACCTGCTGCCAATCCCCTCCCCTTATACCTTTGCACCGTGACAATCAGGTCGCAGGAATGGGCCGGCAACCAAGGTGCACCAAGGAAACCGATGTGGCCAAAAAACCCGAAAATCTGAGCTTTGAAGAATCTCTCAACGAACTGGAACGCATAGTCGCCGAGCTGGAACGCGGTGAAGTATCGCTGGACGATGCTCTCAAACAGTTCGAGCGTGGCATAGGTCTGGTGCGCAGCAGCCAGGCCAAACTGGAACAGGCGCAACAGAAAGTTGCCATACTACTGGCCCAGGATCCCCAGGCGCCATTGAGCCCATTTGATGTCGAGGGTGAGTGAGTGTTAACCCAAGCTATTAACCAATACCAGCAGAGAGTCAATCAAAGGATTGGCACCATTCTGGACACCCTGGATGATACCGAGCCCAAACTCAAGGCTGCCATGCGTCATGGTGCCCTGCTGGGCGGTAAACGTATTCGGCCGTTTCTGGTTTACTCTGTGGGCGAGATGCTCGGCGTTCCCCTTGAGCGCCTCGATGATTGCGCCGCCGCCATAGAATGTATTCACGCTTACTCGCTGATCCATGACGATCTGCCGGCCATGGACGACGATGCCCTGCGCCGCGGTCAGCCAACCGTGCATATCGCCTTTGACGAAGCCACCGCCATTCTGGCCGGTGATGCCTTGCAGACCTTGGCCTTTGAACTTATCAGCAGCGATATCGAGGGCCTCAGCGACCGCCAACACCTGCGCCTGGTGCAGGCGCTGGCCAAAGCCTCCGGCTACCGCGGCATGTGCGGCGGCCAGGCCCAGGATCTCAATGCCACAGACAAAGAGATCTCCCTTGCGCAGCTCACCGCCCTGCACAGATTGAAGACAGGTGCCCTTATCCGCTGCGCCGTCGAGTTTGCGGTCATTGCCGCCGATGTCGATGATAATGAAAGGCAGGCACTGCTGGAATACGCCGATGCCATAGGTCTGGCATTCCAGGTACAGGATGACATTCTCGATATCACCGGCAGTACAGAAGAGCTGGGTAAGCCCCAGGGGTCGGATCTCGACGCCAACAAGAGTACCTATCCTAAACTGTTGGGACTGGAGGGCGCCAAGGCCACAGCCCAAAAACTGCTGGAAGATGCACTATCAGCGCTGGCCAAATTGCCATACAATAGCCAGTTAATTGCCGAATTCGCCCGCTATATCGTTGAGCGAAGAGTATAAAAAGAGACAAAGTATCTCGTTATGAGTCTGGATATCACTCAGTTTCCTGTGCTGGCACAGGCCAATACCCCGGAAGAGCTGCGTCAGCTTCCACAAAGCCTGCTTCCTCAGCTGGCCGACGAGCTCAGGGAGTTTTTATTAAAATCTGTGGGCATGTCGAGCGGTCACTTTGCTTCAGGGTTAGGCACTGTAGAGCTGACCGTGGCGCTGCATTATGTCTACAACACCCCGTTTGACCGCCTGGTCTGGGATGTGGGTCATCAGGCCTACCCGCATAAGATTCTTACCGGTCGTCGCGATCGCATGCCTACCATACGCCAAAAAGGCGGCCTGCACCCTTTCCCCTGGCGGGAAGAGAGTGAGTACGACACCTTCAGTGTTGGTCACTCGGGCACCTCGATTTCGGCCGCGCTGGCAATGGCTGTGGCTGCCGATAAAGAGCAAGCCGGCCGTAAAGTGGTGGCCGTCATAGGCGATGGCGCCATGACAGGCGGCATGGTGTTTGAAGCCATGAACCACGCCGGCGATCTGCACAAAGACATGCTGATGGTGCTCAACGACAACGAGATGTCCATCTCGGAAAACGTCGGCGCCCTCAACAACCATCTGGCACAGCTGATGTCCGGTCGCTTCTACACCACAATACGTGAAGGCGGCAAGAAGGTACTCAAGGGCATGCCCGTCATCAAAGAGATGGCGCGCCGCACCGAGGAACACCTGAAAGGCATGGTGGTTCCGGGAACCCTGTTTGAAGAGCTGGGATTCAACTACATAGGCCCTATCGATGGCCACGATGTGGATGCCCTGGTGGAAACCCTGCGTAACATGCGCAGCCTCAAGGGGCCACAGGTACTGCATATCATGACCAAGAAAGGCAAAGGTTATGAGCCGGCAGAGAAAGATCCCATCGGCTGGCATGCGGTGCCCAAGTTTGACCCTTCACTGTTTTGCAAGCCGGCCACCAAGCCGGGAAAACCCAGTTTTTCCCAGGTGTTCGGCAAATGGCTGTGCGACATCGCCGCCAAGGATGACAAGGTACTGGGGATCACCCCTGCCATGCGTGAAGGCTCAGGCATGGTGGAGTTCTCCCAGAAATTCCCCGAGCAATACTTCGATGCCGCCATCGCCGAGCAACATGCTGTGACTCTGGGCGCGGGCTTTGCCTGTGAAGGCTATAAGCCGGTAGTGGCCATTTACTCCACCTTCCTGCAGCGCGGCTATGATCAGTTGATCCACGATGTGGCACTGCAGCGCCTGCCGGTGCTGTTTGCCATTGACCGAGGCGGCATTGTGGGCGCCGATGGCCCAACCCATCAGGGTGCCTTCGATCTCAGCTATCTGCGCTGCGTACCCAACATGGTGATAATGGCGCCATCCGATGAAAACGAATGTCGGCAGATGCTTTACACCGGCTACTGCTACGATAAGGGCCCAAGCGCAGTGCGCTACCCTCGCGGCAGTGCGACCGGCGCCGAGCAGGTTGAAGAGATGACGGCCATGGCGATAGGCAAAGGCCTTGTCAGACGTCAGGGCAAACAGATTGCCATTCTCAACTTCGGCACTACCCTGGCTGCCAGCCTGGAAGCCGCCGAAAGCCTGGATGCCACAGTTGCCGATATGCGCTTTGTTAAGCCCTTGGATGAAGATTTGATCAAGGAACTGGCCGCCAATCACGACTTGCTGGTAACAGTGGAAGAGAACGCCATCATGGGCGGCGCCGGCAGTGGCGTGCTCGAGTATCTGGCCAGCCAGGGGATCTGCAAGCCTGTGTTGCAAATTGGCCTGCCGGATGAATTTATCAAGCACGGCTCACCGGAAGAGATACTGACTGAGCTCAAGCTGGATGCCAGTGGTATTCTCGAGCAGATCCAAAATCGGCTCGCATAAGATAAGCATCCGCTATCATTAAAAAAACCGCCTCAGGGCGGTTTTTTGCTTCTCCGACCACAGGAAAGCCAGCTAGAGTTAAACTGAACTAGCCAAGCTAGTGGCGACAATACTATATCTTGGCATTCTCTTATGGTTCTGGGCTTTAGCAAAGGAGGCGCTGTGCCGGAAAGCAGGGCTTTGGTGTTGGGGGGCGGTGGTGCCAGAGCGGCCTATCAGGTTGGGGTGCTCAAGGCACTGGTGCAGTTTTATCCCCGCAATCACGCCATTCCATTCAAGATTGTTTGCGGCACTTCGGCCGGAGCCATCAATGGTACCGCCATCGCCACCCATGCATCCTGTTTTCACCTTGGGCTGAGAAAGCTGGAATGGATCTGGCGTAATATCCACACTGAGAGAGTCTACCGCGCCTCCAATACCGGCGTGCTGGCACACCTGGCCAAGATGGCCCTTCGTGGCATGCAGGGAGACCTGGTCAATACCGACGCCGGCAGTTTGCTGGACAATGAACCCTTGCGGCAACTGCTCAATGAGCTGATTAACTTCGAGCGAATCGATCGCAACATCCGCGGCGGCTCCCTGATGGCACTGAGCATTGACACCTCCTGCTACAACAGCTCCCGCTCTGTGACCTTCTTTCAGGCCCACAAGGAGCTGGAGAACTGGCAAAGGGCCAGACGCAGCGGCGAGCGCACCCGGCTGCACACAGAGCACCTGATGGCCAGCTCCGCCATTCCTTTGGTGTTCCCCTCAATTAAGCTGTCTCAGTCTTACTATGGCGATGGCTCGGTGCATCAATTGGCGCCGCTGTCCAGCCCGATACATCTGGGCGCCAAGCGGATCATGGTGATCAACCTGGACAGCCCACACAAGAACACGCCCCTTGAACTGGATTATCATCCCAAGACGGCCACCATTGCCGGTCATCTGCTGGATACCATCTTTTCCGATACTCTGAATTCAGATCTGGAGCGGCTCAGGCGCATCAACAGCACTCTGGCGCTGGTGCCGGAACAGAGTCGCCAACAGTTGGATTTGAGGCCGATTGATACCTTAGTGATTAAACCCAGTGAAGATCTCAGTGAGCTGGCCAAGCGTTACTATCAGGAGATGCCCTTCGCCATTCGCCGGCTGCTGGCTTTGATTGGCATAGACAGTCAGTCTGACACCAGTATTGTGTCTTATCTGCTGTTTGAGAACGCCTACACAGGCGCCCTGATAGATTTGGGCTATCAGGATGCCATGTGCCAGATTGATGAATTGAAAGCCTTTTTCGATATCAGTTGAGCATGGATCAGGCGAAAAAGATGAGTAGGGCCACCACCAGCAACACTGAGACCAGAGTCACGGCAAAGGTTGGTGTGGAGCCTTGCTCCCGCTCATTGGCGGTAACGGCTATGTTCTCAGCCTGTAAACCATGGGAATCGCTCTCCGGGTTGTCGACTGTGGTTTGCACTATGTGGTGGCGCTGAAACGGAATAAAGGGCTGGTTTGGGTCACCGACATAGAGACGCACTTCCCCCGCTTCACTTCGGCTCACCAGCGGCGGCAGTATGGTCAGCGCATCCAACTGATAATCCAGGGTCAAATCTTTCAGTTGGACAAGCGTGTAGCCCAGCGCCTTGGCCTGATCCTGCAAGGCGGCCGACATCTCGTAGCTGGCCAGCTCGGCGTCGAGAATGATCAGCTTACCGGGTTTGCCTTCGGGCTGTTGCCACTGACAGTCGGCCAGCCAGATCCCCTTGAGTGAGGCGTGACGGGCAAACAGTGCTTCCACCAGCTCCCAGGCGTCGGCCTCTCCGGTGAGCCAAGGGCTGATTTCCACATTGTTGACCCGCAGCACGCAGTCTTCACCACTGAGGCGCGCTGCCATATAGCTCAGGTAGGCTTGCTGATCTTCCACCGGCAGCACGAGTTTGCCCGCCAGCTCCAGCAACAGCACCTCATTGAAATGAGCGGTCAGAATAAGCCGTTGCCAATGCATGGGTTTGAGATAGTAATCCGCCGGTTGTTTAAGACTCTCTGCAAGCACCCGGCTCGCCTCCTGCTCCTCCATCATGGGAAGGTAGGCATAACAATGACTGGCCTCTTCATTGCCATCGATATTCACCGGCAGGATCAGCGGCACATCACCATCACGGCAAAACAGCAGCTGCTGGGTAGAAGTCAAAATCTCAAACAGTTCCTCGAACGAGATATCGAGGCCATCATTACTGTCATGGGTCACGGTTGCCAACTCCTTGTAGGTCACTCGGGTTTGCGCTTATTCAGGAAAAGTCGCTGCAACATGCAGCCAAGCAGTCCTTCCCGGCATTCAGCTCCACAAAGGTCGCAGAGTACCCCATTTAACGTGCAAATAAAACCAACGCCGGCGGCCGGGCAATCAGCCTTGAAGCAAAATAACTTCGGCTTTCTCCACCCTTCTGGGCTTGCCGCGAATAAGCAAGGTATCACCGGCGCGAAACTGCCAATCTTCATCCGGCGGCTCGTACTCCCTGCCGCCGCGGCGCACTGCTCTCAGTTCCACCCTGAGCTGTTGCCAGGGGATCTCGGCACTGAATTTTCCCACGGCGCTGGCGCCTCTTGGCAAAGCCACTGCATGCAGTAGCTCGAGAGAGAAGTCGGCTTCCTCACCGGAAAAGAAACCGTGCAGATACTGATAATGATTGCGCCGCTCCGACTCCAGCCGTTTGAGGATCCGCGACAAAGGGACCCCTGATTGATACAACACCTGAGATACCAGCATCAAGCTGCCTTCCAGAGTTTCCGGAATAACCTGACTGGCACCGGCCTGCTCCAGTTGTTCAAGCTCGCTGTCATCCCGGGTTCGCACCATGATCCGCGCCTCGGGCGCCAATTGCCGGCACAGCACCAAGGCCTCTTCCAACTGCGGCTGCTCGCAAAAGGTCAGCACTATACTCTTGGCGTGGCGCACATTGGCTTGTTTGAGCAAACTGCGTTTACAAGCATCGCCGAAATACACCGGCTCTCCGGCCCGGCGCGCCTCGGCAACCCGGGAGGGATCCCGGTCGAGGGCAATAAAAGGGATAGCTTCGGCCTTGAGAAACCGCCCTATGGTCTGCCCAACCCGGCCATAACCCAGCAGCAGAACCAGATCTTGCTGGGGATCCAAAGGCGGCAGGTTTTCTGCCGGTTCAGGCCTGGGTTTAAGGCCCTGCAACAGCCTGGCTATGTCTATGCTATGACGCACCAATGCCGGCGCCAGTGCCATCGACAGTACGGCAACCATCACCAAAGTGTTACTGACACTGGGGGCCAGCAATTGATAACTCACCGCCAGGGCCAGCACCACGAATGAAAACTCCCCCACCTGTGCCAAACTGAGGCCGGTGGACATAGCCACCCTGAAAGGCTCTTTGGCCAGCCTCAGCAGGGCAAAGACTATCGCCGTCTTGCCGACTATCACCGCCAACAGCAACAGCAAAATTTGCCACCAATAGGCCAGCACCAGACTGAAGTCGAGCAACATACCTATGGAGATAAAGAACAGTCCCATCAAGAGATCCCGAAACGGGCGAATATCCGCCTCCAACTGGCGCCGGTACTGGCTCTCACCCAGAAGCATCCCTGCCATAAAAGCTCCCAAGGCCATGGACAACCCCAGCCACTGGGTAAAGGCACCGGTCAAGAGCGCAACCACCAGAGTCGACAACACAAACAACTCGTTGGAGCGGGAACGAGCGACTTCATCAAACAATTTGGGCAGAGCCCACTTACCAAAAGCCATCAGTACAATAAAGGCCAGGATCCCCTTTCCCAGAGCTGCCCCAAGCTGCAGGACAGTCAAAGGCTCGCTGCCATCGGCAAGCAAAGGCAGCAGAATAAGCAAGGGCACCACGGCCAGGTCCTGGAACAGCAACACACTGACCGACAGTTCGCCATGGCGGCGCTTGAGCCAGCCCTTGTCGTTGAGCAGTTTCAACACTATGGCGGTGGAAGACAAGGCTGTCACTGAACCTATCACCAGCGCCTGAGTCACGTCACTGATAAAGAGTAATCCGGCCCCCATGGCCAGCAAGGTGGTCAATACCACCTGAGCACTGCCGAGGCCAAATACAGTGCGGCGCATGGCCCAGAGCCTGGGTACAGAAAATTCCAGTCCCAGGGTAAACATGAGTAGCACCACCCCAAGTTCGGCCACCGACTGCATCTGGTGCTGCGAAAACCAATTGAATCCGGAAGGACCGCTGATAACCCCCGTCAGCAGGTAGGCCAGAATAGCGGGCAAGCCTATGCGCCTGAGCAAGGCTATCGCCGCTATGGCAATAACCAGCATCAAGAGGATCTGGATAAAGAATCCATGTTCCATGCGCACTCCCCTGCTCTCTATGGTTCAATTCATTATTTTGCCGGCGTCAAATACTTGTCACATGAACATTGTCTGTAACACTCCTAAGCTTAACTCAATGAGATCTATATACAAATCAGACAAAAGCCTATCGGGCACGCATTTTGCATTGTAACAGTCGTGAAAGGTTCTGCCTTATTGGAGTATTTATGATGGACTTTGGTCTGGCAACAGAGTTTTACCCTGAAGACTATCAGTATCTGTCTGATCAACCTCAGGCTATCCGTCCCAAGATGGATCTGCTGCAGGCGGTTCAGCGGTTGCATGCGAGTCTCGATCCCCGGACAGTATTTGCCTGCTATGGCAAACTGCTGCAACAATATTTGCCGGTACAGGGAGTACAGCTGCGACTGAAAGGACATCAATTTCACTGGGGGCGTACTTCTCAAAGTACGGTGAGCAGAGAACTGGTCAGTAAACTGGGCACCGCCAAGCTGCGCTACCGGTTGCAAAGGGTGTTGAGCCCGGTGGAGCAGGCAGAGCTTGAACAGATAGAAGCCCTGCTGTCACAGCCGCTGTTTAACGCCATCGCCTATTCGCAGATGTCGGAGCAGGCGATGTTTGATTCCCTGACCGAGCTTGGCAACCGCCACTATTTCGGTCAGTGTATCCGTACCTCGCTCGCCAGAGCCGGACGGGCTCACAGCCCGATATCTCTGGTGGTGCTTGATCTGGATAATTTCAAGCAGCTCAACGACAGTCTCGGCCACAAGTTTGGTGACAGAGTGCTGACTCAGTTCGGCAAGCTGCTTAAGTGTGGCATCCGCAATGCCGACCAGGCTTTTCGCATAGGTGGCGACGAGTTTGTGGTATTGGTAGAAGGCAATCTGGAGTCGGCGGTGCGCATGAGCGAGCGCCTGCTCGAAATGCTCGCCAACGAGACCCTGTTTCACCGCCACGGCATCGCCTGCAGCATAGGCATAGCCGCCTGGAGCGCCGGAGTAAATCAGGATCAACTGTTTGAACAGGCCGACCGTGCACTTTATCGCGCCAAGGCCGCCGGCCGTAACAGATATTGTATCGCGACCCGCGACTGAGACGAACCGGCGATTGAGACTAGCCTGCGATTGAAACTATAGGTCGCGGCGCTTTGCCCCTCGATTTGCCCCTAGACCAAGAGGACTCTCTTGGTTTTCATTTCGACCGCGCGGATTTGGTACTCAAATCCATCTGGGGATCGCGCTCATAAGTGTATTCGCTAATGGCGAGTATTCGCCCTCAGCCACGTTATTTGCGCCAACGACGGTAGGCGACATCGAGGGGGATTGGTGCAATTCTGCAAAAATAACGTTGCTTAAAATTGCCTATATTTCTGCAGACATACACCTCATTTTCAGGCACAGGCGGAACTGTGACCTTCCGAGCTAGGGATGACGAGGCAGAGCTTACAGGGACGTACTCGCAGCGAGTCACAGGATCGCCTGTGCGAGAGCGCACCGCAGGTGATGGACTACACCGTGGCCGGAAGCTCGCCAATACTAACTTAGGAACTTTTAGCTGGAAGCTATATTAGCCGCTGTGCCAGCGGCCTAAAGTCGTGGAGCTTCGCCCCACACTCGAGGAAAGGGGGCTGTATCGACTCGCCCCCTTTCCAAACCCCCAGCGACCCGCGACGCAGCGGAAAACCCCTTGTGCTTATGATGCCAATTCGCTATCGCGCCAGACGCTCATCCCTGATTCGACTGGCGCTGCTTCGGCATCCATGCCTCGCTACGCGATTGTCATCAACGCCCTGCGGCCGCTTCGAGCGGGAGTTGGTGCAATTCTGTGAGAATGGAGTAGCTTGAAATATCTGAAGTGCTTGCAGAAATGCAGCTCATTTTCAGGCTCTGGCTCTAGTTCTGGTGGAACTGTGACCGTCGAAAACAGGGAAGAATGCAAACACTCAGTCAATTCCGCTTCAAAAACACCCCAAATCAGGATTTTGTTGCATTTGTCAAAGCTTGACCTTTAGCTAATTGTTTTCACATCCAGTACTGGGTATTGTATAACTAATTCAATAGCTTGGCTTTAGCACTTCCTTAAGCTTAAGGCCGAAAGCAGCAGTGCTTTTCCGTTTTCAACGGAATGCAGGGACAAACAGAGTTTGGACCCGTGCGGTAGCCATGGCTTTACTTAACGTTTTTTGTAAGACCTGGGTTTTAGGGCGCTTGGTTTTAAGGCCCTTATTTGCAGGGCTTGAAGCGCTCATGGTAAGTGCCTAAGAACTGATTTTCTATACAGTATTATTGACGTTCTAGGAAAAATGCCGGAAATTTGCAGCTAAGTTTGCGCGTTATTTCTGTAACATTTTAGAAAATACTATTAAATTCATAACGTTAAAAAATACAGCTGGTAGATAATAGGTTTGGAAACCGCGCATGCGCGTTTAGCTGCAAGGGATATTAGGACTAAACTCCATTATATCCAGCGAATACAAACAGATAGCGATGCGCGTTTACACTCCTCCGAGGACTAAAACGCGCATGCGCACTATACAGCTGTTAGGCTTCATGGAGAGTATATGGAATTCCCCGGAGAAAAATTAGTTTTAAAAATGTGGGAAACTATTGCCGAAAAAGGAATAGGTTCTGCGTTAAAACCATGGCATGAAAAACGGCTTGGACTTGCTAAAAATGAAGTTCGTAGAGATGAAATACTGATGTTGGCTGAAGCTGAGAAGTTAGCTGAGGATATTAGAGCAGGGAAAGTAAGCCTAGCGGATAAACGACTAGAATATAAAGCTGAGACAAAAGAGAGAATTGAGCCAATATTAAATACTGAGCAGCTTTCTAAAATAGTAACTGATAATAATATTGCCGAATCGATAAGAAATGATGTGAATGTTAATAAAGCAGTTCTTGTTGCAGAAAGCGTTTTACTAGATGAGGAACAACCATCTTCGAATGAAAAAGTAGATGATGACTGGTTGCACACATGGAGAGAGAACGCAGGAAAAGTTTCAACGGCTGAATTGCAAGACTTGTGGGGTAGGATTTTAGCCGGTGAAGTTAGAAATCCAGGTAGCTATTCCATTAGAACTATGGAATTTTTAAAAGGTCTGTCAAAAGACGAAGCGGAGCTAATTAGCAAGCTAGCAAAATATGTGATTGCGGGAAATATAATTAGAGATAAGGATAAGTTTCTTGAAGCTGAAGGTATATCATTCGGCGCTCTATTATTTTTACAAGAAATTGGTGTTGTCTCTGGAGTTGAAGCACTTGGACTTAGCATCCAACTAAAAAGTGTTATACCAGACAAATATTTAATGCCTTTGATTTCTAATAATAAAGCTCTAATTATTGAGCATGATGATCCTTCAAAAGTTCTAAAACTTGGTATTTACCAACTTACTCACATAGGTAAGCAGGTTTTAGCTCTAGCGTCATTTACTTCAAATGAGGATTATTTATGCTCAATTGGCCAAGATATTGCGAAACAGGGCTACACAGTCCAATTCGGTGATTGGGAACAATTATCCAAGGATCAAGGACGCCTACACAACCCTAGAGCTATTGAAGCCTAACAAGTCAATTCAACAGGACAAAAAACAGTTGGTTTTGCTCCTGCGTCGCTAATTTTAACCAACTATTTTTTGCCTCTGATTGAGGCGTTGATATGATTCCCATTGTCAAATAG
>NZ_JBICJO010000013.1:0-17739 GCF_043103185.1 Shewanella sp. YQ_9
ACCGACAACTAGTAGCAACAGGTGTAGACCCGAAAGAAAAACGCGAACAAGAATCACTCAAAAACAAACAAGAAACTATGTACACGCTGAGGAATGTTGCAGCTGAATGGTTAGAGATTAAAAAGCACGAAGTAACAGAAGATCATGCCACTAAAACTTGGCGCTCATTAGAGAGACATGTTTTCCCTGAATTTGGTAACTACCCACTCACTAAAATCACTGCTCCAAACGTCATAAAGCTATTTCGACCAATAGAAGCTTCAGGCAGTTTAGAGACCATTAAACGCCTGAGTCAGCGGCTAAATGAAATTATGAACCATGGTGTCAACTCCGGTTACATCGTAGCGAATCCGTTAGTAAAAATTCATACTGCATTTAAGAAGCCCAAAAAAGAGAACATGGCTACCCTAGCCCCATCAGAGCTCCCCGAACTCATGCGCTCGCTTTCCCAAGCTTCCATTAAACGTGTAACACGCTGTCTTATAGAGTGGCAGTTACACACTATGACACGTCCCTCTGAAGCCGCCATGGCACGCTGGGATGAATTAGATTTGGAGAAGCTAATTTGGACAATACCTGCAGAGAAGATGAAAAAGCGTCGAGTGCACGTTATTCCGCTTACCCAACAGATGCTCGGCATGCTCGAAGCCATCAAGCCAATAAGTGGCCACAGAGAATTTATATTTCCATCAGATAGAGATCCAAAAACTCACTGCAATACGCAGACAGCTAATATGGCCTTAAAACGTATGGGATATGGTGGAAGACTTGTTAGCCATGGTCTTCGCTCCTTAGCAAGCACCATTCTCAATGAAGAAGGGTTTGAATCTGACCTTATCGAATCAGCGTTATCACATGTCGATGCCAATTCAGTACGGGCGGCATATAACCGCTCCGACTTCCTGGAGCGGCGACGTCCTATGATGAACTGGTGGAGTGAGTACATTGAGACAGCTGCTGATGGAAATTTATCCGTCGCATCAAAACGATAAGTGAAGGCAAGCTTCGATTAAGCATCGAAGCTCATTGATAGTTGTACGCTATTGACCTTTCACCCGAATTTAAGACCATGACATTGATGAGATTTCCAATACACTAAATAAGTGTTCCTAATTGTGCTACACCCTGCTGAAAGCCTTATTTGGCCTGAGTTTATACGCATACACTCGGAAAGCCCTGTACTACAAGGCTCCTTGCTAAAGGATGCTAAACTAAGCACGATGATGACTAATGAGGCCAGTGACCTACATTTAGGAATAGCTATTTAGAGCCAATTGAGATCTCAACATGAAGAAACGTTACACCGAAGAACAAATCATCAAGGCCATCAAACAACTTATTAGCCCCCAATTGAGTCTGCGAGACTATAACGAACAACAGGGTGAAGCATTGACTGGCGTGAAGGCGTTAAACAAAGTCATAAGACTCGTTATGCCTGTACGCCAGACAATCTCATAAAGTGTACTAGCTCAGACCTGATTTGAGCAACAACGCCATGACCAGGTGTCGTTATGATAAACAGCTACTTACACCGAAATTTTATAGCCTCCGGAATTTACTCTTTCAAATCATTATTTAAGATACTTGAATAAAGAAAACTCCAGCATTAGAAAAGTCATCTATTCTTTTACGTAAGAACAAATAACCAGTTGCATCCGAGAGACCTAAAATCCCACCATCATCAAACGGTATATCTCCAGAGTATATTTGTGCGGCAAAGTAATATTCATCACCTAATACGCCATAACCAATCAAACCTCTAGGAATTACCTTAGATACAAAAGAGAACGCAGGAAAATCTTCACTATTAACTTCCCTTTTAGTAACCTCAACAGATATTGGGCCAAAATAGTTCTCATTTATAAAATCATCAGACTTTTCACTTAAAAGCACTCTAGAATAGCCTTTACTGATATGTTCAAGCTCTTCACTGTCACCATGAAAAGTAATATCATCTAAAAAGTATCTATCGCTTGAATATGTTGAAAATACTGATAATACTTTACCCGCAGGGAATAATTCTTCACCAATCTTATGATTTAGTACTGAACAATCAATCGTAACAACTAGCGCTAACTCCTCCCCCAAAGGATTTACAGGCCAAGGAAAGGCAATGTGAGTACCTCCCCCAAACACAACCCCAGAACCGTCGTCAGAAGTATTAGCTTTTAATTGATATACAGTATCCATACTATTTTTCCCCACATTTTTTAATTCTTTCATAAAACGCTGTTGAATCTGCTTTGAGAACAGAAATACGATCTTCAGGAATTCCCGCTCTCCTCATAGCCTCGCTTGAAATTTCAAGTTCTTCATCAAAACTAGATGCAAATTGATTCCTTCCTAACCCCTTCTCTGCCCTGACAACAGATTCATGATAGTGCACACCACCAATTCCTCTGGTATCTTTTCCTGGCCCACGAGTATGATGATCCAAATCTAGAGCAATCGAAGGGTTATCCGAGAGACGAGAATCACCAGCTAAACCTTCTTGTCTTAGAAACTCATGCCTTATAAATTCATGTGCTTGAAGGTTATCACCAACATGCAAACTCCCATTCAGGCTCCCATACGTACCAATGTCAAATAAACTTGCTAATCCTAGCGGATCCACCCATTCGAGCGGGTTGTGCACATAGGCCTGTGGCCGCGTGCCCCCTGCCAGCCCTATCGGATCTGGACTCAGGTATTGGCAAATCTCCGGATCGTAATATCTGTGCCGGTTGTAGTAGAGCCCGGTTTCCCGATCATAAATCTGTCCCTGATAGCGCAGGTCACAGTGTAGAGGCTCATTGGCGGCTTGTTCAAGATACTTTTTCGGGGTTCCGCTGAGCCGCCATTGATGGAAGTCCTGCCATAAACCCTGTTCGCCACGCCAGTGTATTTGTCCTTGTGGATCGCACAGTTCCCTGACATTGCCCGCTAAGTCAGTCACCGCATAATGCAGTTCGGGCCTGCCGGGGTCATTGGGTGTATCCAGCTGCCTTATCTGTGCCAACGGCCTGAAACTGCCGGGCTCATATAGCCACTGGGTAGTTGCCACACTGCCATCGGCATAATAACTTTGCTGCTGGCTGAGTTGATCTCCCAACCACTGGTAGCGGATATCGCCTTGGCTGATTTGTTGAGTGAGTGATTGCGCTGATGTTGGCTGCGTTGCTGGTTGCTGCCGGTATTTACGACAGCGGCGGCCAAAGACATCGTATTCATAATGCCAAATATCCCCATTGGGCAGACTGACACGAATGAGGCGATCTTCTTCATCCCAATGATAGAAGCTAGTCTGAGCCCTGAAACCATCACGTTTCAGGGTTTTCTCGACCATACGGCCATTGGCATCGTAGCGGAAAACATTGTCTCCCTGACGCACTACCCGCCCGGCTTGCTGATATTCCAGTGCCTTTTCCTGGCGCTTTTTGGCGAAGTCGATAATCCGGCTATTTGAAGTGCTATTTGGGGAACTGTTGCTAAGCTGGTCTTTGTTTTGCCCATCCTCAGCCCAAGAGGCTATGGCCGTCAGTTGGAGTTCGGAGTCATAGCTGAATTGGCGCCGCTCACTGCGCGCATGCCAGGCGCTGGTGCGTTTTTCTGCCACAATTTGCCCAAGGGCATTTTGGGTAAATTCACTGCGGCCCCAGTGACCGTCTTCGATGGCGGTGATCCGGCTCAGAGCGTCATATTCATAACTGCGGGCAATACCACCAAAGCGGCCAGGCAGTTGCTGCTCTGTCCCCTGTGGGCTCCAGGCATCCAGGTGCTGACGTTTGAGCAGTCCCTCCGGGGTGTACTCCTGTTGCAGGCAGAATCCAGCCTGGTTACTGCGACTGGTTTCCCGACCATAACGGTCGTATGCCAGTGTCAGCGGCTCAAACCCAGAAGCGGCAATCGTTGCCAAACGGCCGTGTTGCCATGTCTGCTGTTGCTCAAGCAATAAGCCATTGGCACGAATTGGACGACTCGCTGCAGTGTATTGATACTCAATCGATTGGCCATTTTGCGTTTCAGCAATCAGCCTGCCAAGCGCATCATAGCTAAACGCCAGCTCAGACACGGCGTTGCGGCCTTTAAGCAGTTGACCGGCGCCGTCGTATTCGAAATAGCTATTGTTCATCACCATTTGCTGCGAGTTACGGGTTTGCTTTTGCAGCAAACGGCCACAGATATCGTAGAAGAAATGAATGCTGCTGCCATCAGCCTGGGTTTTGCATATTACCCGGCCGGCCTTATCGTAATCGAAGCGGTTACGACGACCATCAAGGTGACGCTCTTCAACAATCTGACCGCTGGAATTGTAGTGATATCGCCACTGCTCACCTTTGCTGTTGGCAATGCCGGCAAACTGGCATTCTCCGTTATAGAACAGCTGCAGTTCATGGCCTAAAGGATCGATACTGGCTTGCAACAGGTCAAACGCACCGTAACGATATTGCTGGCTGTTGCCATTGGCATCAGTCGCTTTGACCAGATTGCCTTCGGTATCATATTCGAAGTGCTGGCGTTTGCCTTGGCTGTCCACTACCCCAGTGACCAGGGCACTTTGCCCCAAATAAGTGTACTTGTGGCTCTGGATCCCTTGAAGCACCCGGCTTATCCGCCCCAGATTGTCGTATTCCAGTTTTAGCGGTTCAACGCCGGGCAAAATGACTTCGCAGGGCAGGCCTGACACCTTGTCATAACCAAAGCCGGTCTGTTCGCCATCAGCATCGATCGCCCAGGCCATTTGCCCCTTGGAGTTGTACTGCCAGTAACAGCTGTGGCCCAAGGGGTCAAGCACCGACAGCAGATTGCCGCGGCTATCGTACTCATGCTGCCAACTGGCACCCAATTCATTGGTGAAGCTAAGCAACCTGCCGGCTTCATCATACTGCCACTTAAGCTGACTGCCGTCCGCCTGGGTCAGCTCGGTAAGTTGCCCCCATTCGTCCCGCTTGAACGCCTGTTGCTCTCCCAACTGATTGCGTTGGGATACCAGTTGGTTGTCCTGCCATTCGTTGTAGGTGGTATCGCCATTGGGCAACACAACACGAATAATATTGTTGCGCTCATCCCTGTGATAGATTTTGATACCATCCAGCGGACTACGGTAATAGACAATCCGGTTATCATCATCGTAATGCAACGCATCACAAAAGCGCTTGTCAGCGCCTCTGGAGCGGATAGCCCGCCCCTGACTGTCATAGTCATGTTCAACCCAAGTGCAGCTCATGTCCTGCCAGCGCAGCAACCAGCCCTCATCTGAGTATTGGTAGTCAAAGCTGTGGCCCGGATCGGCCCGGCATGATGTCAGATATCCTTTGTCGTTGTACTCATAGGCCACCAAGGTTTTCAGCGCCTTGCCATCGGCTGTCTGCAACTCAAGGCGTTCAATACGTCGCCGGCTACCCTTCACCTTGATACGCCGACCGTCACTGAGCAAAATCCCTTTCAGTTGGCCGCGGTCATAAACAAAATGATGGCGGTTACCGCTCTGATCGCTGATGGCTGTCAGCATCAGCTTGTTGCCCAAAGCATGATTGAAGGTGTAGTCAATGCCGCTTAAATGGCGCATCACCAACAGCCCGTCGATGCGGCATAACCGCCATTGTGGCATATGAGCTGCCCGATGAGCGGCGCCTTCTTCAGGGATGACAAACAGCGCCTGGTTATACTCACCGTCAGTAAAAGTGGCTTGATCACCACTTAACACCAGGCTCATATCCCAATCTGCGCGCCAGCGTCTTCCCAACATACCGGGTTCGACATCAGGTCCTGAGTGATAGAAACGCTTAAGCCTTATCGCCAATATTCCCGGCAAACTGAAATCTGTGCGCCAGTCAACCACATGGCCGGTAGCCATATCGATGGGGCAACCATTGGTGCATTTGCCCTTGGCGCCTGGCAATGCCTGGTTACTGGCATCCACTTCAGCCGTGGGCCCACTCATATCCCGGATTTGAGCGTCTTTCCCGGCATTCAAATCCACTTCAGGATGTTCGGTCTTTTTAGGTCTGGGAGTTCCGGTCAGGCGGGTAACCACCTTGCCAATAAATTCTTTTACCTTGTTGCAGACCCAGTCCAGCATCTCTTTGAGCTTGCCGGCCATGGATACCATGATGTCGATAAGCGAACCAAATGCCTCTTTCATCAACCTGAGGATCCAATGGCCGCCATTGACCAAGGCCAGCTTGAGTCCGTCGATAATCTGTTGCAGCAGTTCCAATGCCTTGGCACCGGCATCTTTGATTTTGTCAGCAAAGCTATTGAGAAACTTCACCAGGTTTCCGTTGGATAAACCACGCAACATCTTGATGCCGGCTTGGATCGCTTCCGGACTGTTTTTGGCCAGAGCTTCAATAATGGCTTTACCGGACTTTTTCAGAGCATCACCAACACCGGGAACAAACCCAACCAGTACCAGACCACCAATGGCCCAGTGCATGGGATCGCTTCTTAGCGCTGCCTGAGTGTATGTCTGCCAACCCCATTCACCGAGGTCGTAGATATCCATTGCCTGACCGACTACAGGGATGAAGCCCAGCGCAATTTCACAGAACAATAAAATAGCGCTGTTGTCCCCGGCCTTGCTGACCACTTCGGCAGGAAGACTGACATGAATTTTATAAATGGCCTCGCGCAATCCCATCGAGCCACGATTAATTCGGTCGTTTAACTCCCAGAAGCGCTCGTAGGCGGGTTCATATTCATCCGGTACATTCAAAAACAGACTGGTGTCATCAATATCAATATGACGCTCACTGCTGTCATCAGCGTCATATTCAATGAAGCCTTTGTTTCGCAGCAGCGTGAACAGAGTGAAATACTCTCCGGCAATGGCAGCATATTCGGGCTTAACCTGTAAAACCGGATTATTCTCTTCGGTTTCTTTGGGGCGAAACTCATCGCTCCCTTCATCAAGCAGCAGTTCGAAAGCTCCACAGGGCATTTCTTCAATCAGGCAGAGCCCTTTCCTGTCTGTCTTGCCTTCAAGCTTTTTGTTATTACTGTCAGTCAGTATGAAAGGGGCTTCGGGCACAGGTTGACCATCATCGTAGTGATAAAATATCAGTGCAGTGCAACCGCACTCGACGCAACTGCCGCGCAAGATATTATCTGTGGTGAAGTTCTGCTCTGCGGCAACTTCACTGGAGATCAACTCTGCCTTGCGATTCTGACTCATGATGCGACTTCCTTATCCAATTCGGCCTCTGCTGCGCGAAATAGCTTGTACATCCTGTCTTCTGCGCCTTGTCTTGGAGCATCGAGGATAGATTTCGCCCAAGGTAACTGACAAAAACCATCGCCAAACAGGCACGCGAGCGTGAGAAACTTTATCTGCTGCTGCTTGCCACTGAATCCGTGCTGCTGGGCCTGATTAACATGCTTTGAGATAAAACTGAGGCAGTCGTCTGTGGACCATTGTCTGGTCACGGGATGATGTTGTTGCAGGTGCGTCATGTAGTCACGATAAGTGATGGCTTCAGCCATCTGACGCAGCGCCTGATACTGGGGGTCAGTCAACACCCTGGGTGTGCTTTGCTGCGCTAACAGCCACTGTGAACGCTGTTTGGGTTGCCAGCGCGTGATCCCATCGGCGTTAATCGTCACCAAGGCCGCCGCCGGACCCAAAAAGTCAACGGCTTCTTCAGCCGAACTGGCACTCAGCAAGGTTTCCGCTACCTTCCAGTCGGCAATGCGTAATAACTGGGTGTCATCACCGTCTGCTATCCAAGTCCAACTGCGCAAGTGATGTACCAATAGTTGCAGTTGCTGAAGTGGCGTGTAGGCCTGCATATCGCCTTCCAGCACCCAGGCCATTCCCCAACCGGGTTGGCTACATATTTTTTGCTGCAACTCGGCCCAATTACTGCCATGAGCCCGGATAAGACACGGGGACAATGATGCGTGCAGCCTTCCCAGTTCCCCCCAATAGAGCCGGTTGAACTCGGGAGTTTCAGGAAGCTGTGATTCGGCTATACCTCTCACCGCTTCATTGAGTGTTGGATCTGCCAGCAAAAACACCGAGCCATTGACCAATAGCTGCCGCCATTGCTGTTCATCGAGTTGTTGTTGCTCTAATGCTGCTATTGCTACCACATCCCTGTCCTCTGGCTATTGCTCCAATGGAGGCAACCAATCATGAAAATCCATATCGCGACCGAGCGCCGCATCATTGCATACTTTTTGCTGAAAACGTCTCAGCGCCTTTCGATAATCACCATCCGTACACAAGGCCAAAAACACAGGATGGATAAAGTAATCTTTCCCCCAGACGAACCTGCGCTGTGCCATGATTTCACAACTCCTGGCATCTGCATCAGCAAACTGCTGTTGTACCCGTTGCAAGGTATCGAAATAGACGGCTCTGACATCCGCCGGCGAAAATTCTCTCCTGTGATAAGGCTGTAGCCTTAAAAACAGTTGCTGACTTTGCAGTTCACGCCGACTCTCACGCGTCAAAAGCTCATATTGTTGTTCACTGAGTTGTATTTGCTCAAAAGCGGGTTCAGCCACTTGGTTTCCGATTGCCAACAGTCTCCAAGCTGCGCCTTCAGGCAAATAGAGGCCTTCCAAACCAGCGACAAAACGCTGTTGCTGTTCATCGCCCAGGATTTGCCACAGCAATGACAGTATGGGAGCCGAAAAACTGTTAAATGGAGCGACTATGCCCTGAGGATAAAGAGCCTCAGTTCGCTGCAACCAAAAAGCAATGACTTGTTGCCAATCAAACCAGGTGGTGAACAAGATGCACCGCTGATCTGCCCCTGGTTGTTGCAGCAACCAGAGCATCAGGGTCTCACAGGGGCTACCATCACTGAGCCGTAACAACGGCTATTTGCATTCTGAGGTAGGATCGCAAATTTAGCCAAGAATTGAAATCCATCCCCTTTTGTGCAAAATCTGGTTGACATTCGCAGATTGACTACAGTACCGTTCTGTGCAAAAGGTGGTTGGAGTCAAGAATGAACGAATTTACGGGATCGGCAGCTTCACAGGCTGACTTTATTTGGAAGAACGCGGAAGACCTGTGGGGGGACTTCAAGCATACGGACTTTGGCAAGATCATTTTGCCGTTTACCTTGCTGCGCCGCCTGGAGTGTGCGCTGGAGCCGACCCGCGAGGCGGTGAGAGAAGCGCATGACGCTTTCAAGGATGCCGATGTTGAGCTGGATACCATTCTGCGCTCAACCGCTGAATACCCCTTCTACAACACCTCTGAATACTCCCTCGGCACCCTGGGTAGCACCAAGACGCGCCGCAATCTGGAAGACTACATAGCTCTATTTTCGGATAACGCCCGCGCTATCTTCGAGGAGTTTGAGTTTAGCAATACGGTGATCCGGCTGGAGAAAGCGGGCTTGCTGTACAAGATTTGCCAGAACTTCGCCAAGATCGACCTGCACCCTGATGTGGTGCCGGATCGGGTGATGAGTAACATCTACGAACACCTGATTCGCCGCTTTGGTGCCGAGGTAAATGAAGGGGCCGAGGACTTCATGACGCCGCGTGACATCGTTCACCTGGCGACCGCATTGCTGCTTGACCCGGATGATGCCCTGTTTGAGGCCAGCCCCGGTTTGATTCGTACTTTGTATGACCCGACCTGTGGCACGGGTGGCTTCCTCACCGATGCCATGAACCATGTGGGCGACTACGGTAACCGCGACAAGATCCCGCCAGTGCTGGTGCCGCACGGGCAGGAGTTGGAGCCGGAAACCCATGCGGTTTGTGTGGCCGGTATGCTGATCCGCCGTTTGGAGTCCGACCCTGGCCGAGATCTGTCGAAGAACATTCGTCAGGGCAGCACGCTGTCCAACGACCAGTTTGCCGGTGAGCGTTTCCACTACTGCCTGTCCAATCCGCCTTTTGGCAAGAAATGGGAGAAGGACAAAAACGCCGTCGAAGCGGAGCACAAAAAAGGCGAGCTGGGCCGCTTTGGGCCGGGTCTGCCGAAAATCAGCGATGGCTCCATGCTGTTTTTGATGCACCTTGCCAGCAAACTGGAACTGCCGATCAACGGCGGTGGCCGCGCCGCCATCGTGTTGTCCGGTTCGCCGCTGTTCAACGGTGGTGCCGCGTCTGGTGAATCGGAAATCCGCCGCTGGTTGCTGGAAAACGACCTGATTGAAGCCATTGTTGCCCTGCCAACGGATCTGTTCTTCCGTACCAATATCGCTACCTACCTGTGGATTCTGTCCAACAAGAAGCCTCAGGAGCGCAAAGGCAAGGTGCAGTTGATCAACGCCACCGACCTGTGGACTTCAATCCGCAACGAGGGCAACAAGCGCCGTATTGTCAGCGATGAGCAGCGCCGCCAGATTCTGGACATCTACGCAGCAGGCGAAACCGGTGCGCTTTCCCGGATGCTGGACTACCGTACCTTTGGCTACCGCCGTATCAGGGTCCTGCGCCCGCTGCGCATGACCCTGGAGCTGGATAAGGTAGGCATGGAGCGGCTGGAAGCCGAAGCTGCCTGGGAAAAGCTCTCTGACGCGCATCAGGCATTCTGGCGCGAAGCCCTCAAGCCGCTGCTCGGGCAAACGCAGCCCTATAGCTGGGCAGAAACCTTTGCCAAGGACACAATCAAGACTGACGAAGCCAAGCAGCTCAAGGTCAAGGCCAACAATACGTTTATCGCCGCGCTGATCAACGCCTTTGGTCACAAAGACCCGAAAGCCGAGCCAGTCACGGATTCAAACGGCGAGCTGGTGCCAGACACAGATTTAACTGATTACGAGAACGTCCCCTATCTGGAGGACATCGACGACTACTTTGCCCGCGAAGTGCTTCCTCATGTGCCGGATGCCTGGCTGGATGAGAGCTTTACCGATGCAAGGGATGGTCAATTGGGCCGCGTTGGCTACGAGATCAACTTCAACCGCTTCTTCTACCAGTACCAGCCGCCGCGCAAGCTACACGATATTGATCAAGACCTGAAGCAGGTAGAAGCTGAGATTGCCGCACTACTGGCAGAGGTGGCTAGCGAATGAGCCAGTACAAAGCGTATCCCGCGTATAAGGATTCCGGCGTTGAGTGGATTGGGCAGGTGCCAGAGCACTGGAAGGTGGCGAGAATTAAGCGACTGGCGTCATTGCGCAATGAACGGCGAAATGATGTATCTACTGATACCATTTATATCGGACTTGAGGATGTAGAAGCAGGATCAGGGCAGTACAAGCCAACGAATGGAAGCTCCCGTCAATCAGAAGATTCAACTGTAGGCATCTTTTATGAAGGGGATGTCCTGTACGGTAAGCTGCGTCCATATTTGCGAAAAGCCATTATTTCAGAGATGGCAGGGTGCTGCTCAACAGAATTTTTGGTTCTGAGGGCTGAAAAAACAGAGCCCAGATGGCTGCAAGAATGGCTTTTAACTCCTGATGTAACGCATCAAATAGAGTCAGGATGCGAGGGAGCCAAAATGCCTCGTGCAGATTGGGGGCATATCGGTTCAATTGAAGTTGCATACCCAGATCAGCCTGAGCAAGCGCAAATACTAACCACCCTCGACCGCGAAACCGCTCGTATTGATGCGCTTGTCGAGAAGAAAACCCGCTTTATCGAGCTACTGAAGGAAAAGCGCCAGGCGCTGATTACCCATGCTGTCACCAAGGGCCTAGACCCCAACGCGAAGATGAAGGATTCCGGCGTTGAATGGATTGGGCAGGTGCCGGAGCACTGGGAGGCGACAAAACTAAAGCATGTTGCTGCATTCTCTGGTGGTGGTACGCCATCAAAAGAAAATCCAGACTATTGGAATGGCTGCATCCCTTGGGTCTCTCCAAAGGATATGAAACATGAGGTGATTACCGATTCTATAGATCATATAACTACCAAAGGACTGGAAAATAGTGCCACGAAACTGATTGACTCGGGAGCGGTGTTGCTGGTTGCTCGATCAGGTATTCTTCGTCACACGATACCGGTTGGGATCAATAATGTTCCTGTTAGCTTAAATCAGGACATGAAAGCATTGAGCCTTGATGAAACCAGGGTTAGACCCCGGTTTATACTTCGGTGGGTACAGGGTCTTAACCGCTCGTTGCTTGGGATATGGGCAAAAGAAGGAGCTACTGTTGAAAGCTTAGAGCATGAATATGTAGCGAACACTCGTCTACCTCTTCCAGACCTGAAGGAGCAAGATGCCATTCTAGCCACCCTCGACCGCGAAACTGCCCGCATTGATGCTCTGATTAGCAAGGCGGAACAAAGTATCACCCTGCTCAAAGAACGCCGCGCCGCCTTTATCACCGCCGCTGTCACCGGCCAGATTGATTTGCGAGGAAAACAATAAATGCAATCAGCAGCACATCAGGAAAAACACTTCCAGCAATACATCATCGACCGGTTGGTAGAGCAGGGCTGGAAGCTGGGTGATTCCAAGTTCTACGACACCGAGCGGGCGGTGTACCCCGAAGACCTGGAAAGCTGGATCAAAACCAGCGGCCAGCAGGAAAAATGGGACAAGCTGGAACGGCTCAACGGGGCCAAAACCCTTGAAGTGCTGATGGATCGCTTGGATAAAGCACTGGAGAAACAAGGCACCATGCAGGTGTTGCGCCAGGGTTTTTCCATTGCCGGTTGCGGCCTGATCGAGATGACCGAGGCCGCGCCGGAAGACAGGCGTAATGAAGCGGTGATCAAGCGCTATCAGGCGAACATCCTGCGCGTGGTGCCGGAGCTGAAGTATCACCCGGCCCGTGAATTTGCCATTGATCTGGTGCTGTTTATCAACGGTCTGCCTGTGGCAACCGTCGAACTGAAGACCGACTTCACCCAGTCCTGCGAAGCGGCCATGGATCAGTACCGGAATGATCGCCTGCCGTATGACGCCAAGACCAAACGCCGGGAGCCATTGCTGACCTTCAAGCGCGGGGCGGTGGTGCATTTCGCCATGTCCGACTCTGAAATCATGATGGCGACCAAGCTGGATGGAGAAAACACCTTTTTCCTGCCGTTCAATAAGGGGCGCAAGGACGAAAACGGCACGGTACATGCGGGTAACCCGCCAGGTGAGATTAAGGCCGATGGTACTCAGGAATACCCGGTAGCCTACTTCTGGGAGGCGGTCTGCCAGCCGGATGCCTGGCTGCGGATTTTCCATAGCTTTGTCTACGTCGAGAAAAAGGACGTTGTAGATATTCAGGGCAACTGGTCGAAGAAAGAAACCCTGATTTTCCCGCGCTTCCACCAATGGACGGCAGTGAACCAGATGCTGGCCGATGCCCGCGAAAACGGCGCAGGCATGACCTACCTGTGTGACCACAGCGCCGGTTCCGGCAAGACCAGCACCATTTCCTGGACGGCCCATGACTTGGTGAAACTGCGCGAAGATAACGGCGATTCGGTATTTAACAGCGTGATCATTGTCACCGACCGCAATGTGCTGGACGGCCAGCTTCAGGACGCGGTGAAGCAGATTGACCATCAGTTTGGGGTGATCGCCGCCATTGACCGGCAGAAGTCATCCAAGTCCAAGAGCAAGCAACTCTCGGAGGCCTTGTTGTCTGGCACGCCGATTGTGGTGGTCACGATCCAGACCTTCCCCTACGCGATGGAAGCCATCATCACTGACAAGGCCCTGAAAGGGAAAAACTTTGCTGTGATCATTGATGAGGCGCATAACTCGCAGACAGGCTCTACCGCCGCTAAGCTGCAAGCCGCGCTGGGGATGAGTGGGCAAGGCAAGATGTCCACCATGACGGTGGATGAATTGCTGGAACAACTGCAAAAATCTCGGGCTCGCCCGGACAATATCAGCTATTTCGCCTTTACCGGTACGCCGAAGCACTCCACTTTGATGCTGTTCGGTCGCCCAACAGACCCGAGCCAGCCAGCCTCTAACGATAACCCTCCACAAGCCTTCCACCTGTACACCATGCGCCAGGCCATTGAGGAGAAATTCATTCTCGATGTGCTGAAAGGCTATGTGCCCTACAAAACGGCCTTCAACCTTTCCAAGCAGCTTGAAGACAGCAAGCGGGTAAGCGGCAAGGCCGCCAAACGCGCCCTGGCACAGTGGATGTCATTGCATCCCACCAATGTGACCCAGAAGGTACAGTTTATCGTTGAGCACTTCACCAAAAACGTCGCCCACCGGCTGGATGGCAAGGCCAAGGCGATGGTCGTGACCAGCTCCCGCGCCGCTGCCATTCGCTACAAGAAGGCGTTTGACCGCTATATCGAGCAGCACAGCGAGTACGGCTTTATTCATTCACTGGTGGCCTTCTCCGGCAAGATGACCGGTAAGCAGGTGATGCACCAGGATGACAGCGAGTTCAAGGATGATGTGTTTATCGTCGATGAGAACGAGGAGTTCACCGAGCAGAGCATGAACCCGGATATCCACGGGCAGGATTTGCGTTTTGCCTTTGACCGCCCTGAATACCGGGTGATGTTGGTGGCTGACAAGTTCCAGACTGGCTTTGATCAACCCAAACTGGTAGCCATGTATGTAGACAAGAAAATCGCCAACCATGTGGAGATTGTGCAGACCTTCGCCCGCCTCAACCGGACGGCCCCCGGTAAGGATGAGGTCTTTATCATCGACTTTGTGAACGACCCAGAGAACGTGCGTCAGGCCTTTACCACCTATGACAAGGGTGCTCACATCGACGAAGTGCAAGACCTTAATGTGGTCTACGAGATCAAGGAGCGCTTGGACGAGCACGGCCTGTACGACGATAAGGACTTGGCCGCGTTCAAGGAAGCTCGCTTCAAGACCATTCGGGACATCACCCATACCAAATCGCCGCAGCACAAGGCGCTGTATGCCGCTACTGCTGGAGCGACGGCCTTGTATAACGACAAGATGAAAATGCTGCGTGATGGCATGGCGACCTGGGAAGCGGCTTTTGAGAAGGCCCGTGCCAAGGGTGATGAGGCAGGTATGAAGTCTGCCGATCACCATCAGGATGAGTATGCCGAGCAAATCAAGGCGCTGATTGGCTTCAAGTCGGATTTGGGGCGTTTTTGTCGTACCTACTCTTATATCGCCCAACTGATTGATTTTGGCGACCCGGAGTTGGAGAACTTCGCCGCGTTCGCCAAGCTGCTGCAAAAGCGTCTATTACACGAAGCTCCGGAAACGGTGGACTTGACCGGCCTGGTGCTCACCGGCTTTGACATCAATGCTCGTTCAGATAACGCGGAAGACGAAGGCGAAACCCCGGTACTTCAACCGATAGGTGCAGGCGGTGGTGGCGTGGCTGGCGACAAGCCGAAATTCGTCAAAGAGATTATCGAGAGGCTCAACAGTCTGTTTGGTGAGGCGACGCCGATCCAGGATCAGGTGGCTTTCGTTAATCAGATTTCAGCGATTACCGGTGAAAGCGATGTCGTCATGGCTCAGGTGGAAAGCAACACCCGTGAGCAGGCTATGAAAGGCAACCTCCCCGGTGCGGTTCAGCAAGCGGTGGTTCGTGCTTTGTCCAGTCATCAGAAGCTGGCAACCCAGGTGCTCAAGTCTGACCGTCAGGGCATGACCGCATTGGTTGATATGGTGTATGACCTGCTGCGCGAAGGCAAAGACATCGACCTGGATATGGATTAAGCCGATGCTTGACCTGCTGAATCTGCCAGGCATCAAGCCTGTCGATATGCGCCACGAAGGCAAGTGCCTTGTGATAGTTGCTGAGCCGGTAACGGTCGAGGTGCCATTATGTGGGGACTGCAACACCCCTATGCACAGACACGGTACGCGCAAAAACAAGTTCATGGATACGCCGTTGTACATGGAGCCCGTACGCCTTGAAGTTCAGCGCCCGCGCTTTCGCTGTGAGTCGTGCGGAAAAATGTCCATGCCGGAGTTGAGTTTTCTGGATGACAAACGCCGAGCTACCAAACGGCTGGTCGATGTTATTCGGCAACAGTGCTTGGGAACCACCTTCCATGCTTTAGCCGAGCAAACCGGTGTGGCGGTGAACACCGTCAAGAACATCGCTCACGATCTCATTGAGGAACTCTCCCAAACCGTTCGTTATGAAACCCCGGTCATCATGGGTATCGACGAAGTGAACCTTGCCGGCGGGTATCGCTGTGTAATCACCAATCTGGCAACCAACAACGTCTTTGATATGTTGGAGCATCGTACTCAAGAGCACCTGAAGCCCTTCTTCAAGGATTTACCGGACGCTGAGAAGGTGGAATGGGTCTGTACGGATATGTGGCGGCCCTTCAAACGCTCTTTTGCTCAATACCTGCCCAACGCCAAGCTGGTTATCGACAAATTCCATGTCGTTAAAATGGCCTCCGAAGCGCTGGAAGTTGAGCGCAAGAACTATCAGGCTCAGCTAAGCAAAGAAGACCGGATTTACGTCAAAAAGTCCATTCGCTGGCTCACCCTGAAGCGGCCCGGCAACCTGACGCCCGCAGAACAAAAGGCGCTGGAGGTCGTGAAGCAGGCGATCCCAGAGCTTGCCGTAGCCTATGATTTCAAGGAAGCCTTCTTCTGCATCTACGACGAACCCGACAAGCAGAGCGCTCAGAACGCCTTTGAGGCTTGGGAGAGCAGCCTGCCGCCTTATGGCATGGAGCCTTTCAAAAAACTGGTGAAAACGGTACACAACCATTACGACGACATCTTTGCCTACTGGGATGCGCCGTTCTCAATCACCAATGGCTATACCGAAGGGCTCAACGGCTTGATCAAGATGTCCAACCGGTTAGGTCGGGGTTATAGCTACCCCATCATTCGGGCAAAGACGCTGTACTCCAAAGAAGCCCGAAAGGTCGGTAGTGGTATTCGAGCAGGTCACGGCAAGGTGGAATATGGGCCGCACATTCCGACGTTGTTGAAGCAGGCAGAGAGCGGGGAGCTGGATTAGCGCGAGAGAGTTGCATCAGAGAATCCAACCAATGTTAGATTCTGGTGAGGCAATGAAAACAGAGCAATCCAACCAAAGGCTGCATTTGACTTGACCAAGAATCCAGGGTCAGAATGGGCGGATTCCAACCCTAGAATGCAAATAGCCGTAACAACAAAGGCTGCAACCCCGGTGCCGAGGCCAGCGATGCAATTGGAAGGCTGCGCCACTGTGCTCCCGGGGCAGTACTGAGAACTGACCATTGCTCGTCAAACCCGGCGATATCAAATGGCTCTATCAAGGCATAGCAATAATGGCTTTGCCTGCCACTGATGATCTGATGCATAAGCATGGGTTGTGCATTCCCTGACATTCAACAACATCCTTGGTTCCAACAGCGATCAGTAACCTGGTTTGCCTTCCTTAGCCCATATTGCCCGAACTTCTTTCGGTGAAAGCGGTGGAAAGCTAACCCCCTTATCTTCAATAAACTGTTTGGATTTCATCAACCACTCGTAGTTGTCCGAAGATGACGATACCAGCCCACGGGACAGCTTTTTATGTATATTCCAGGCTAAATCCGCACCGGTATCGTTACGGTGGGTAAAGTCGGCTCCATGCTGCAACAGGAAGTACACCATTTCAAAGTCGTTGATGGCAGCAGCGTATTGCAAGGCGTTACTTCCAGGCCCATCGACAGCATTCACATCTGCATCGTGATCCAGCAGGATCTCAACAGCCTCCTTATTGCCTTCTCCTACGGCCTGAAACAAGGCGGGCTCTTTATTACGATCCACACTGTTGGGATCCCCACCGGCCTCAAGTAACATTTTCAGCCAATCAGTATCCTCATTCCCGGCTACAGCCGTAATCGCATTGTCACCATTCGCTCGCTTAAAGTTAGCGTCGGCCCCAAGTTTGAGTGCCAAAGCCACCGCCGCTTTATCCTGCTGTAAAA
>NZ_JBICJO010000014.1:0-209319 GCF_043103185.1 Shewanella sp. YQ_9
ACCGATATCCCCGGGCTTGAAGTGCATATTCGAAATACGCCAACAGCGCCGCTGCATTGCATTTATAGCCTTGGATTTTCGCTGATTTTACAAGGGAGCAAGCAACTGGCGATTGATGACAGGCAAGTCCCTGTCGAAGCCGGGCAGTCAATGTTGACCACCTTTGACACTCCGATTGTGTCGCATGTGACAGAAGCGACACGTCATCAGCCATTTTTGGCGATCGCCCTGAAATTAGATTATGACCTGATCATGCAAACGTGCACGGAGCTGAAGCTCGACAAGCCCGATCGTCAGGTGGAGTATCAATCAATTTCCATTCAGAACATGGACGATGGCATATACCGGACTATGAGCCGTTTGTTAGCGTTGGAGCAAGAGCCTGAGTATCTCGCGAGTGTGGTGCCACTGATAAAAAAGGAACTCGTGATTCGTTTGCTTCATGGGCCGCATGGCACGCAACTGCGCCATATTGCCTCTGTTGGTTCGCCCAGCAATCACATTCTGAAAATCGTGACGTGGATGAAGAAGAACTTCACCGAAACCGTCGGCATGAATGAGCTAGCGGGGCAGGCGCACATGAGCGCTTCAAGCTTTCGAGTGCACTTTAAAGCCTTGACTGGCAGCAGCCCGCTGCAGTACATGAAAAACCTAAGGCTGCAAGAAGCGCGCGAGCAGATGCTATTAAATGGTCTTGATGCGACGCAAGCCAGTAATCTGGTGGGCTATGAAAGTGCCTCTCAATTTAGTCGTGAATACAGTCGTTTATTTGGATTACCGCCCCAAAAAGATATTCAGCGCCTGCGACAATATTAGAAACGTGGAAACGAGCAGTAAACCGCATTCGCTGTAGTAGCTCAGACCAAACTATTTGCCCGAACTCACAGTCGAACGACAGAATTCAGTAGCTACTGCTCATTTCCTGCTTCAACTTTTACCGCTATCAAGAGGTTTGCTTGGCCTGCTCTTTCTGACGCTGTTTCTGCTCACGGCGCTTATGGATCACTTCTTTGACATCGGCGCCTATGTGAGCCTCACCGCGGCGCTTGGCCAGTTGCATCTGCCGCTCACGCTCGATAAAGCGCCGGCGCTGCTTTTCATCCAGCTTATCTATGCAATGGGGACAGCTTACACCCTGCTCATAGGCCGGGCTCTGCATATCGGCCTCGGTTATCGGCATCCGGCAGGCATTACATTGATCGTACTGGCCTTTTTGCAACTGGTGATCCACTGAAACCCGGTTGTCGAAGACAAAGCATTCTCCCTGCCACAGACTCTGCTCTTCGGGCACTTCTTCCAGGTATTTGAGGATCCCGCCTTCGAGGTGATATACCTCATCAAAGCCTTGTTGCTTAAGGTAGGCGGTGGACTTTTCACAGCGGATCCCGCCGGTGCAAAACATGGCTACCTTCTTGTGCTTGGCTGGATCCAGCTGCTGCTTCACATATTCCGGGAACTCGCGGAAAGTCTCGGTCTCGGGATTGACGGCATTCTTGAAGGTACCAATTTGCACTTCATAGTCGTTGCGGGTATCAACCAGCAGCACATCGGGTTCGGAGATCAGCGCATTCCAATCTTGGGGTTTGACATAGGTGCCGACCACTTCTCTGGGATCTATGCCTTCCACCCCCATGGTGACTATCTCTTTCTTGAGTTTGACCTTGGTGCGGTAAAACGGCATCTCATCATCAAATGAGCGCTTGGAGACGATATTATCCAGGCCATTCTGGGCATCCAACCAGGCCATCAGGGTATTGATGCCGCTTTCCGAGCCGGCCACTGTGCCATTAATGCCTTCGGCAGCCAGCAGCAAGGTGCCGCGAATGCCATTGTCTTCCATGGTCTCGAGCAACGGCTGACGCAAAGCCTCATAATCCGGCAGGGAAACAAACTTATATAAAGCGCATACAACTATTTTGGACATCATTACCTCAACTTCTGCTGGCTGGAACCTAATTTCCAGTGCATAACAGCCTTACCTTCTGGAACCTTCCTTAGGTGATCGGCCTCCCAAAATGGGGGCGTCATTCTACCCCAATCACAGTAGCGCAAATAGACAGCAAAAGTAGGGTTATTAGGCAATTTCTGAAGCAAGTAGCCGTATCGTAACGACTTAATCCTATACACGCCTTTGGGCATAGCGACCTTGCCTGTCACCCAAGTCATTCCTACAATGGCTGTTTTATTGAAATGCCAAGGGACTCTTGTGACTCAAGTAAGCAGTCGAACTATGCTGTACAGCTTTCGCCGCTGCCCCTATGCCATGCGCGCCAGACTGGGCTTGATTGCCGCCGACCAGTCTGTTGTGGTGCGGGAAATTCTGCTGAAAAATAAGCCGCAGGAGATGCTGGCCCTATCGCCCAAGGGCACAGTGCCTGTGATGCAACTCGCTGATGGAAGAGTGCTTGACGAGAGTCTGGATATCCTCTTCTGGGCATTGGCACAAGCCGATCCCCACTCATTGCTGCCGCAAAACCCTGAGGAAGAAAACCTCATCTCAGCTCTGATTGCAACCAATGACAGGGCATTCAAGCCTTTGCTGGACAGATACAAATACTTTGACCGTTACCCTGAATTCAGCCAGCAAAGCTATTTCGAACAAGCGCTCGAGTACTTGCTGCCACTGGAGCAGAGACTGGCTGAGGCTCAAGGGCAGCAAGAGCAAGCCATGTTGCTCGGGCGTATGAGCGCGGCGGACCTCGCCATCTTCCCTTTTGTGCGCCAATTTGCCCATGTGGATAGAGCCAGGTTCAATGCAGCCCCCCTGCCCTGTCTGACTCAATGGCTGCAGGCCTGGCTCGAGCACCCCTGGTTTATCCGCGCCATGAAACCCAAGCCTCTGTGGCTGGAAAGCGGCGAGCAACAGCCGCTTTAGCGCCTGCCGAGCAATCTTGGCAGGCGTTTGCGTGCTATCGGGATCCCGCCAGGTTTTACAGATGGGACGGTCTGGGGGCGCTGGTATCATCGCCGGCCAAACGCCGCACTTCGGGGGCCTGGCCTTCAGCGACCGCTTGTTTGTAGTTTTGATGCATACGCACCGCCAAGGCCAAATCAGGCCTGATGATCAAACCATCCTCCGCCACATCTATGCCACTGGCTTCACACCAGCTGAGCAGTTGACGTTTACGGCCCGCCAGTACCAGGCTGACACCGCGGCGCTTCAACAGGTGCGCCAAATCGGCAATCATGGCCATCACACTGATATCCAGATGACTGAAACAGGCCACAGCATCGACTATCACGCAATCCACCGGCTCGGGCTGCTCTTTTAACCTGGCCAGCAACTGGCGTTTGAAATAACCTGCGTTGAAATAGGTCAAGGGTGAGTTGAAACGGTAGATCATGATCCCCGGGATCGCCGTGGCCTTGTCACTGCGGTCGATACTGCGCAGCACCCCTTTGCGATCGACACCGAGCAGCTGCTCAGAGGGTTTCATCACTACCCGGATAAATTGGAACAAACCCAGCAGCACCGCCAGGGTGATCCCCGGGATCACCCCGATAAAGAGCACGGCCAACAGGGTGATCAACGCCAGGGTAAAGGCGCCGTTGTCACGCTTTCTCAGCTTCCAGATCCCCTTGATATCAATCAAAGAGAGCGATGCGATAACCAGCACCACCCCGAGCGCCGCCGAAGGGATATATTGCAGCGGCGCAGTCAGGAACAGGGCCACCAGGGCTATCAGCAGCGCCGCTATCACAGAAACCAACTGCGACTTGCCGCCATTGGCATCATTAACTGCGGTGCGCGAATCGGCGCCGCTGATGGCAAAACCCTGAGACAGCGCCGAGGCGATATTGGCTACCCCAAGCGCGCGAAACTCTTTATCAGGATCTATATCGTAGCCGTTTTTGGCGGCAAAGCTGCGCGCCGTCAGCATCATGGAAACGAAACTCACCATGGCAAGGTTCAGCGCCGGCATCACCAGTTCACGGCTGAGCCCCAAATCAAATACCGGTGCCTGAAACTCCGGCAGACCGCCTTCGATAGTGCCGACCACCGCCAGTTGATACTGCTGCAAATCAAACAGCCATACCAATAATCCTGCCACCGCAATCGCCACCATGGAGGCAGGAAGTTGCGGCCGCAGACGCTTGACCAGCAGGAACACCAGCAAGGTGGCCAGACTCATGCCCAATGTTGGCCAGTGAGTGCGCGACAGATACTCGGCGCCGCCTGCCAGGCGTTCCAGCAAATAGCGGGAGTCGAAGCTAAAGCCAAAAATCTTCGAGAACTGGCCGACGATAATGGTTATCGCCACCCCGTTGAGCAGCCCCATCAAAATCGGCCGCGAGAGAAATTCGGCAAGCACCCCGAGCCGAAAGCGACTGGCCAGCAGGCACCAAATGCCCGTCATCAGGGTCATGGTCATCACCAACTGCCAGTGCACCTTGGCATCTCCGGCGGCCAGTGGCGTCACCACAGCGGCTATCACGGCACAGGTCGCGGCATCCGGACCCACTATCAGTTGCCTCGATGTACCAAACAAGGCATAAATCAACATAGGTAAAATACAGGAGTAAAGCCCGGCCACGGCGCTGACCCCGGTAAGCTGGGCATAAGCGATGGCCACAGGCAAGGCCACCGCGGTTACCGACAAGGCGGCACGCAGATCATCCCGCAACCATTCTTTTTGGTAATGCAGCAATCCTGCCAGCCCGGGAAGTGATTGAGTCAGCAACTCCCTGGTGTTCCATTGTGGAAAATTAACTCGCATATTCAGCACTCAACTCCATCAATTTAAGCGCATACTGTCCTGAGTGGATAATGTAGTGAGCTTATGCCAGGAAGTCATCCAGGGCGAAATAAAATATTCTCACTATTCACATTTCCGCTTTTGTTTGTCAGTAATGTAAAGAAAACACTTGGGGGATTGGCTAATTGACCGCCGCGACTTAACATAAACCCCAAGCCCCTTTTCGTGGCACGAATCACACTCCTGACCAAGCATCCAATGCTTTTTGGCCAATATAATGAGGTTAAATTGGATACCCAACCCCAGATAACCAGGCGCACGCCCCAAGGGCTGCATCTGGCCTTGCTTATTCCCATGCTGTCGGCCATCGTGGCGATAACGCCTTTGGCTATCGACATGTATCTGCCGGCCATGGCTACCATAGCCGAAAGTTTCCATTCCGATATCACTACAGTGCAGCAGTCTCTGAGCCTGTATCTGGCCGGGTATTCTCTGGGTATGCTTACCTTTGGGCCTTTGGCCGATCGCTTCGGCCGCCGCCCTTTGGTGATCATTGGCCTATCGGGATTTATGTTGGTCAGCCTGGGATTGGCGCTGTCGCAAACGATAGAAATGTTTTTAAGCCTCAGATTTGTCCAGGCCTTTATCGGCGCCGCCGCTACCGTGGTGATCCCCGGCTATATCAAGGAGGTCTATGGTGATAATACGGCCAAGGGCATGTCCTATGTCAGCCTAATAATGATGCTGGCGCCACTGCTGGCTCCATCCATAGGCAGCTTAATTCTGGAGCTGGGAGAATGGCATTTGATTTTCTTTATTCTCGCCTTCTATGCCCTGCTGCTGCTCATGCTGGTATTGCTGAAACTGCGTTTGCCATCGGATATGCAAGGCGCCGAGCGCAGCCGCAAGTCATTCTTTGGCGCTTATGCCACCGTCTTTACCCGGCCCGGCGTTAAGCTGCATATCGGCAGCGGCGTGCTGACTTCATTCGCCTTCTTCTGCTATCTGACAGCCTCGCCGTTTGTCTATATGTCTGTATTTAACTTGGATAAGTCACTGTTTGCCATACTATTCAGTACCAACGTAGGCGCCTTGATGCTGGCCAATATTATCAACTCACGCATTGTTGGTCGCTATGGCTCAAGACGCATGCTGGTTGCCGCCACTATGCTCGGCAGTATTGCCGCTACCGGGCTGTTACTGGTGAACCTGCTCGACTTGAGTTACCACTTTACCGTGGCCATGCTGATCCCCCTGATGGGATGCCTGGGGATAATGTCGGTTAACGCCGATGCCATAGTACTGATGAAGTTTCAGCAGGAAACCGGCACAGCCACCGCGGTTATTGGCACCCTGAGGTTTGGCTTTGGTGCTCTGGCAGGACCGCTGCTGGCGCTGTTTTACACGGGTACTGCCGTGCCCTTTGCCGCGTTGATGCTGGCCTCTGTGCTACTGGTGGGTCTGTGCCAGTTCGCTGTCAGTCGCCGCCCTGTGCCAGAATGCCGCAGTACCGACTCCTAAAATAAAGCTGGCGGTAAAGCACGCTCAAGCGTTTGAAACCGCTTGAGCGAAAAGCGCCGTTTGTCGACTTTCCGCAACCCAAAGAACCACAATTTTCAAAGACTGGGTTCATACACAAGGAATTAGCGGCGCTTTAGACCAAAGTCTAAAAAGATCCTCCATTATGAATAAAACATAATGAATTCAATACTTAACCAATAACACTTCAGCAAAGACCTACCGCAATCAAGGCCGCTTTTCGGCGGCAAAAATGAAATTTATTCATGCTCATAAAAAAGCTGCTTCCAGGGGCTTGAAAACTTCTCTCTTTCCAATATGATGAAATTCTGTCCATTGGTGACAGAGACCCATTCCCTACAGGGAAGTGTGCCCCAAGGCCGGGTCGACAGCTGGCCGGAACGACCCTTCCGGCCCGAATTAGAGCGATAACCGTCGCTGTAAAAGTTACTGTTTACCGTAACGGTATCTTATCAAGGAGTACCAAATGGAGATGCTTTCAGGCGCCAGCATGATAGTGCGTTCGTTAATTGACGAAGGCGTAAAACATATATTCGGCTACCCGGGTGGCTCAGTTCTCGACATCTACGATGCCCTGCATCAAAAATCCGATATCGAACATATTCTTGTCCGCCATGAACAGGCGGCCGTGCACATGGCCGATGGTTACGCCAGAGCCACGGGCAAGGTCGGCGTGGTATTGGTGACATCCGGCCCGGGAGCGACCAATGCCATTACCGGCATCGCCACCGCCTACATGGATTCAGTCCCTCTGGTGGTGCTTTCGGGCCAGGTGCCCAGTAACCTGATCGGCAATGATGCCTTCCAGGAATGCGACATGATAGGGATCTCCCGCCCTGTGGTGAAACACAGCTTTTTGGTGACAGATCCCACCGAAATTCCCACCATTATCAAGAAAGCCTTCTATATCGCGGCCAGCGGCCGCCCAGGCCCTGTGGTAGTGGATCTGCCCAAAGACAGCCTCAACCCGGCGATACTGCACGAGTATCAATACCCGGAAGAGATTAAGATGCGCTCCTACAACCCGACGCTTTCGGGTCACAAGGGCCAGATCCGCCGGGGTTTGCAGGCCTTGATGGCCGCCAAGAAACCTGTGCTGTATGTGGGCGGAGGCGCCATTATCTCCGGCTGCCACCAGCAGCTGTTGACACTGGCCGAACAACTGAAACTGCCTGTGGTCAATACGCTTATGGGGCTGGGCGCCTTTCCCGGCTCTCATCACAACAACCTGGGCATGCTGGGGATGCATGGCCTGTACGAAGCCAATATGGCCATGCACCATTCAGATTTAATCTTCGGCATTGGCGTGAGGTTCGATGACAGAACCACCAATAATGTTGCCAAATATTGCCCGGATGCCACCATACTGCACATAGATATCGACCCTTCATCCATCTCCAAGACCATCAAGGTGGATATTCCGATTGTGGGCTCAGCCGATAAGGTGCTGAACGAGATGCTGCAATTGCTGGATGAAGACAAAGTAACGCCTCAGGATGACGAGGCGCTGCAACACTGGTGGCAGCAAATTGCTTCCTGGCGCAGCCGCAACTGCCTCGAGTATCAGCGCAATGCCGAACGGATCAAGCCTCAGCAAGTGATAGAAACCCTCTATCGCCTGACAAACGGTGATGCCTATGTGGCCTCGGATGTTGGCCAGCACCAGATGTTTGCCGCTCTCTATTATCCTTTCGACAAACCACGGCGCTGGATCAACTCAGGAGGCCTGGGCACCATGGGATTCGGCTTGCCGGCCGCCATGGGGGTCAAGATGGCGATGCCGGACGAAACTGTTGTGTGCGTCACCGGCGACGGTTCGATTCAGATGAATATTCAAGAGCTTTCCACCGCATTGCAATACGATGTGCCGGTGAAAATCATCAACCTCAACAACCGCTTCCTCGGGATGGTGAAACAGTGGCAGGACATGATCTACTCGGGCCGCCACTCCCACTCCTATATGGACTCAGTCCCTGATTTTGCCAAAATCGCCGAAGCCTACGGCCATGTGGGGATCAATATCGACCATGTGGATGAACTGGAGAGCAAACTGGCACAAGCCCTGGCCATGAAAGACAGGCTGGTGTTTGTGGATATCAGTGTCGATGAAACCGAGCACGTCTACCCGATGCAAATTCGTGGTGGCGCTATGAATGAAATGTGGCTGAGCAAGACGGAGAAAAGCTGATGAGACGTCGAATCATATCTGTATTGATGGAAAACCAGCCCGGCGCCCTGTCAAGAGTTGTCGGTCTCTTCTCCCAACGCGGCTACAACATTGAAACTCTTACGGTTGCGCCCACCGATGACCCTACCCTGTCCCGGCTGACAGTCGCAGTTGAGGCCAATGAAAGCATTCTGGAGCAGATAGAGAAGCAACTGCACAAGCTTATCGATGTGCTCAAGGTATCCAACATCACAGAGTCCACCCATGTGGAGCGGGAACTTGCCTTGGTCAAGGTCAAGGCAAGCGGCGCATTGCGGGAAGAAGTGAAACGCACCGCCGATATCTTCCGCGGCCAAATCGTTGATGTGACAGCCAATCTCTACACAGTACAGATGGCGGGTACCAGCGATAAACTGGATGCCTTTATTGCCGCGCTGACCGAGGTCACCAAGGTGGTGGAAGTGTCTCGCTCCGGAGTCGTGGGGCTTGCCAGAGGCGACAAGGCGATGCGCGCCTGAGTCCCCCGTCAAAGTCCACGCATGAAAAAACCAGGCTTGAACCTGGTTTTTTACTGTCTGTGAAAACTTATGTTATTGCAGAGGTTTGCTTATCCGGATAACCACCCGGCGGTTGCGGGCCCGCTCGTCACTGGAGTCGTTTGAAGCCACATGGCGGCGCTCGCCGTGCCCTTCGGTGTGGATCCTGTCACCCGGGATACCCCGCGCCACGAAGAACTCTTTGACTGAACCGGCGCGCTGCTGAGACACCTTCTGGTTGATACTACGACCACCATAGCTGTCGGTATAGGCGTCTATCAGCACCAGTTCCACTTCGGGATCATAGGCCAGATACTCCTGCACCCGCGCCAACTGCGCCTTGGAATAACGGGTCAACTCGGTACCGCCCATCTCATAGGTAAGCACGGTAAAGGCGATATCATCGAAACTGTAAGGCAGTAGATTGGCCAGGCACTGCTTGAACTCGCGGTATTTCTGGGCAAAGTTGGCCGCAGAAAGGCCGACCGCCACCTTGTTGCTTTGGTTGTACCAATCGCTGTAGTAGAAAGTGGGTTCCATACCGCGATCCAGCTCTGCCAGCATGGACCAGGCGGCCTTTTTCGGCACTTCACCATTGAAGTATTTCTGGTAGCTCAACTCGGTAATCGCCTTGGATGTCACCCCGGGACGCCAGGCCGGCGCCTTGCTCATCAAGCGGGCATGGGTCACGGCATCAGGCTTTTGCCACATATCCAGAGTAAACTGCAGATTCAGCTCTTTACCCGCATGACTGGAAAACACCGCCTTGCCGTAGGCGGGAATGTCGTGCTCCAGGCTGCAACCTATGGGGGTATTTTGCGCCACGCGCCAATGAGAGTCGTCAAGTGACGCCACATAGTGCCTGAGATCCGCCATCGCCGACAGCGGCAGACAAAGAGTCGACAGCAGGAACAGTTTACGCCACATAGAAATCTCTCTTTTCGCATACCATGTTGTCTCTATCGGCAAAGAAATTCATTCCTTTAGCCTATAAAAACAACAATCGAACATGACACCCTGTTGATGTTTTAGCATAATAGCCGCTTCGTTATTTTCCAGGGGAAATGCATGACTCAGCCAAGCCTAACCAACCAACTCAAGCACAGATTCAGGGGCTATTTCCCTGTGGTGATCGACGTGGAGACCGCTGGCTTCAATGCGCAGACCGACGCGCTGCTGGAGATTGCCGTCACCCTGCTGAAGATGGATACCGAGGGCAATCTGGGAATAGACAGAACCCTGCACTTCCATATCGAGCCTTTTGAAGGCGCCAATCTAGAGCCGGAGGCACTGGCATTCAACGGCATAGATCCCAACAACCCTCTCAGGGGCGCCGTCAGCGAGAAAGAAGCTTTTCTGGAAATATTCAAGGCGGTGAAGAAGGCGCAGAAGGCGGCCGATTGCCACCGTTCTATCATAGTGGCTCACAATGCCGCCTTCGATCACGGCTTTGTCAGTAAGGCAATTGAGCGCAATGATATCAAGCGCTCGCCGTTTCATCCCTTTGCCACCTTTGATACCGCTACTCTGGCCGGATTGGCCATAGGCCACACAGTGCTGGCCAAGGCCTGCGCCTTGGCCGGGATCCCCTTCGACAACAAAGAAGCCCATTCGGCGCTTTATGATACAGAGCGCACCGCCGAGCTGTTCTGCTATATAGTGAACCGCTGGAAAGCCCTTGGCGGCTGGCCTTTGCCTGCAGCTGCCGAAACCCCACAGGATGTGGTCTAAACCCGCTCAAAGATACGCTCAAACATAGCAAGTCGGCTCAAACATATAGCCGACTCAAACTAAAGTGTTTCCCGTCCTCACGCCAAATCCTTTGAGCATCTGGCGTGAGGGCGCATCAAAACCCAGCGACCAAAGACCAGCGTTCAGAAACCCGTGACCAGAAGCCAGTGACCGGAAACCAAAGATAGCCTGGCTCAAAACTAAGGTCTTGAGCCTCATGTTTAAAGCCCGGTGCGATTATCGAGTTTCATGGTTTTAATCAAGTCGAATACTTCATGGATTTCTTTGAACACTTGCTCTATGTCTGCGGTGAGATCCAGCGGCTTGAGTAGATCCAGTTGCGGCTCAAAATAGCTGTGCTGACAGGCTATTTTGACAAACAATCGACCCTGTCTAAAACAGGCTTCCAGCTCGCCTTGATAAAATCCTGATAGTGACAACAAACGTTCCATAGTCGCTGTATTGAGCACATATCTGGCTTCAAGCTGATCGTCACTGTAGACCTCAAATCTACGCTCAAAGTCCGGGTCTTCCAGCTTTACCCTCGAGAGCTTGTTTCTAAACTGCGCCAAGCCATTGGCCATAAAACCTTTATCGCGGCGCACTTGGATGGTCGCGGAAAATGTCTTCGGCAGGTCAAACTCTATCACTATGCCATCGAACAGCGTCTTATATTGGGGACCATTATCGTTCTTGCCTGTGCGTTCGAGTAACGTCAGTTCCCTAAGCAGAAAAGGCACATTAAGATATTTGCCTCTGACCGAGTTTTGAAAATAACCTTTGTCATAGTCGGGAAAGAGACCATAGTCTTTATAGCTTTCCAGTTCAGGCAATCCCGAGGGGTTGAACGCAAAGCTTTTACCGAAATACCCCAGCAGTAGAGGATAGATCTCCTCGACTATCTGGGTACGCAGTTCACTTATCTCACTGCCAGCCCAGATGTTGGCCAACACCACCACCGCCAGAGATAGCACGGCGCCGCCAAAGCCGATAAAAAACACCCCTTCTTTAAAATCCAGCATGAAGGCGCCGTAGAAACTCATGGCAAAAAACAGCAAAAATGCCGGAATGCCGATAAAGGTGAGAGGCGCAACTATCTTTCTACGCTCTTTATACCTGGCAGCAGCGGCCTCTCGAACCGACTCATAACGCCGACACTTGGGTGCAATCTTTTGCGCATAATATTGGTCGAAGGCCTGCTTGTCTTGCTCCGGAATAGCAAACTCCATTGAATTCATCCTGTTTTCCTTGCTATTTTTCCGGTTCAATTAGCAACTATCCTGAACCTTTCGTCAAGCTCTGAGCTCTGGAATGGGCAATAAAGGTTTAGATAGGTATAAAAAAAGCTGCCCGAGGGCAGCTTTATAAAGCTATACAAGCAATTACAGCTCTTCAGCGTTCTCAGACAGGTAGGCAGCAACACCGTCTGGGCTGTCTTTCATGCCTTTCTTGCCTTTTTCCCAACCTGCAGGGCAAACTTCACCGTGCTCTTCGTGGAATTGCAGCGCGTCAATCATACGCAGCATTTCATCGACGTTACGGCCAAGAGGCAGATCGTTAACGACCTGGTGACGCACCATGCCTTCTTTGTCGATCAGGAAAGAACCACGGAAAGCCACACCGGCTTCAGGGTGCTCAACATCGTAAGCCTTACAGATATCGTGGCGAACGTCGGCTACCAGAGTGTATTGAACCTGGCCGATACCGCCTTTTTCCACTGGGGTGTTACGCCATGCATTGTGAGTAAACTGAGAATCGATAGAAACACCGATCACTTCAACGCCACGCTTCTTGAACTCTTCCATGCGGTGATCGAAGGCGATCAGCTCAGATGGGCACACGAAGGTGAAATCCAGTGGGTAGAAGAACACTACCGCAGGCTTGCCTTTGATTGCTGCAGTCAGGTTGAAGCTGTCAACAATTTCACCAGAACCCAGAACAGCTGCTGCAGTAAAGTCCGGAGCCGGACGGCCTACTAATACGCTCATTTTATACCTCCATCTATGGATTGAGCTGTGAATAAAACAGAATCCGTTTTAACTACAAGCCATTATAAGAGGTGCCATGCACCTGACAACCTATTTAGGATCAATATCACGCTTTTGCTGCATTTTAAGGCTTGTCTGGGTAAGAAATCGGCAAGTGTGCGGCCACCGCAATTACCTGGCTCACAAAGCGACTCAATAACCTTAGGATCCAGTTCACAAAGAGAGATTTTTTCCCGCAAACACTGATTGCAGCTGGACATCCAAGCCCCCCCAGTCAAAAATAGCCCCTTTGTTTAGCGAATAAGACTTTACTATGAACGCAGTTGTGATTGCCGTCTGTCTGATGCTCGCTCTCAGCCTGGCCCGGGTCAATGTGGTGATCGCCTTGACGATCAGCGCCCTGGTCGCCGGCTTGATGGGAGGACTGGACATCCACCAGACCATAGAGGCATTCAATACCGGCCTGGGCGGTGGAGCCCAGATAGCCCTGAGTTATGCCCTGCTCGGCGCCTTTGCCGTGGCCCTGTCCCATTCCGGGCTGACCACTTTGATCTCCACCTCTGTGATCAAGGCCCTTGGCAAAGATCCCGATAGTCAAAACCTCAAGTGGGTTCGCAGCCTGTTGCTGCTGTCCCTGTTAGCCATGGCTATCAGCTCACAAAACATTCTGCCGATCCATATCGCCTTTATCCCCATTCTGGTGCCGCCACTCTTGCATCTGATGTCCAAACTCGAGCTGGACAGGCGTTTGGTCGCCTGTGTTATCACCTTCGGCCTGGTCACCACTTATATGGTGTTGCCTGTGGGCTTTGGCGGCATATTTCTAAACGACATACTGCTGGCAAACCTGCAGTCCAACGGCTTAGAGGCCCAGTCAGGGGATATTCCCCAAGCCATGCTTATTCCGACCGCCGGCATGCTGGCCGGACTGTTGACGGCCGTGTTTATCAGCTATCGCAAGCCAAGAGAGTATCGGGAAGAGCAGATCCTCGCCGCCGAGCCGGAAACCGGACTCAGCAAGCGCAACATCATCATTGCTGTGCTGGCCATTCTGGCGACTCTGCTGGTGCAGCTGCAGACAGATTCGATGATCTTCGGCGCGCTGGTTGGCTTTATGATCTTCTCATTCAGCGGCGCGCTCAAACATGTGGCCGATGAAGATATCTTTAACCAAGGCGTGCGCATGATGGCCAACATAGGCTTTATCATGATAGCCGCCGCCGGTTTCGCCGCCGTGGTCAAACAAACCGGTGAAGTGCTGACTCTGGTGAGTGCCATAGGTGAGTTGATTGGTGACAACAAGGGCCTGGGCGCGCTGTTGATGCTGGTGGTGGGCCTGTTAATCACCATGGGTATTGGCTCATCTTTCTCGACTATCCCCATTATTGCCACCATCTATGTGCCACTGGCACTGAACTTTGGTTTCTCTGTGCCTGCGGTTATCGCCCTGGTCGGCACCGCCGCGGCGCTTGGGGATGCCGGCTCACCGGCATCGGACTCGACGCTCGGCCCCACCGCCGGCCTGAATGCCGATGGTCAGCACGACCATATCCGCGACAGCGTGATCCCAACCTTTATTCACTACAATATCCCGCTGCTGATCTTCGGCTGGATTGCCGCCATGGTACTCTAAGCACTGCCTTGGGGAATGATGGCCCTGAATACAAAAAGCCAGTCTGTATCAGACTGGCTTTTTTGCTTTAGCGGCCTGCTTTACAAGCCGGGGCCGAGCTTATCAGCGCTGTTTTAGGCCTGAGTTTCTTCTATCAGGCGGTTACCTGAGCCTATCTCAATTTTGCGCGGTTTCATGGCTTCAGGGATCTCGCGCACCAAATCTATATTGAGCAGGCCGTGTTCCAGATGGGCGCCTTCGACGGTCACATAATCGGCCAACTGGAAGGTACGTTCAAAGCCGCGCTCGGCAATGCCCTGATACAGGTATTTACGCTCCGGAGCCTGTTCGCCCTTGGTGCCTTTCACCAACAGCTTTTCGCCCTCGCTGGTGATCTCCAGCTCATCCATGGCAAAACCTGCAACCGCCATGGTGATCCGGTAACGGTTCTCACCTAAGAGCTCGATATTGTATGGAGGGTAACCGGCATTGCCATTGTTGGCGGCGGCATGTTCGGCCAAACGGGCCAAACGATCAAAACCGATAGCGCTGCGGTAAAGGGGAGTCAAATCATAGTTACGCATAGTCATATCCTCATAGATTAAGCAATATGTAGTGTCGGGCCGAATCATCGCACCCTAGGTTCAAACGGCCGCCCAATGGCACGGCCTTTAATTTATCGGTCAAGGCGCTTCCCCTGCCGACACTCAATAGATAGGGTCGGGCAATGGTATTTCAAGTCCCGGTAGAATTATTTGGTTAAAAATCACCCAAACCCACATGACTGCCCTGCTCTTTTGCCACAAAAAAGCAGCCCCGAAGGGCTGCCTGTAAAGTGACTTAAAGTGCTATTTACTGAGGCACTTCACAACCCAGTGGGCTGTTAGAGTTTTCATAAACGATATCGCCTACCGGCTCGTAATCAACGGCCTTGATGCTTTGCTTCTCTTTCAGGAAGCTGTAGAAGACTTCGGCATCAACATAGCCGGTTTGTACCGGATCCAGCTTGGGATAGCCGTCACCGCCCGCGGCGTTGAAGCTGGGTACAGTGAAGGTGTAGCTATCTGTTGCACTGTAATCCTTGCCGTTGACTTCGCTGATAGCGACCGACTTGGCCTGACAGTCAACTGTCATTTTCACGCCCGTGATCTGGGCATAAGCCCCTGAGCCGCGCTGCATGGTAGCCACTACACCCAGATAATCGCTGAGCTCGGCACCTGTCATAGTGCTCAGGGTGATCATGTTACCGAAAGGCTGCACTGTCAGTACATCACGGTAGCTGATATCACCGGCGGCGATAGAGTCACGTACACCACCCGAATTCATTACGCCGATATCGGCATTAACCTTGGTGGCCTGCGCCATGGCGAGCAAACGGCCCAGGTTGGTCTGCTGACCACGAACCACGGCGCGATCGCCTTCCAGTTTGCCATCGGTAGTGGCGATGATTTCGCCCAGTTTTTCACTACCCTTGTCCTGATATTGCTGCAGTACAGCCTTCACTGTGGTATCGGCAGGGATCGGCTCACCGGCCAGTTCCTCTGTCTTCTTGCCTTCGGCATCCAGTTTTCTCAGGTTGACCGGGATCAGCTTGTAGCTGGCCAGGTGCAGTTTGCCGCCATAATATTCAAAATCGGCGCGGCCAACATATTTACCCCATTCATGGGCCTGCATGATCCAGGTGCCGTTTTGCTGATCAGGGCGACAATCATCACCTGGGTTGAAATCGGCATAGCTCTGGGTACCGGGTTCCATACAAACCGGGTTCTGTGAGTGGCCACCTATGATAACCTGCAGCTGTCCCTCTTCCAGGGCGCGAGCCATGGCCACGTCACCCGGGGCGTTGCTGCCATTTTGGCCATCGGCATAGTGACCCATGTGAGTGGTCGCCACTATGATGTCGGCGGCTTTGTTATCATTGATCTCTTTGATGACCTTTTTGATCTCTTCTTTGGGATCAGTAAACTCAAGCTCGCCGATAAACTCAGGGTTACCTATCTTAGCGGTATCTTCTGTGGTCAAACCTATGACAGCTACTTTAAGACCTTTAACATCGAAAACCTTGTAAGGCTCGAAGTAACGGGTGCCATCTTTTTTGTAGATGTTGGCAGCCAGCATAGGAAACTCGGCGAGCTCACGCTGCATATCCAACACACTCAGTGGGTTATCAAACTCGTGGTTACCCACGGCCATGGCGTCATAGCCAATCAGGTTCATGCCGATAAAGTCAGGCTCGGCGTTTTGCAGATCCGACTCAGGCACACCTGTGTTGATATCACCACCGGAGAGCAACAGAGTCTGGCCGCCGTTGCTTTCCACTTCGTTGCGTAAGCGCTCAACCAGCGTCTTACGGGCTGCCATACCATACTCACCGTCACTGTTTTCCCAGAAGCGGCCATGGTTGTCATTGGTGTGTAAAATGGTGAACTTGGTGCAGTTATCGGCGCCGCAGACTTCCGGTGCCGGATCCTTGTCATCACTGTTACAACCGGCGAGAGCAGCCAGAATGGCTGTCGCCAAAAGTCCTTTCATCAGTTTATTAGACATAATTAAATCAACCCCATGTTTTTATTTATTTTTACCATCATCATTAATAAGCGGTGAAGCGAACTTCCCGCGCCCGACATACTAGCAAGATTAAGTCGAACATGTGTCATTTTTATTAATAAAAGTGAGCTAAATGTGTGATTTTAAGGCGGGAAATAATACAGTTTGTTTACGTTACCAAATAACCCCCTAAACGAGGGGGATATCAAAGCGGGATATGCTGCGGGACCAGGATTTAAGAACTCTAACCAACCATAGTTATCTTGCTGTTATTTAAGATAATAACTAAAGCTTGCCATGAGACATGGCCATTGTTTGGCAAAACAAACAGCCCGGGTGATAATTTTCTTGCCCCAGGCTGCTTAATTTTCAGGCGCTCAACCCTTAACTGTCACTTAGCTCAAACGCGCCTGCAGCCACTGACTGATGAGATTAAGCTCCTGCGGTACCACGCCGTGCGCCATTGGGAAAGTGTGCCATTCAAGCCGATATCCCCCCTGCTCGAGCGCCTCTTTAGCCATAAGCCCGGCACTGAGGGCAACCACATCATCCTGCTCACCGTGGCATTGCAAAATAGGTATATCACGGTTGGCGCTGCTCACGTCTTCCGGCAGTTGCTCCCCCCCCGGTAAATAACAGGACAGCGCCATAATACCGGCCAAGGCTTCGGGATAGCGCAGTGCGGTAAAGAGGCTCATCACCCCACCTTGGCTGAAACCGGCAAGCACAATACGGTTGGCGGCAATGCCCTGGGCGACTTGCTGCTCTATGAGTTGTCGAACCAAACGCTCGGATTGCAACACCCCTGGCATATCAGCTCTGTCATGGAGATTGAGGCTCTTGATGTCATACCAGGCGCGCATCACATAGCCACCATTGACAGTAACAGCCTGCTCAGGCGCATGTGGAAACACAAAGCGTATCGAGTGATCGGCAGGCAGTCCCAATGCCGGCACCACAGGGGCAAAGCCGTCACCCGAGTCACCCAAACCATGCAACCAGATAACACAGGCCGTGGCCGGCTCCCGGGGTTCAACAACAACGGCATCCAGGGTGGCTGACGACATAACAACATCCTTCTTGATAGGCAAAAAATGTGACCGACATCATATCAGGCTGAAGATTCCTTGCCAGTACCATTCTAAAAATTCGAATAAAAACACATGTATTTCGCGCTTTACCCATAAATAACCACCACCTAGACTGAGATGCGAGCCATGAAAGCAAAGCCGTTAAAGGAGCGACAGATGGGATTATTGCAGCAGGGCAAATGGGTTGATCAGTGGTATCAGACAGACAAAAGCGGCGGCAAGTTCGTCCGTGAAGATGCAAAGCTGCGAAACTGGATCACCCCGGACGGCAGTCCGGGCCCCAGTGGCCAAGGCGGATTCAAGGCCGAGCCGGGCCGCTATCATCTCTATGTTTCACTCGCTTGCCCTTGGGCCCACAGAACCTTGATATTTCGCGCCTTGAAGGGATTGGAAGCGCTGATCCCTGTCACTGTGGTCGAGCCCCACATGTTGGAAAACGGCTGGGAATTTGCCACAGAGGCGGCGGGCCCCAAGGGCGGCCACCATATTCAGGGCGCCGAGCAAGACCCTTTGTTTGGCAAAGCATTCCTCTACCAAATTTACCAGCTCGCCGCGGCCGATTACAGCGGTCGGGTGACAGTACCTGTGCTGTGGGACAAACATCATCAGACCATAGTCAACAATGAATCGTCGGAAATCATCCGTATGTTCAACTCCGCCTTCGATCATCTGACCGGCAATAACCTGGACTTTTACCCGCCCCATCTGAGAGAGGAGATAGATACGCTCAACGAGTTCATCTATCCCAATATCAATAACGGGGTTTACCGGGCCGGTTTTGCCACCTCACAACAAGCCTATGAAGAGGCCTTTGAGCAGCTGTTCAGTGCCCTTGACAGATTGGAGTTGCAATTGAGTGAACGCCGCTTTCTCACCGGTTCACAAGTCACTGAGGCCGACTGGCGCTTGTTTACCACCTTAATCCGTTTCGATGCCGTCTATGTGGGCCACTTCAAGACCAATAAACGCCGCATTGAAGACTACCCGGCGCTGAGCCAATACCTGCGCGATCTGTATCAGTACCCCGGCATTGCTGCCACGGTCAACTTTGAACATATCAAACAGCACTATTACTACAGCCATGGGCAGATAAATCCCAGTCGCGTCGTACCCAAGGGCCCCGAGTTAGACTATCAGCGCAGCCATCAACGCCACAGACTGGAATAGTAAATCACTCGGGCGTCAGGCCGTAAAAGTCTGCCAGTTGCTCGAGCTGCTCATCGGAGTCGAGCCGCAGCTGCCAACGCACGGCGCCGGCATCGGCCAGCAGAATGCAAGGGCCTTTGAGCAAACGGATATCATCGCTCAGCGCCATCAACACTGTCTGCATGGCCGGCAAGCGTACCTGCAGCTCATTGGGACTCAGCAGCAATCGCCCCTGCTCGCAGTCAATTTTCATCCCCTCTCCTCTCAATGGTTTCTCAATCAAAAACGCCCGCAGAAGCGGGCGTATTCAGTTAAAGCCAAACTCAGTGGTGATGGCCACCGACGCCATGGGCATGACCATGGGCTATCTCTTCATGGGTGGCTTCACGGGCTGAGACCACTTCGATATCAAAGGTCAGCTCGCGACCGGCCAATGGGTGATTGATGTCCACAGTGGCCATAAACTTGCCCACCTTGACCACAGTCACTTGACGCTGGCCTTGATCTGTATTGACGACCGCGCGCATGCCTGGCTTCCATACTTTGGCGCCCATCAGGTGTTTTACCGATACGCGCTGCTCGGCGCCTTCAACCCGCTCACCGTAAGTTTCAGAGGCAGGCAAGGTCACACTGAGCTTGGCACCTACCTCTTTGCCTTCGATGGCTTTCTCGACTCCAGGCATCATGTTGTCATGGCCATGCAGATAGGCGATGGGATCGTGCCCCTCGTTGGTTTCCAGCACTTCACCCTTTTCATCGCGCAGTGTGTAATTGAACTGCACCACCATATCTTCTTTAACGCTCATTCTGAGTCCTCAGTATTCATGATTCCGGCGCAGCTTAACAAAACTGTCGCCTGCACTCCACTGCTTTGGATTACCGCCCGGCACCCGGCACTATCGCCAGATGCTCGAGTCGCTCCAGCACCTGGTGGTTTTTAAGTGCCAACTGACAAACACCACCATCGATTTGATGCCTGGTGGAGCAATCCACACTCCAGCTGCGCAGCAGATATCCGGCCAAGGCCGCGTTGCTGGCCACCTTGAGCTCGCCATCCTCCATACGATAGTCGAGCATAATCGCCTCCGGATGCTTCAGGCTCGGATGGGGTACCAACACCAGTTCCACCGGCGTCAACCAGTTGCTGTCGGCCGCCGGTTGCTCCTTGGGCAAGGGAGAGCCTTCAAGTTCTCTGGCCTGCTTGATACGGGTCACCACAAAGTCGTTGAACTTGCCATGCTGTCTGTCAAATGCCCGTACATGCCAGCGCTGGCCGTTGTTGACCAGGGCATGAGGCACAATTTCGCGAAGGGTTTCACCGCTTGAGGTGGAAACATATTGCAGCGCCAGCGCCTGCCCTTGCTGAATCGAGCGCATCAGCGCCGCGATAATCTCGGTATCCGGATGAATAAGCCGCACCGCATCGAAACAGACCTGGCTGGGAACCAGGGGCTGTGACAAACCATCACCAAAGCCACGGGCCAAACCCGAGAGAATGGCTTCGGGATCGTGATGAAACAAGGGTTTGAATTCATGCTGGCGCTGATAATGACGACTGGGGTGCATCAGCTTGAGGTTCTGCGGCGCCAATTCGCGATAGAGACTGAAGTCGCGGGTGGCGGCCGCCAATCCGGTGGCAAACTTGGCAATCAGATCCTGACGACTGACCAGGCCAAAATACTGCAGACTGAAATCGATAAAGGCCAGACGCTGACGCTGGCCGTGACTCAACTTATCTATGTTGCTCATCTCGCTGCTCATATCATTCCCTGAATTCAAATAGGTGAGGGAGAACGCCAATTTCTGCTGCCGGCATTATCCGGGCAGTTTCTTGGCGCCTTTATGAGCTAACATTAGCCAATCCCTTGGCTGCTGGCAATCATTTTGATTAGCAGAACTAGAGTCCCAGAGCTTTAAAGGTTTCGGCAGAGGGGAAACCGTCGGCCACCAAGCCTTTGCTGAGCTGAAACGCCTGTAAACTGGCGCGAGAGTTACGTCCGAGAATACCGTCCGGCTTTCCGGCATCAAACCCCTGCTCATTGAGCTTTTGCTGCAGCGCCTTTATCTGGGCGCGGCTCAAGCGGGTTTGCTGCGGCGGTGTTTTGGCCAGCCGTCCGGCGCCACTTATTCTGTCGGCCAAATGGCCTACTGAGATGGCATAAAACTCAGAACGGTTCCAACGCTGGATCACCTGGAAGTTATCGTAGCCGAGAAACGCAGGTCCCTCGTGCCCGGCGGGCAGATAGAGTCTGGCTTCCATCTGGGCCTGTGGCAGCACCTCGCCATTGCTCTGGGTCAATCCCAGCGCCTGCCAGTCGGCGAGAGACTTTTTCTGCCCCAGGTGCTGATAATCAAACGCCTCAGGTAAGCGAACCTCCCTGCCCCAGCGTTCGTTGCGCTGCCACCCCAGGTGAGCAAGAAAGTTTGCCGCCGAGGTCAGGGCATCATCTATGCTGTTCCAGAGATCCGCCTTGCCGTCACCGTCACCATCGACGGCATAACTGGCGTAGGCACTGGGCATAAACTGGGTGTGTCCCATGGCACCGGCCCAGGAGCCTTGCATATCGGCGGCAGCAAAACCATATTGCTGGCTCAGCTTCAGCGCTGTCATCAACTCCTGAGTAAAAAAGCCAGAGCGGCGGGAGTCACAGGCCAGAGTCGCCAGCGAGTCCAGGACCGGCATCTTACCCTTGTAGCCTCCGAAATTGGTCTCCATGCCCCAGAAAGACAAGAGATATTGCGGCGGCACGCCATACTCGCGCTTGAGCTTGTCCAGCAGCGCCTTGTGCTCAACCAGCAGTTCCCGGCCCTTGGAAACCCGCCAATCGGTTACCCGTTTATCGAAATAGTTGGCAAATGTCTGGGTAAACTCGGGCTGACTGCGATCCAGCTCTATCACTCTGGGGACAAACTTGAGTGGCTTAAGATGTGAGTCGATGGTCTGTTGACTGATACCCTCGTTAAGGGCCTTGTCCTGCAACTCCACAATACACTGAGGAAAAGCCGCTTCCCCGGCTTTTATCAGGGCTTCTACGGGATCCTCATTCTGGGGGGCTGCCAGCGTTTGCGTGGCCAGCAGCAGGGGAAACCAGGATAATACTCTGAACACCTTCCGACTCCTTAAAAGAATAAACACCCCATCGAGCTCCATCCTAACCAGTCGCACAGTGTTTTTTAAGCCCCGCAGGCATAATTCCCTGTCGTTGAGCCGATTTTTAAGCATTTATTCCTGTTTGTTCATCTGAGGTTAAGATTCACTTGGACTCCAGTGCTTATGCCGTATAATGGCGCCACTAACCCTTGCTCAAGAGAGAGATCATGACTGATTTAGCGCCGGCACTGAGCCAATTTATCGATAACGTCAAAGAGCACCAGCAGGTGTGGGGCTTGCAGGACGACTCCGGCGAAGGCTGGGTGGTGTGTGACTCCAGTGAATATGAAGACACAGATGTCATGCCTTTATGGTCTGATCAGGCGGTGGCCCAGAGCCATTGCACCGAGGAGTGGGTCAACTTCGCACCCGTAGCGATTTCACTGGAAGAGCTGCTGGAGTTCTGGATTGAAGATCTCAACGAAGATGGCGTATTGATAGGTATCGATTGGCGCGCCGAGCAGGAATGTCCCGAAGTTGAGCCGGTAGAGCTGGCCAAGTTCCTGGTGGACGTGGAAGCCGAATAAGCTTTACCCGGTCGGGAGTCACCAAGGCTCCCGACTTCTTTTAAGACTCAGAGCAGCATCTGCACAACCCTATGCCCTGTCCCTTGGTCGACATCCCCTTTAATTGCCGTCACAGCTGCTGGTTTTGTGCCGAACCCTGCGAGCACGTTTTTGCCTTTAGAGCCTCCCCCCATGCAGAACATGCCTCACTGAGCGTGCCCGCCTGTAAGGAGTGCCTGACGCTGGCCCGCCAACATACTCTCACCTCGATATACGAGTGCCGTATTGCGGTTAAAGATGCGTTGATGAAGCGCTACGCCAAACATCTGGCCATAGGGCTGAATTGGACCCGTGAAGAGCTGGAAGAATCGGAGTTTTCCTGCAAAATTCTTGGCGGCTTTAAACGCAGCGCCTGGTTTATGTATGAAGTGGCCAGAGACAGGATCAATGCCAAGGGCTGGCCCTTGTGTATTGATGGGGTTCCGCTGCGCGACGAGACGCCAAATACCGGGTTTGACTTCGACGGTTTGCACTACAGCTCAGTGTTTGCCGCCATAGAGCACTACGCCAAAAACTTTGCACTGGATAAAGACTTTCTGCAGGCCTTGACTGCCATCTGCGGCCGCGACAGATTTGCCTTTGCCGTGCGCCTGGCCAGACTCAACATAGCCGCGGACAAACGCACCAAGAAGCAACTTATCCGCGAACTGGAGCTGGAAAACAGCCACTAATCAGCCGAGCTGACGAATTCTGTCCTGCACGGCTTCCACCAGCAGATCCGGCTGGAACTTGGAAATAAAACGATCGCACCCCACCTTTTCCACCATCGCCTTATTGAAACTGCCACTGAGTGAGGTATTGAGGGTGATATAGAGATCGGCCATCCGCTTGTCGTTGCGCACCTCATAAGTCAAACGGTAACCATCCATTTCAGGCATCTCGGCGTCGGTGATCATCATCAAAATCTGATCTGTCACCTTGAGCCCCTGATCGCACCAGGACTTGAGCAGCGTCAGCGCCTCGCGCCCATCGCTGCGTTCAATCACTTCAAGCCCCAACTGCCCCAAAGTATCGCGAACCTGGCGTCTGGCAGTGGGCGAATCGTCGACAATTAAAATCTTGTGCCCCGGCATCTTGGCCACCAAGGACTCATCCAGCACACCTTCCGAGAGACGCACGTCATAGTGGATGATCTCCGCCAACACCTTTTCCACATCGATAATTGACACCAACTCAGTTTTACCCTGAGTCTCAATACGGGTAATGGCGGTAAGGTAATGATTACGGCCGGCAGTCTTCGGCGGTGGCATGATATCGCCCCAGGTCATGTTGACGATATGCTCAACCTTGCCCACCAGAAAACCCTGCACACTGCGGTTGTATTCTGTGATGATAAGGTTAGCGTCTTCGCCCACCGGCATGGGCGAAAAACCTATGGCACTGCGCAGGTTAATGACAGGGATGGACGTACCGCGGATATTGGCGACGCCACTGATGGCGGGATGACTGCCGGGCATGGCAGACAGTTCCGGCAGTTTAACTACCTCTTTGACCTTGAATACATTGATGGCAAACAGCTGGGTCGAACTGATCCTGAACAGCAGCAGTTCCAGACGGTTCTCACCCACGAGTTGGGTACGTTGATCTACGGATTCCAATACTTTTGCCATAACGACTGCGTTTCCAATTTAACTTCGGAGTATTGAGCAAATTATAGTGGTAAAGCGGCACAACAAACCATGCTTCAGGGCAAATTTAGGCTAAATTGTCTTAAATGATACGCACTTGGATGCTGTTATATCGGTTGCAAAAAGATAGGATTAAACGCATAAGTGCTTATAGAGTGGAGCTGGGCAAAACCAAACCGCCAAGCACGACAAGGCCCAGCTTGACCCGTCATTATCCTGCTCAAGCTTTGCCGACGGTTTTACGGGCCAGGATGATACCCGCCAGCGCCGGCAACTGGTGTTGGCGGATAATCTCAAAGTTGCCGGTATCTTCAAGAACAGCCAAGAGTTCAGCGTGATTGAAACGGTTTTCCTGGGGATGTTCAAACAGACGCCGACTCAAGGGATTACAGATAGCGGCGCGATAAAGCTCTTCCATGACGAAATAGCCACCAGGGCGCAATACTCTGTGTACTTCGGCCACCGCCTGTTGCCAATCCGGAATATGATGAAAGGCGGCAAAATCGACCACAAGGTCAAACTGGCTATCGGCAAAAGGCAAGGCGCTGCCATCGCCCTGACACAGATGCAACCAGTTTTGATCCGAATACCGCCCGGCGCAGTGGCTGACCATGTCGAAATCAAAATCGAGCGCCCACACTTCTTCCGCCCCCAGATCCTGACGCACAAGCGCGATTCCCTCACCAAAGCCGCAGCCTATCTCCAAGGCGCGACTAAAAGCAGGTAAAGGCTTGGCAAACAGCTTCAACAACATCCGCCGCTCCAGCTGTCTTTGCAGCCACAAACGCAGCGGATGCCTGACTATCGATTTTTCAAAGCGATTGAGTTGCATGAATGGCAAACCACCCAAGATAATTCATGGTTAATATTTAAGGCCCTTGCGGCGACAATCATCTTCACTCGTACCCAAAGGGTTCCAGCGGCAGTTGATCCCAATAGATGCCCTGACCGAAGAAGTCTTCCAACAGTTGATTGAGCCGCGAAAAACTACTCACCCTTTGCGGCTTGCCGCTGATACAGTGCCACACGTACCTGTGGCAGTTATTGTCAAACAGGTCGTAATCCCGATACTGAAACAGGCTCTCGCCAGCGCGGGCCAGCGCATGTTCACTGACCAGGGGCATTCTTTGATGATCGCAGGCAACAAACACCTTGCTGCCGCTATGACCTGCCAGGAAACGCTTCACCGATACTGGCCGCACCAGGCCGCTGCCGTGGAGCTCGGCCAACATACCGTCACCGAGCCAGATACCTGTGTGTTCAATGACCCCGAATACGTGGCAGCACACCAGCATCCCGGGCTGCACTCGTTTGACACTCTGACTGTGAAACCATTCACTGGGTGTCAGCCGCGCCTGCCCCTTGGCCCCCTTTGTCGGCATATCCTTGAGTACTCGATTGCGGGCGACTTTCTTACGCTTCTGCCCTTCATCGGCAAGCCACACGGCGCCGAGTGCGGCAGAGCCGAGCCAGAGTAACGGAAGTGCCATAGCTTTGCTCCTTAACGCCTTGAGTGGCACTTTGAAATTAATCGAATTCGGGCCGCTTGGCAAAGTTCAATTCGACCAAGCTCAGTTCTGACAACGCTCTGCTCAGTGTCAAACCAAGGGAATACACCCAGGAAGTGCTCACCGACTGCTATACCCAGGAGAGGAAATCGGCCACAGGCTCTTTGGCAGCATCACAGCTTTGCGCCAGAAACAGCTCACCACAGGCCAGCGCGTCAGTCAGGGCATTGTGGGCCGAATACGGCGGCAGATGATAGCGGCTGCGGCAAGCGCCGAGGCGCAGACTACCGCTTGGCAGCACCTCCTGTTGCCGCTGCAGGCGGGTCTTTTCCAGCAGCAGGGTATCTATCACGGGAAGATGCAGCTTAGTACCGTATGCCTGCTGACAAAGCCTGCTGAGAAAAGCGCAGTCCAAAGGAGCATGATGCATCAGTAAAATGCGCCCCTGACTTTGCCGTAACAGCCAAGGCAAGAGCTGTTCGGGCGCCAGCGCCCCCTGTTCAAGATGGCGATCCATAATGCCGTGAATCGTGGCGCTCTGACCGACACTGCCGGCAATACTCACCAATTTGTGGCGGGCGCCGCTGAGCTCCAGTCTGCCTTTGTTGATGGGCACCACACCGATGGAGAGTATCTGATCGCAACCCGGCTCTAGGCCGGTCATTTCCAGGTCCAGCGCCATCAAAGGCGCCTCTGCCACAGGCTTGGATAACACTGGACTCAAGGCCTGGTAAAAAGACTTGAGAGGCTCTCTTGCCTGCCAGCAATGCCAGGCAAGGCGAGTTCTATGCAGCAAAGGCATCCTAGAAACTCCGGGTAAACTTGAGTCTCAGCGCCGCCTGGGCATCATGCACCACCTTGAAGGCATCCCTGAGTTGATGACGCATCAGTGAAGAGAGTGCCTGCGGCATCAGAAAATTGCTTATCTTCTGGCCTTGCTCAAACTGACGCCCCTGATTGGCCAGCCGCATATGGGCAATAAATTCATGGGCATCTGCAAGGTTGAGGGCATCTTTGCGGCTCAACAGCTTGCTCTCCATCAAGGCGCGGATCCGTTTGGCGGTATTGACCTCTTTGACGCCGGCGGCCAAGGCATATACCCGGGCGATGTCATTGATAAGGGCGCTGCCCCTGTGTTTAAGATCCATCCCCTTGACCTCACTGCCATCCCTGTCGAGCACGAATTGGCGGAAAAATCCCAATGGCGGCGACTCACTTAAGGCATTGCCGGTCAGGGCCGCCAGAAAGATATCCTTGTCTTTGGTCTGCGCCAGCACCTTGTCTTGCAGCGCATCGAACAAACTGTCCGGCCCATATACGGAGCGCATATCGAAAAAGATGCTGGCATGCATCAAGGCCTTGGGCTCAGGGGTGTTGACCCAAGAGGCAAACTTCTGCTGCCAACTTGCCAGCGACAAACACCAGTTGGGGTTTTGCGCCATGATATCCCCGGGGCAGTATACATAACCGCATTCGTTGAGCCCGGCGCACACTCCCTTGGCCAAGGCCTGAAAGTAACCTCTGGCATGCTCATCCGGCTCTTCGGCCAGCAATAAACCATTGTCCTGATCCGAGCAGGCGGCCTGATCCTGCCGCCCCTGAGAGCCAAATGCCAACCAGCAAAACGCCATCGGCGCCTCCCCGAGCAGCGCCTGATGGAGCTGGATAAGTCTGCGGGTAAGCGCATCGGTAACTGAGGTCAGTACCCGGCCAATCTCCTCGGCACGGGCATCGGCGCTGATAAGGTTTTGCAACAAAAGCGGTATTTGCCGACTGACCCCGATAAGGCTTTGCAAATCTTTTTGCCGCTCTATCTCGCCTATCAGCAACAAAGGTTGGGATGCCTGACTTCGCAGTATGTCTGTGCTGGTGATCATCCCGACCGGCTGCTCTCGCTCCATGACCGGCAGATGGTGAATGTTGTGCTCGCTCATCAGCAGCATAGCTTCAAATACCAGGGCCTGGGCATCTATGTATACGGGCTGGCGGGTCATGGCTTGAAACACGGCTTCATTGCCGGTAAGCCCCTCGGCCAGCACCCGATTACGCAGATCCCTGTCGGTGAGGATCCCCACCAGTTTGTGATTATCCAGTACCAAGACAGACGACACCCTGTGCTTGCGCATCAGCTTGGCCGCATCCGTGATACAAAGGCGGTGATCGACACTGACAGGCTCATGGGTCATCAGGGTGCTGATACGGCTGGTGGTGGTCAAATCCCTGGCCCGAAAACGACCTTGGTGGCGCAACCGTTTGGCATAGGCGCGGTTGAAGAAGCGGTCGAAGCTGCGACACTCCAGGCGCAGAGTGTCAAACAGCGCCGGTGGCACATGATAGACCAAGCCATCTTCGAGGATCAGCACCTTGTTACTGATCTCCTCGCCCGACAGCAGAGAGGGAAAGCCAAAGCAATCGCCCTCCCCCAAACGGTCCAGCAACTCGCCTTCGGCATCGCGCACTTCAAAGGCACCGCTGCGAACGATATAGAGCATGGGGTTGGCCGAATCCAGCGGCACGGCTTTCATCGACTTGCTGTAATAACCTATGCCGATGGCGCGGCAACATTGCTCCAGCAAGGGTTGCGGCAGTTCATCGAAAGGAACCGTCTGTTGCAGAAAGCTGCGAATAGGCAGCAGTTCACTCTCATCCATGGGCGGCCTTTAGAGTTGGACTGACTAATCTCAATATTGCCCACTCTGTATCATGCTGGCTATCTGGCTTTAGTCGAATACAGCCAGAACCAAGGCAGAAAGCCCGAAACAGAAAGCCCAAACCAAAGAAAAATAGAAAGTTGAGTATCCAACCCAAACTGCACTGATAAAAAAATCCCCCGGCCAAGCGGGGGATCTTCCATTTATGCAGCATCAGACTATCAGTGTTCCTGCGCCGTGCCTGCACCTTTGGGGAAACGGATGGATTCAACCATTTCCTGTACATGCTCCGGAACAGCGGCTGTCATCTTGGCAACAATAATCGCCACAACAAAGTTGAGTATCATGCCAATCATGCCTATTCCTTCAGGCGAAATACCAAACAGCCAGTTTTCAGCGCTGTTATCGGCAGGATTAATGAACTTGAAGTAGATGATATAAGCCGCGGTAAAGCCAAGCCCCACCACCATACCGGCTATGGCTCCTTCCTTGTTCATCGACTTGGAGAAAATACCCATCACGATTGCCGGGAACAGTGACGATGCCGCCAAGCCAAAGGCAAAGGCCACCACTGCCGCCACAAACCCTGGCGGATTAATCCCGAAGTAACCGGCAATCACTATACCAACAGCCGCCGCGGTTCGGGCATAGAACAACTCCTTCTTGTCTGAGATGTCCGGCATAAAGTTTTTCTTCAACAAGTCATGGGATACCGAGGTTGAGATAACCAGCAGCAAGCCCGCAGAAGTCGACAGCGCCGCCGCCAGACCACCGGCTGCAACCAGAGCAATCACCCAAGCCGGCAGATCGGCGATTTCAGGGGTCGCCAGCACCATGATATCGCGGTCGATATTCATCTCATTGCTGCTGTCGTCGGTGAGATTACCCTTGGCGTAGTACATCTTGCCGTCGCCATTTTTATCATTCCACTTGATAAGCCCGGTGGTTTCCCAGTTTTTGATCCACTGCGGCGCCGACTCATAGGCAACACCTGTCGATTCAGGACCATTGATGGTTTCTATCATGTTCACCCGGGAGAACGCCGCCAAGGCAGGCACAGTGGTGTACATAATGGCAATAAACACCAGCGCCCAACCGGCACTGATACGGGCATCTTTCACCTTAGGTACGGTAAAGAAACGCACAATAACGTGTGGCAAACCGGCAGTACCTACCATAAGCGCAGCAGTGATGGCGAATACATCTATGGTGCTCTTGGCGCCTTCTGTGTATTCAGTGAAACCCAGCTGGGTTTGCAGGCCGTCGAGTTTTTGCAGCAGATACACCCCGGTATTATTCCCGGCGGCGTCTATCAGTTCAGCGCCAAAACCGATTTGTGGAATGATATGGCCTGTCATCATCACAGAGATAAAGATGGCCGGAACCATAAAGGCGAAAATAAGCACGCAATATTGGGCCACCTGAGTGTAAGTGATCCCCTTCATGCCACCGAGTACGGCGTAGAAGAACACCACTGCCATACCTATATACACCCCGGTATCGACATCCACTTCCAGGAAGCGGGAGAACACCACCCCAACACCGCGCATCTGCCCGGCAATATAGGTAAAGCAGATAAAGATGGCGCAAATCACAGCCACCACTCGGGCCGCTTGGGAGTAATAACGCTCACCAATAAAGTCAGGCACAGTGAACTTGCCGAACTTACGAAGGTAAGGCGCCATACACAAAGCCAGCAACACATAGCCGCCGGTCCAGCCCATCAGGTACACACTGCCATCGTATCCGACGAAAGAGACAATCCCCGCCAGCGAGATAAAGGAAGCGGCCGACATCCAGTCTGCAGCCGTCGCCATACCGTTCATCACTGGGTGAACCCCGCCACCGGCAACATAGAAATCTTTGGTAGAGCCGGCTCTTGACCAGATGGCAATCCCTATATAAAGGGCAAACGAGAGCCCCACAATCAAAAACGTTAATGCTTGAACATCCATCGGCCCGCTCCTTAGTCTTCGTGTACGTTATATTTTTTATCTAAGGCATTCGCTTTGGCCGCATATACGAAAATCAGCACTACGAATACATACATGGAACCTTGCTGGGCAAACCAGAAGCCAAGCTTGAATCCCATAAAATGAATTTCATTGAGAACATCCACCAGCAAAATCCCACAACCGTAGGAAACCACGAACCAGATGGCCAGTAGTGCCAGTACCAAGCGCAAGTTTTCGCGCCAGTACCCCTTTGCCTTGTCATTGTTTTCAAAACCCATAGCGACTCCCCTGTGGTAATAATTATTAAGTCACAGTTAATCTAGCAACCGCCGGGAGTGCCACAATCAAGACCTTAGTCTAACCCCAAATTTACACATTAATAACAATTGTAAAAATCCAATATTTATCAGCTGGTTAAAACAAAATACGCCAATAAAACGCTCGTTTAATTGGCGCTTATTATTAGACCAATGTCGAAGTGATTTTCAGGATGGTTTGCATCAGGAAGCGGCCCTTCTCCGCCATGGGAAGGGTCGAACAAGAACCCAAAGCTGCCATAAACGCTTTTATCGAACCGAGGTGGAATAAACTCTTATGACCATTCAGGCTCTTGTCTGAATTTGTTCGGCAGATTAATGCCAAAAAGCGTAAAAAAAAGAGGCCATTCGGCCTCTTGATTGCATTTTCTTGACTGCATTTGCAAAGTGGTCGCTATGGCGCTTCCTGGTTCAAATAGAGGACAAGCGCTGCCAGCTCCTTGGGATCTGAGCTTTGGGTGGTGATCAAATACTTGCCATTGACCAAGAGTGAAGGCACACCACGGATCCCTGAGAGCTGAGTCTGGGTATCATAATTGGCCAACGCCAGCTTGCTGTCGGCCGAGCCCAAGGTTTGGTTAAGCTCTTGCTCATTGACCCCCTGCGCCAAGAAGAAATCCTTCAACTGCTGCGGCCGATCAAAAGCCTGATGTTTCTCATGGATCCTGTTGAAAATATTGCCGTGCACCTGATCGGTTATCCTGAATTTTTGCGCCAGATAATAGGCTTCCTGACTGAGGATCCAGGAGGGACGCCCGGCACCGACCGGGGTTCGTTCAAAATCCAGTTTCCCCTTCAGCAGGGCAGCAGTTTGCTGCATCAAGGGATCCTTGTGATAGCAATGGGGGCAGTTATAGGAGAAAAACTCTCTGACTATGCCACTCTTGGCTTCCGGGATCCCTGGCACCTTGACATAATCGCGCCCTTCCTGAAAATCGGCCGCACTGGCACTGAAACTGCCGAAGGCCAAGAGTATCAGCGGCAAGGCTCTCACCATTCTGGATAAAAAAGACATAGGGTTTCCTCTTGTTCTGTTTTTAGTCACGCTTTTTATTGGCAAGCGGCAATAAGGCTATCAGCCTCGGGGTAACTGTATTCAAAGTCAAGCTCGCGGCAGATGAGAGAGCCATCCACCCACTTACCGGTTTCACTCTCTGTTGCAAACTCAGGCGATGCCAGGCCAAGCGCCTTGGCGGCAAGCGGATAGAATTCTTGCCTGGTTGGATGACACGGCGCACAAAGGTTATAGATGGCCCCTGGGTTAGCGGCGGTCAATAACTGCAGGCAGGCATTTATGCAATCATCGAGATGCACCAGATTCACCACGGCGTTTGCTCCGGGCAGCCCTTTCTTGCCGGCCAAGAAGCGCCCGGGGTGACGGCCAGGTCCGACCAAGCCAGCAAATCGGATGACAGTGACTTTGAGACCTTCGTTGGCAAGCGCCAGTATCTTCTGCTCAGCCATCGCCAAGGTGCCGGAATAGCTGTCCGCCGGAGCATCAACAGATGTCGCCTCTGTGACCACGCCCTGAGACTGTGGGTAAACCCCTGAACTGCTTATAAACAACAGACGTTTGATGGAACTTGCTGCAATCACAGGCAATAAACGCTCGAGAGAGGACAGATAATCATTGGCGCCACGCCTGAGGCCGGGGGGGATATTGAGCACCAAGGCATCACAGCCATCCGGTAACGAAGGTAAAGGTGCAGGCTCAGCAAGATTGAGGGTTACGGCATCCATCCCCTCTTTTCTCAACAGATCCGCGCCCTCCTCGGTACGCTTACTGCCGCAAACCTTAACGCCTCTGGTCTGCAGTTCCTTCGCCAGTGGCAAACCAAACCAGCCGCAGCCCCAAACCGCAATATGTTTCATCGCCCTACTCCGTTGTAAACCGAGCTCAAGCATAAGACAAATAACAATAAAAACCAGAGGTGGGCCTATGAGTGGCCAAACTTTGGCCGCTCACGGCAAGAGAAAGCGGGTTGCAAGCTATTCCAGGGCGCTGAAATAGAAACTGATGCTGGCACCGGTTTGCAGGGTTTTTGAGGCGCCTTCGGTCAGTTCATCAGACTTGAGCACGGCCTCCACGCTGACCTCCTCATCCATAAGAAAGCGCAACTTAGGCTCGCTGCCATCGCGTTTACAGGCCCAGACCTGGGGTTGTCGCACCTCTGCAGTCGTCATCATCACCTTGCCGACACTGTTGTCAGACAGACTCACCAGGGTGCCAGGCGGATATATACCCAGCACCTTGACCAGCGCCGAAATCAACTGCTCCTGATGTTGGCCGACCCTATTTTTAAACAGATAACCCAGGGCAATTTGCGGTGACACCATCTCCTGACGCGCCAATTGGCTGTCATAGTCATTGGCCAGTGCCACTATCTGAGTGGTCAGGGGCAGCTTGGCCAGCTTGAGCCCATCGGGGTAGCCTGAGCCATCGATAAACTCATGGTGATGCATCACTATATGCAGTACCTCATTGCCGAACAGGCCACTGCGCTTGAGCATGTCATAGCCAAAATTGGGATGCATGGAGAGAAAATTGCTTTCATGGGGGCTCAAGGGGCCGCGCTTGCGCCTGATGGCATCGGGCACCTTGAGTTTGCCTATATCGTGCAGCAGTGCCCCCAGAGCGATGTCCCTCAGCTTGTCCTTGGACAACTCAAGCGAATGACCGATCATCAAGGCCAGTACCGCCACCGATATCCCGTGCTGAGTCACGCTGGGAGCGCCTTCACCACTGGACACCAAGGCCAACTTGGGATTATCGGATTCCAACAGATGCTCCAGCATCAGCTCTACCAGAGCTGAGGCTTCACGAACGGCGCCTTCGGGATCGGACACCAACTTACTGACCACGGTACGACTGTCATTAATGGCATTCAAAAAACGCCCCTGGCTCTTGCGTATCGCCTTGCGGGCAGAGGCTTTGGGATCCGGTTTATTGTCCTTTGTTTGCTCTGTTGCCTGCTGCGCCTCGTCTTCCTCTTCAATCACATCATTGAGCAGCTCCTCGTCGGAGAGCAAGATGACATAGGGCACCCCGAGATTACGGATCATCTCTATCTGGCTGGCATCTTTGATTTCTATACGATTGAACAAAAAGGGATGATCTGTCCAGGACAGAGGCAACTTGACTGTAATGCCGGTTTGCAGGCGTGACAGCGGGAGATGGATCCTTTCAGCTTTGGCCACTCAAAGTTTCTCCAGAGAACAACTTGATAAACAAGGTTTTAAAAAACCAATACCCAAGAGTCTTAACTATAGACCATTGAAAACCAAGCGTAAGACTTCAGCGCCAAATTTATGACAAAAACAGCATATTTGACAGTGTTTTAGTTCCTAAACGGCCGCTGAAGCCCTTTTCTGTTCATATTTCATCCAAAATAGCTGCAATTGATAACTCTTTAAGCCGAAATATGCCAATGGGTCTCTGTTTTATATAGCAAAAAACCGCCAATCTTGCCTTGTATGTCACTCCAACTTGTCTTGTTTTTGCCAGTCGTTCAAATAGTGGCGCAAATGAGCCGACTTGGCGAGGTACAGCAAAGACCAGAACAGCAGCAAGGCATCCAGCGCCAGATTCCAACTGAACAGCCAGTCGCTGTGACCAAGACGCTGAATAAGCAGCATGCCGTCTATCCCCAGCAACAGCGCCAACCACCAACGAATTTGCCGAAATAGTGGGATCACCACCTCAAATACCCGTTTACGTTCCGCCACGATCAAACCATAGACCAGCAAGGCGCCGGCGCCGGCGGCCAGAGCCAATAGGAAGTCGCTCTTCTCCGGATAAAACAGCCGCACCAGAGCGGCCCTGTCGCTGGCCTGGGTAAGGGACGCGGCAAACACACACCAGCCGCGGGCCAGAAACAGTACTATGATGTAAAGCAGTAACGGCGGCTTGATATGACCGTTATTGTCGAGCCAGCGTACATGTTCAAATTTAAGCAAGGGCAGAATTCCATCATTGTGACTCACCCAGACAGGGCCTGGCGCAGCCATCATAAAAAAGTAACCGAAAGCGCTCACGCTTGTGACTGACTCCGGCTTCTAGGCAGATGAACCTACAGGCCTTGAGTCCGAAGCATCTTCCAAAACAATGAGGTGGGTCCTGCGGCGGCGCAATTCAAGTTGTGTAAGGCAAATAAGCTAAATAAGGAGGGCCTGAACAGACTGTTTGGCTTTTTTGAGTCTGAAATGTTAAGAGTCCTTATCAACTCGGGTCAGTTGATGCTAAGTGAACATAAAAAAGCCCCGCAGCTTAGCGCAACGTAGTTCACTTAAGCGGAGCTGCCTTGTGATTAACAGGATATCGGGTCTTTGATATTTTTACCGCCCTGGGCCGATTTGGCTTAGGGCGTTTGTCTATAAAAAGGATGGACAAGTCTCCTCGCAGACTGTTTAGACGCTTCGGCGTATTACCTGGTGACACCGCTTTGCTCATGACTTTGAGCTGACTTGCGATGAACTGACAAGCGTACTTAAAGCTGATTTCATTGGGCATTCGACCATGCTCTACTGCCGCTTGGCTCGCTTCTCGTCACACCAAGTTATAACCAAAGTCGGCAAAGCAGTTTTGAATAGACATAAAAAATCGGAAACCTACAAACAGGTTTCCGATTGTCTCTCATCAGGAGGTTCGGTCAACCGATCCTTATCTGATCTACGTTGCGCAGCTTGGCGAGGCTTAAACAGAGAAATAAAGCTCAGGGCTGCAGCAGCGCCAGCAGGCCGGCTTCATCCAACACCTTGACCCCCAGCTCATTGGCCTTGGTCAATTTGGATCCAGCGGCCTCGCCGGCCACCACGCAGTCTGTCTTCTTGGAAACACTGCCGGACACTTTGGCGCCGAGCGCCTCCAGCTGCGCCTTGGCGTCAGTGCGGCTCATCTGGCTCAGGGTGCCGGTCAATACCCAGATCTGCCCCTTGAGCGGTTGCTCGTCTTCAGACGGCGCTTCGATGGCCGGCCAGGTCACCCCGGCGGCCAGCAGTTTATCTATCACTTCAAGGTTGTGGGGCTGAGCAAAGAAGTGCGCCACATGCTGAGCCACTATGGCACCGACATCTTCCACTTCAATAAGCTGCTCGACACTCGCCTGCTTGAGGGCATCGAGCTCTTTGAAGTGCCGCGCCAGGTTGGCGGCGGTAGACTCACCCACCTCACGGATCCCCAAGGCGTAGAGAAACTTGGCCAGGGTTGTTTGCTTGGCCGCTTCTATGGCCTGCACCAGATTGGTGGCCGACTTGAGCCCCATCCGCTCCAGCATGGTCAGGGCCGAAGCCGTGAGTGAGAACAGATCCGCCGGGCTCTCCACCAGCTCCTTATCAATCAGCTGCTCGACTATCTTGTCGCCCATGCCGTCTATATCCAGCGCCTTGCGGGAGGCAAAGTGTTTGATGGCTTCCTTGCGCTGCGCTTCGCAGAACAGGCCACCGGTGCAGCGAGCCACGGCTTCCCCCTCGAGGCGTTCCACCTGAGAGCCACAAACCGGGCAATGCGCCGGGAAACAGATCTCTTTGGCATCCTCAGGTCTTTTTTCCGGCACCACGGCAACCACTTGCGGGATAACATCACCGGCGCGGCGAATGATCACTGTATCGCCAATTTTGACCCCAAGGCGGGCGATTTCGTCGGCGTTGTGCAAAGTGGCGTTGGAAACTGTCACCCCACCGACAAACACAGGCTTGAGCCTGGCGACCGGTGTCACGGCGCCGGTGCGGCCTACCTGAAAGTCGACCCCTTCGAGCAGAGTCATCTCTTCCTGGGCCGGAAACTTGTAGGCGATGGCCCAGCGCGGTGCACGGGAGACAAATCCCAGTGTTTGCTGCGCTTCTATGCTGTTGACCTTGAATACCACACCATCGATTTCATAGGCCAAAGCACTGCGGCGCGCCATAATATCCCGGTAGTAGTCATCCACTTCGCTGAGGTCCTTGGCAAGGCGGATCTCACTGCTGATCGGCAATCCCCAAGTTTTAAGCTGCTGCAACTGCCCAAGGTGGGTGTCCGCCAGCGGGAAGGATTCCGGCTCAACCACACCCAATGCATAAGCGTAAAACGCCAGTGCCCGGGAGGCAGTGATCTTGGAGTCCAGCTGCCGCAAACTGCCGGCGGCGGCATTACGCGGATTGACAAACAGCTTGTCTCCCTTGGCTCGGTTACGCTCGTTGAGCGCCTCGAAGGCCGCCTTGGGCATGAATACTTCACCGCGCACTTCCAACAGCGGCGGATAATCATTGCCCCTGAGTTTCAGCGGCACGGCCCGAATGGTACGAACGTTTTCGGTAATATCTTCACCGACCGCGCCATCGCCCCGGGTGGCGGCGCGCTCCAACACGCCATCACGATAGAGGATACTGACCGCCAGACCATCGAGCTTGGGCTCGCAGCAATAGCTGAACTCGCCGACTCTGTCAGTCACCCGCTTATGGAAGGCAGCAAAGTCTTCTTCACTGAAGGCGTTGTCCAGACTGAGCATAGGTTTGAGGTGAGTCACCTGTTCAAACTTGGCCAGCGCCAGACCACCGACTCTGAGGCTTGGAGAGTCGCTGCGTTGCAGTTCAGGGTGCTCAGCCTCCAGTGTCTTGAGCCGCTGCATCAGGCGGTCATATTCGGCGTCGGGAATGCTGGGATTGTCATCCACATAGTAGCGAATGTTGTGCTCGTTAATGGTACTTATCAGCTGATCAATTTCGTTTTCAATGGCTTGCATAAAAATTCCGCACAAAACAAAGGCCGCAGAGGCGGCCTTGGATAGAGAGACTCACACAGGCTCCCTGATGGATATCAGCCCTGAGCCCGAATACGGCCCAGGTAAGCTTGTTTGGTGTCCTGATGCCATGGCTGACGCTGGCCGTCCAACAGATCGGCACCAAGATCATCCGCCAATTGATGGGCGGAATTGAGCATGATGGAAAAGTTCATCAGTGGATCACCGTGACAAGGCAAGGTCATAAACAGGACTATCCCTTGAGTGTTGAACTGCTCCATGTTGTCCGGGTCAAACACCCCGGGCTTAACCATGTTGGCCAGGGAAAACAGCACCCGACCTGTTCCGGCGTTGTCTTCATGGCGATGGAAAATGTTCATGTCACCGAACTTGAAATTCAGTGCCAACAGGCAAGGCAGCAGCTCAGCACCGCTGAGGCTCTCGCCCTCTTTGGCAACCACATGCAGTACCAAAACATCTGTGGGATCGGGCAACTCATCGTGGCGCGATTCTTCCTTGGCCTGCTCGCGGGTCTGTTGTTCAGTGGCAAGTTGTGGCTCTGGCTGGCTGTTTACCTGATGACCGGCCTGGGCCGTGGTTTGAGTGTCGCTGTGATTATCCGCGCCCAGCCCAAGCTCCATCTGCATTTCGGCAGTATCTTCTTCATCATCGATATGTAACACAGGCTCTTGCCGTTGTGGCTTGCTGTTCACTCTCGGCTCGGGTTTGGCGCCTGAGAGGGAAAACGACTGTTCGCCTTCAACTTCATCCTGCTGAGGCGGCTGGAAACCAGGTTTACGCAACTTGCTGCTCTTGAGCTTGGGCGGCTTCTCGTCCGGCGAAATTTTACGCACCCTCACCTCACCAATTCCATCGGCATCGAAACCTTCGCTGTCACGCCGGGCCTGGTCCTTGTAGAAACCTGTCAGCGGATTTTCTTTCAGCGACTTGGGCTGCTGTTTGCGGATAGACCAGAAACCGTGAACCAGCACGGCGATGATGGCAATCGCACCCAACACAAACAATACCAGTTGCAAATTTTCCATTGGTTACCTGTTTTCCTATGGTTATCCGGCGTCGGCCATAGCCACCGCTTCTTCAATATCGACTGCGACTATGCGAGAGACACCCGGCTCATGCATAGTGACACCTATCAACTGATCAGCCATCTCCATGGTGAGTTTATTGTGGCTGATATAGATAAACTGTACGCTGTCCGACATCTCCTGCAAAAGACGGCAGAATCTGTCGACGTTGGCGTCATCCAAGGGTGCATCGACCTCATCCAGCATACAAAAAGGCGCCGGATTGAGCCTGAAAATCGCAAACACCAATGATAAAGCCGTCAAAGCCTTTTCTCCACCCGAAAGTAGATGAATCGTGCTGTTCTTCTTGCCCGGTGGCCGGGCCATGATGGTCACTCCGGTATCGAGCAAATCATCGTCTGTCAGTGCCAAATAGGCACTGCCGCCACCAAATACCTTGGGAAACAACTCGCCCAGTCCGGCATTGACCTGCTCAAAAGTCGCCTTGAAGCGACTGCGGGTTTCCCTGTCTATCTTGCGGATCGCCTCTTCGAGACTGGCCAGCGCCTTGTTGAGATCTTCATCCTGGGCATCGAGATAAGCCTTACGTTCTTTTTGCTGCTCATACTCTTCAATGGCCGCCAAGTTAATGGCGCCGAGGCGACTTATCTTGCGCCGAACTGATTCCAGTTCATCCTGCCAGGGCGCTATTTTTGCTTCATCCGGCAGGTTTGCCGCCACTTCATGCAGCTTGATCTGCTGCTCGCTGAGCTGCGCCAATTGGCTGTCGGCCTGACCTTTCAATCCCTCGCGACGTAACTTTAACGTGCTGATTGTCTGAGTCAAGTGCTCCAGTTGTCCAAGCTGTTGTTTTTGCTTTAAAGCTGTACTATCCAACTGCTGTTGCTGCTCGGCAAGTTTGGCCCGGGTGCGCTCAAGCTCCGTCTGCATCCCGTGTTGCTGCGCAAGCAATCCTTCCAGGCGTTGCTCCAGCGGTTGCAGCTCGGCTGTATCTGCATCTTGCTGCGGTTTATCCAACAATTCCCTGCGCTTGTGCTCGGCCTGCTGCAACTGCTCGGTCAACTGTTTACGCCGCTGCGATGCCAACGCCAAGGCGGTTTTCTGCTCCGCCAGAGTCCCGTTCAAGGTTTTTAACTGGCGCTCGAGTTCGCTCAGGCTGACTTTAAGGCTGTTTTTTTGCTGATTGGCCTCGTTGTGGCGCTCACTCAGCAATCGCTCCTGCCGCTGGCGCTCATACAGAGTATCATCGGCAGCAAACTGACTCTCAATCAGCGTCTCCAGCTCAAACTGCTCCTGCTCGAGGCGCTCTTTCAACTCGGCGATTTCCGCTTCTATCTGTTGCCTTTGTCTGAGTTCGCGTGCCGCCTGCTCGGTGGCCGCCTCACAAGCCATCACTGCGCGGGTCAACGCCAGTTGCTGTTGCTGTAGCGCCTCGGACTTGAGCTGCTGAGCCTGCCTTAATTCGTTGAACCTATCCTGAGCCGCAGTGGTTTGTTGCTGCGCCTGCCGGCTCTCGCTTGCAAGCTTATCGAGCTCGGCCTGAATGGCGCCCTGCTCGGCGGTAAGCTTCACCAGTGACTGGCCATCCTCGGCAAGTGTCAGCTTTACATCATGCGCAAAAAGGTTGCCATCGCGGCAGAGGATCAGTTCCCCCTCTGCCAGCCCCTGCTCAAGCAAGTTGGATGCCTGCTGCGCCGACTCGGCCCAGCGCACCCTGTTAAGCCAGGGGCTTAAGTTGACGCTGGCGCTGACCGGCCCCCAACTTTGGCGACGAGTCTGAGCAAAACCTTTGCCATCAAATGGTTTGGAGTCAGGATAGACAGCGGCGCGCATCAAGGGCCCAAGCCAGGCCTCAACCACTTGCTCCCAACCGGCCTCAACCTGAATGTCCTGCCAAAGCTGAGTCAAGGCAGTTTGTGTTTCTTGCGTTGCTTGAGCGGCGCCTTCGAGCCACTGACTTATCAGCTCCAGGCGGCCAATTAGCCCCGAGCGGCGCTGCACCAACTGTTGCTCCGCTTGTCTTGCCAGCTCCAACGCGTTCTGGGCCTTGGTCAACTCTGCGCCATGCCGTTCGACATCGGTTTTAGCTGCCGCCAATTGTGACTCACACAAGCTGACCTGCTGCTGAAGCTCAGCCGGGTTTGCCCCGTTATCGGCCTCAGGTTGCTGCAATCTTGCACTGAGCTTATCAAGCTGCTCGCTGCGCTGGGCATGTTGCTGCTTAAGATGCTGCTCCCGGGTGGCGGCCAGCTCCTGTTGATGCTTGATATCTCTGACCGCAGTCACCGCCTGTTGCAACTCGCCGGCAAGGCTTTCACTTTGCGAGAGCGCCGCTTCATACTGCTGGGTCAGTTCAAACTGCTGCTCTTCCAGTTCTTCCTGGCGCGGCAAATGTTGCTGCAAACTGTCATCCAGGGTTTGCTCCTGCTGCTTGGCCTGAGCCAGCTGTTCATTCAATGTGGCGATTTGCTGTTGCAGTGCACCCAATTCAGATGCCTGCTGTTTATCCCGCTCTTTGAGATACTTGAGCTGCTGCTCGATACGGGCGATTTCAGTGTTGTTGTGATAAAAATCGGCAACCTGGCGCTGCTCCTTTTCACTGAGTTCATCCTGAGCCAGCTTTTGCCGAGTCAGGCTCAACTCCAACTCTTGCTTCTGCGCCTGCTGCTGGGCCAGCTCGGTCTCCAGCCTTTCTATCTCGCTGTTTTGCGCTTCGGCCTGCTCATTGAGCTCCAAGAAACGCATCACCAAGAGTTCGGCATGCAAGCGCCGCTCGCTTTGCTTGTATTCCCGATAGCGTTTGGCGGCCTGAGCCTGAATCGTCAACTTATCCAGTTGCTTACCAAGCTCGGAGCGAATATCCCCCAGGCGCTCAAGGTTTTCGCGGGTATGGCGAATACGGTTTTCCGTGTCCTTGCGCCGCTCTTTATAACGGGAGATGCCTGCGGCCTCTTCGATAAAGACCCTGAGTTCCTGCGGTTTGCATTCGATCAAGCGGGAGATGGTGCCCTGGCCTATGATGGCGTAGCTGCGCGGCCCAAGGCCGGTGCCCATAAAGATATCCGTAATATCCTTGCGGCGGCATTTTTGACCGTTGAGAAAATAAAGGGCTTCGCCATCGCGGGAGACCTGGCGCTTGACGGAAATTTCGCCGTAGTTGGCATACTGGCCGCCGATACGCCCAAGGGTGTTGTCGAATACCAGCTCAACGCCGGCGACAGAAACAGGCTTACGGGCACTGGAGCCGTTAAAGATAACATCGGCCATGGAGTCACCGCGCAGGTGTTTGGCCGAGCTTTCACCCAGCACCCAGCGCACGGCATCAATCACATTGGATTTACCGCAGCCATTGGGGCCGATAATGGCCGTCAGCGGATTGAGAAAAGGGATTTTGGTAGCATCGACAAATGACTTGAAGCCAGCGAGTTTTATCTGTTTGAGTCTCATATTTGCCGTTGGATGTCAGTGCCGATTGTTTTTGTTTTGCGGGCCAATCCTGAAGGAAATTCAATAGCCTGATTGAAACGCCGCCGTCCTGGCCCAATAAGCTGTATAAGCGCTGTCACTTTAGCAAAGCGGGCCGCATTTTGTAACGCTTTTTATTCCCTTGGCTGCGTTTTTCCCTTGTTTTCGTGGCCTTGGTTGCTCAAAATCGGCCCTAAGTGTTCTTTTATTGAGAGTAAGTGGTACATGTCCGCATCTTCAAGACCCGCCAAGAGCGGCGTCAACTATTTTCTCGAAGGCTTTAGCCTAATCAAACGTCCGGGCTTGCGCAGCTTTGTGTTTATTCCGCTGATGATCAACCTGCTGTTGTTTGCCGGAGTCATCTATTTTGCCATAGGCCAACTGGGAAATGTGTTTGCCTGGCTCGAAGGCCAACTGCCCGACTACCTCAGCTGGCTTAATGTGATCCTCTGGCCACTGGCGATTATCACCCTGCTGGTGCTGCTGTCGTTTATCTTCAGCTCTGTGATGAACTGGCTGGCAGCGCCATTTAACGGCCTGTTGGCCGAAAAGGTGGAGCAACTACTGACCGGCAAGCCGCTCAATACCGGCGGCACCTTGGATTTAATCAAGGATCTGCCGCGGATCCTCGGCCGCGAATGGCAAAAGCTGGTGTATTACCTGCCGCGAGCCATACTGATCTTACTGCTGTTTTTTATTCCTGTGATTGGCCAAACCGTTTTCCCTGTGGTCTGGTTTATCTTCAGTGCCTGGATGATGAGCATCCAATACTGTGACTATCCTTTCGATAACCACAAGGTGGCGTTCAAAGAGATGAAGTTTGCCCTGAAAAATACCAAGGGCAGCAGTATGAGCTTCGGCGCCGCCGTCACCCTGTTTTCCATGATCCCGATAGTCAACTTTATCGTGATGCCGGTTGCCATTTGCGGTGCCACCTCCATGTGGGTCGACAAGTATCGCGAAGCCTATCGCAATCCGGCCATAGCACCAGATTAAGCGCCGTAAGGCCAATTGAGACACAAAAATGCCTGCAGTTGCAGGCATTTTTATTGCTGAGGAAAGCTCTGTCTTAACAGGCACGCAGAATTAAACTGCCGATGGAGTAACCCGCACCGAAGGAGCTCAACAGGCCCAACTCCCCCTGTTTGAAGTCCTGGTGATATTTATGGAAAGCGATTACCGAGCCGGCCGATGCCGTGTTGGCGTATTGATCCAGCACCACGGGCGCCTTCAAAGGCTCGGGTGTTTCACCCAGGAGCTTTTTCACCACAAACTGGTTCATATTGATATTGGCCTGATGCAGCCACAGACGCTTGAACTGCTCCGGCGTGATACCTGCTTCTTCGAGCTGCGCATCCAAATGCTGGTATATCATGGGCAGCAGCTCTTTAAAGACCTTGCGCCCCTGTTGATGAAACAACTTGTCTGCCTCGCCGGAAGTGGCCGGATCACAACGGTTAAGGAAACCAAAGTTGCTGCGGATATTGTTCGAGTAATGGGTAAAGCAGCGGCTCGACAAAATTTCAAAGGCTTGCTGGGCGCGGCAAGTTGCGGCCGGCTCCAATACCAAGGCTGTGGCCACATCACCGAAAATAAAATGGCTATCGCGGTCACGATAATTGACCTGAGCCGAACATATCTCAGGATTGATGACCAACACGCGCCCGGCGCTACCACTGCGAATGGCATTGGCCGCTGTCACCAGGGCAAAAGTCGCCGAGGAACAGGCAACCTGCATGTCAAAGCCATAACCCCGAGTGCCGAGGGCTTGTTGAATTTCAATCGCCATCGCCGGATAGGCCCGCTGGGTGTAGGCACAGGCGACTATCACCAAGTCAATGTCATCCGCCTTGAGGCCGGCATTATCAAGGGCTTGCTTGGCCGCATGCAAGCCCATTTCAGCCTGCAGTGACAGGCTGTCGCTGGCACGTTCAGGGATCAGCGGCATCATGACTTCAGGATCCAAGATCCCCTCTTTGACCATCACAAATCTGTGTTTGATGCCTGACGCTTTCTCAATAAACTCACTCGATGAGTAATTCAGCGCCGCCACATGGCCAAGATCTATCTGGGCACGGTTTTCGGTATTGAACAGGTCAACATACTGATTGAAGCTGTCCACCAGTTCTTGATTGGTTATTCCTTCCGGAGGGGTAAACAGCCCGGTACCGGAAATGACAATCGCATCCTTCATAAACTACCTTCTTATTGTTTTGTGACCGGATCCGCCTGCAGCACCGTCTCTGTTGGACTCATGCGTGGCTTACTCAGATCGATAACAACTGTTGCTGAGATCTTATCCTGGATGGCTTGCCTGTTGGCATCCCAAAAAATCTGCAAGAAACCCAGCAGTCCAGTGGCAAAGCCTGCACCGTATCCCCCGTAACGGCCAAAGGCGTCCCATAGGGAAAGCTTACCACCTCCGAGGGCAATCACCCGCACCCGCATGATTTTTTTGCCTAAAGTCTGACCATCAAACCAGGCAGTGAACAAGGTAAAATAGAATGCCGCCCAGCCAAATCCAAACCCGAGGTCATTGAGCATCCCCTTGGCCCAAGCGAGCAAACTGTATTGTGTTTCTTCCTCCTGCTCGTCTTCTTCAGCTTCCGGTCTTGAGTCGTCTTCGGCAGATGCTGGTTGGGTTTGTGTGTCGATTTTTGCATCGATTTTTGCATCGGTTTTTACATCGTTTTTTGCATCGGTTTGTGCGTTAGCCCTTTCATTGAGTGCCGCTACAGACTCGGGCTTGATTGAAGCCAACTGCGGCATCAAGTCTGCATTTATCGCCGCAATATCGGCTGAAGCAAGCGGCAAGTTATCCAATGCACCTTGCAGCATGGTCTCGGCCTGGGTACGTGACAGCCCTGCCTCAGCCGCGGCATTGACCAGCAAACCCGCTTCATGTTGGGCACAGGCCTTGTCCTCACACAAACTCAAACGCAACAGCTGCGGCGTCAAGGTCAGCAGTGTCTGCCCCTGAATTTCATTATCGCGACGCTCTTGCAGGCCGTTGACTTTTATCATCTGCGGCACCGCAGACCAAAGCAAAACCACCGCCATAAACAGGTACAAAAGCCCCTTGGCCCAAGTGGAGATCCTGTTGGCGTGATTGTGTATATAATAAGCCAGCAGGCACACCAAAAGCACAAACAGCGGGCCGGCCTGTTCGGCCAGTACTGCTATCAACAAACCGTCTATCGTGATAGCCAGTGCCCGTTTCCAAGGCTTTGCCAAGGGGGTGTAGAGTAGCTCCGGCGCCACACTGAATGCGGCCGGTGTCACTATGCTGCGGGGATCTTTGCCCGGATACAGCTTAAAGCCGCTCTGTTCCCCGGCTCGATTCGGATTTGCCTCCTCGGCATTGAAGTTATGATCCAAGCCTGCTCTCCTATTTGGAATAGAATGTTGATTTTTGGTTAACGTCGAATTGGCGTTGAGATTAACATAAAGCTAAACTGGCTTACTCCGAAGTTACGAATAACAGAGATTCATGTAATAACTAAAAAGAATAAAGAAGAACAAAGATTCACTTCTCTTTGATCTCATGGAGATTATGCTTTAGGGATGCAATCAAAGGAGGCCAGCAAGCCATGAGCAAAATTTTCGAAGACAATTCCTACACCATTGGTAACACTCCACTGGTTCGTCTTAACCGCGTCAGCAACGGCAAGGTGCTGGCCAAGGTAGAAGCCCGTAACCCAAGCTTCAGTATCAAATGCCGTATTGGTGCCAATATGATTTGGGACGCCGAGAAAAAAGGCCTGTTGACCAAAGACAAAGAGCTGATTGAGCCCACCTCGGGAAATACGGGTATTGCGCTGGCCTATGTTGCCGCCGCCCGAGGTTACAAGTTGACTCTGACCATGCCCAACACCATGAGTCTCGAGCGCCGCAAGCTGCTCAAGGCACTGGGCGCCAACCTGGTACTGACTGATGGTGCCAAGGGCATGAAAGGGGCCATCGAAAAGGCCGAGGAAATCCGCCAATCGGCGCCGGATAAATATCTGCTGCTGCAGCAGTTTGACAACCCGGCCAACCCCGAGATCCACGAAAAAACCACAGGTCCTGAGATCTGGAACGATACCGATGGTCAAATCGATGTATTTGTTGCCGGTGTCGGTACCGGCGGCACCATCACAGGGGTGAGCCGTTATATCAAGAACACTCAAGGCAAGGCGATCACTGCTGTGGCCGTTGAACCAGCCGACTCCCCCGTGATCAGCCAGACTCTGGCGGGCCAACCTGTGCAGCCGGGTCCGCACAAGATCCAGGGTATAGGCGCCGGCTTTATTCCGGGTAACCTGGATCTGGAGCTGATTGACAAGGTAGAGCTGGTCACCAATGACGAAGCGATAGAGATGGCTCACAGGCTGATGAAAGAAGAAGGCATTTTGGTGGGGATCTCCTCCGGTGCCGCCGTCGTTGCCGCCAACCGCATCGCCGCTCTACCGGAATTTGCAGACAAAAACATAGTGGTGATCCTGCCATCTGCCGCCGAGCGTTATCTGTCCTCGGCCCTGTTTGTCGGCCAATTCGGCGATCAGGAAAACGTGCAATAAGTAAGCATAAACCGCAACTTGAAAGCCCTGTCTAATGACGGGGCTTTTTTATGCCTCTAACGCTATCACCCCAAATGCAGCGAACTGAAGACCCCTTTTGATGCCACAATTCAAAGCAGCAGTAATCACATATTTGCCCTCTTGATCAAAGTTTTATGCAACTGGCCTGTACTTGACTTGGGCTTTGGGCCATAAAGGATTTTTTTGAACCTTTCCCACGGCTCCCAAGACAATGCCCTTTTTCAGTGAACCCGCCAAACTCAGTGCCTTCGAAGCCAAATTTGAAGCACAAAAAATCGCCTTCGCTCCGGTCAGTTTTCAGGTAACCCGCTGCCTGCTGCAGTTCGACATCCTCAAGCATATAGATGCCGCAGGCGATGAGGGCATACACCTTGAGATACTTAAAGAACAAACCGGGCTGACAGAATATGCTCTGGGCGTTCTGCTCGATATGGCGCTCTCCATGGGGCTAGTTTGGCACAAGGGAGACAATTACATCCTCGACAAGACAGGCTGGTTTCTGCTGCATGACGATATGGCCGCCACCAACCTCAATTTTATCCACGACATCTGTTACCAAGGCCTGTTTCATCTGCAACAGGCGCTGGAGCAAGGCTCTCCCGAGGGACTGAAAGTATTCGGCGATTGGCCCACTATTTACCCAGCCCTGAGCCAGTTACCGACAGAGGCCAAACACAGCTGGTTCGCCTTCGATCACTATTATTCAGATCACGCCTTTGACAGCCTGATGCCGCGCATATTTGCCAAAGAGCCGGCTCATTTGGTGGATATCGGCGGCAATACCGGCAAATGGGCCTTGAAATGTGCCGGCTACAATACACAGTGCCGGGTAACCATAATGGATCTTGCTCCCCAGCTTGAGCTGGCCGCCGAGGCAGCAAAAGCCGCAGGTTTGAGCGGGCGGATATCCGGCCTGGCGTGCGATCTGCTTGCCCCTGACGGCCCCTTTGTGACCGACGGCGATCTCTATTGGATGAGCCAATTCCTCGACTGTTTCAGCGAGGCACAAATCCTGGCCATCCTGCAGGCTTGTGCCAAAGCCATGCCGGCGACAGCCGAGCTCTGCATTCTGGAAACCTTCTGGGACAGGCAGCCCAATGCCGCCTCCGCCTACTGTGTCAATGCCACCTCGCTCTACTTCACAGCCATGGCCAATGGCAACAGTCGTATGTATCACTCCAAGGTACTGCTGAAACTACTGCAACAGGCAGGTTTCTATGTCGATGAAGATATCGATGACATAGGGCTTGGGCATACTCTGCTGCGCTGCAAGCTTAAATAAATTTGAATCAATGAATAATTTAATTTCAATTTTATTAATCAAAGGCCGGTTTTAGACTAGGACCATCAAATCGGAATCTAGAGGTCACAGTATGAAACTCGTTGCCACTACCACTGAAGAACTCAGCACTCGCGAGTCCAAATTCAGTAAAGCCGCCTTCAGGCGGCTGCCAAGCCCACTGGCCGGATTGGCGCTGGCTATCGCCAGCCTGGGCTGGGCCTGGGAAAACGTGTCAGCAGAATTTCCCGGCCTGGCATTGGGCGCGGCGGTTGCCGGCATATTACTGTCTCTGCTGACAGTCAAATTCATTCTGCATCCTGAATTACTGAATGAAGAACTGCGCCACCCTGTGGTCGGCAGTGTGCTGCCCACCTTTGCCATGGCACTGATGGTGATCTCCAAAGCCGTAGGGATCCATCTTCCTTTATGTGGCTTCCTGATCTGGTTGACGGCTATCGCCATTCACTGCTGTTTACTGACGGCCTTTGTGCTACATCGAGCAATGGACTTCAACCTGGAGCATATGGTGCCCAGTTGGTTTGTGCCCCCTATCGGCATGGTGGTGGCCGCCGTGACCTTTCCCGGCGCCGAAGCCGGCGAGTTAGGCGCCCAAATCGCTCACATCATTCTTATGTTCGGCCTGGTGAGTTACTTGGTGATGCTGCCTGTGATGCTCTATCGCTTGATCTTCTGTAATCCGGTCGCGGATGCAGCCAAGCCGACCATAGCGATTCTGGCAGCACCGGCCAGCCTGTCTCTGGCCGGCTATCTGACCCTGACCCCGGAGCCTGAGCTTTGGTTGGTCGCCCTGCTGCTGAGTCTGGCCCTGCTGATGACCCTGGTCATCTATCTGGCCTTCCTGCACTTGCTGCGCCTCCCTTTCAGCCCTGGGTTTGCTGCCTACACCTTCCCCATGGTGATAGGAGCCACTGCCCTACTGAAAACAGCCGCCTGGTGCAACAGCCAACCCATGCTGCAATCGCTGCACCGGCCACTGGCGCTACTTGGCAATATTGAGCTTGTGATAGCCAGTGCTATTGTCGGCTTCGTCGCTATCAGTTACCTCAGACACTACCGCCCCTGGTCTCTGGGAAACTGAAATTCCCATACACAGAAACCTGCAAAAGCGTGATTTGCATCACGCTTTTGCGATTTATTGAATCTTCAATGGTCCATTGAAATCTACTCAAGCTCCTAGACAAAGCAAATTCAATTTTTTATTCCGAACAAATTTAAACAAATAAAATACATTTTCGATCATATAAATTCACACCAAGGAATAGTTTACTAATTAATATGACTAATTAGTCAGCATGACCAAGAATCACAATAAATAAATGCTGTACGTTATAATTATGATAAAAAAATGATTAAGTTTGGTTTCAGGCTAATTTAATTACATCTGTATCATCCTTGTTGCACTTTTTATTTCACTAAGGTTATATTCCTGATACATCCGGAAACATTATTTAATTAATTCGGATGAAAAAAATAAAAAACACACAAAAGTATCAGGGAGAAAAACATGCAAGCTAATTCTAAATTAGCCAAAGCGGTGCGCTTTGCGTTAATTAGTGGCGCAGCAGTAACCGCTATATCCATCCCCACTGTTCAAGCTGCAGATGATGGCGAAAAAGTGGAACGTATTGAAGTAACGGGCTCACGCATTAAGCGTACCGATATGGAAACGGCTACTCCAGTGACAGTGCTCAGTGCCGATGACATGGCCAAACAAGGCTTTACCAACGTCCAAGATGCGTTGGAAAGCTTGACTTCAACGACAAGTGCTATGACAACTCAGGCCGTACATGGGTTTACCCCAGCGGCATCTTCCATCAGCCTTCGCGGCGCGGGAGCGAGTCGTACCCTGACGCTGATCAATGGCAAACGCTTGAATCAGTATCCAAAGCCTGCTGGTGGCACTGACAATTTCGTTGATACTGCGAACCTGCCAATGGAAGCAGTTGCACGTATTGAAGTATTACAGTCTGGTGGTTCAGCTATTTATGGTGCCGACGCTGTTGGTGGTGTAGTTAACATTATCCTTAAGCGAGACTTTGAAGGCGTTGCCCTGAAATACCGCCATGGGGATACAACCAATGGCGGTGGCGCCAGCGATCGTATTGCCCTTTCATTGGGTGCATCGAACGACCGCGGTAACATTTCTACTTTTATCGAATTCACTGACACTGAACAGTTGAAAGCAACTGACAGGGACAATTTTGGCCTGCATACGGACAAAGTACCTTACAGTGAGTTTTCTGCATACAGTTCGTACGGCGCACGTATTACAGGCCCAGCGGGTAGCCCAGCAGTAGGCAGCTTGCCAATGGATCGCTGTATCGCAGAAGGTTACTTGTGGAACAATGGTACCTGTGGCTTTGATCGCACCCAATGGCGAGATCTGGCACCTGAGAGCAGCCGTTTCATTAGTTCAACCAACTTCAACTATGAATTGTCTGACAACCTGACTTTTGTTGGTCGTCTTGACTTTGCTCAAGCCAAATCTACAACTCGTATCGAGCCTATGGCTACCGATGACTTCAAAGTTAAGGTTGCCGGTGACACTCTGACTCTGACGACAGATTTAGATTCTACGCTGAGTAAAACATTTAATAAGACAACCGGTCTCGGTGGTGACTTTGCCAATGCAACTGATGGCGATTACACCTATGTACGACGTTTGCATGAGTTTGGTCATCGTGCCGGTGAAACCAATACCCGCAATTATTTTTTCACTGCTGGTCTTGAAGGCATGCTGGCCGATACCTACTCTTGGGACGCCTCCGTCAATTATGGTCGTACCAATGTTGATGTATACAGCAGTGGCTTCGCCAGTGTTGCCAACATGTATAACTACATAGCCCAAGGCAAAGATGGTGTTTCTTTCCTTGCACCTATGAGTGCCTCAGATGTCAAGAACACTAGCTACTCACCTTTCGAGCGTGCCCAATCAACTCAGAAGAACGTTCAAGCCAATATCTCCGGACCTGCGTTTGAACTGCCAGCCGGCGATGCTGAGTTTGCCTTCGGTGCAGAGTGGACCAAACAAGATTATCAAACTGAATCTGATTCCGAATCAACTAAAGGTAACATCCTCAGCCGAGGTGGTTCGTCTGGTGCAGGTGAACGTTCATTCTGGGCAACGTATGCAGAGCTTCGCGTTCCTGTAACAGAGCAATTGGTGGTCGATGCGGCGGTTCGCTATGACAGATATGATGACTTTGGCGGCAACTTGTCTCCACAGTTGACCATTGAATATCGTCCTATCGACGAACTCTTGCTGCGCGGTGCCATAGGTAAAGTATTCCGTGCCCCCGATATGCACAGAGTATATGGCGATGCCACCAAAGGTTACGCCACTGTTATCGACTTCAAGCAATGCCAAGCGTTGGGTGGAATACCTGGTGAAGCTTATGACAACAATCCGACCCTCAATGAAGTATGTAAAGAACTTCATATCGACAGTACTACAGGTGCCAACAAGGATCTGAAGGCTGAAGAAGGTTACACCGCAAACATTGGTGCCGTTTATGGTGGCGATGCTCTGAATGCCTCTTTAGACATTTGGGAGTGGAAACTGGACGATATGGTCAGTGATATCAGTGCCGAAAAAGCAGCTCGTGAGTACGATACTTACGCCGATATGATCACCCGTAACGATGCTGGAACCATTACTCACATCAACGCGGTTGCTCAAAACCTGGCGTTCCAAAAAGTTCGCGGTATTGACCTGACCGCAGGTTATGGTTGGGATCTAAACGAATTCGGTGAACTGAAACTGAACTTCAATGGTACCTATATCTTATTGTCAGAAGGTCAAACAGATCCTACAGCAGAAATTGATGACGATCTGGATGATGGTGGTCTCCCACGTTATCGTGCCAACCTGGTATTGGGCTGGTATATAGATGATTTTGAAGCGACTCTTGGAGCATACCATACAGCCCGTATGCACGGCCTACAATACAAATCATTCAAACGTTCAGCTATCAAAAACGGTGAACAGTTTGATGAGAGCGCCCACGAAGTTGCATCTCAAACACGTTGGAACTTGACTGCTGCCTACAACATAACAGACAGCATCAAAGTCACTGCCGGTGTAGTCAACATGTTCGATGCGGGTCCAAACTTTGACCCAACTTATACTTCATGGCCTCACTACCCACGCTCCATATACAATGCCCGTGGGCGAGAGTGGTTCATTGAAGGTGAAGTGAAGTTCTAATCGTTCCACAACAACAAAAACGGCACATCATAATGTGCCGTTTTTTTATGCTCATTTCTTCCCCGAAGATCCTTTATCACGAACCTAAGAACCTGGCTTTCTGAAGTTTAAAAGCCGGTATAACGCTTAAGTTCGGTATCGATAACCTGTTCGATAAAGACTTGCCTTATGGTACGACCGGTACCACAGCAGGTTCTGCAGTGTACGATAACGTCGGTCGCTTCTACTACACCAGTCTGAGCTATTCCTTCTAAGCTCATTTAAACTGAATATTATTCGGTAAATAAGCGGCGCATTTTGCGCCGCTTATTATTTATTCAATTACCCAAAAATGTTAATTAAATGTTTTTATTGTGTTTTTAAATATGGTGGCCAATGTTCTTTAATGGTTTCAAAACATCTGATTACATCTTTATTACAATAAATAATCGGGTAACAAGCATTTAACCGCTTGCGTTATTTGTATCTTAATGGTTACATTTTGTCGCCGAATTGTTCTATGCCGGCTCGAATAAATACAAAAAGACAAAATAAATATCATAAAAGGATATAAATGATGAATCTCAGTGTCAGCAAAGCTGTGCGCTTCGCCCTCTTTGGCGGTGCAGCAGCGGCCACTCTTAGCCTACCTGCAGTTCAAGCCAACGAAAACGAACAACTGGAGCGCATCGAAGTTACCGGTTCACGTATCAAGCGTACCGACATGGAATCGGCACTGCCGGTAACTGTGATGAGTTCTGAAGACATAGCCAAAACCGGCCTGACAGATGTTTCTGCGGTACTGGCACAAATGCCATACAACACTGCGGGCAGCTTCATCAGCGACGCCGGCAGCTCTGCCAGTAACCATGCCAGCTCAGGCATGCGTGGTCTGGGTTCAAACCGCACCCTGACCCTGATCAATGGCCGTCGTATCGCACCATCAGCCACTTTTGGTGCCGATGCAACCAACCTTAACCTGATCCCTATGGACGCCATCGAGCGCATTGAGATCCTTCGTGACGGCGCTTCTGCCATCTATGGTTCCGATGCCATTGGTGGTGTAATCAACATCATTCTGAAGAAGAACTATGACGGTCTTGGATTCGATCTGAAATACGCCAACCCGACTCAGGGTGGCCGTGATGAAATGTCGGCGTCGATGACCTTCGGTAACACAGGCGATAAGAGCACCAGCCTGGTAATCATAGAGCACAAGAAGTTTGATCCTCTCAAGGGTGGTCAGCGTGATCATTTGACCGCCAACTGGGATGAGGCCTATGGCCGCAGCTCTCTGTATGCACCGGAAGGTACCTGGCGCCCTGTGGCTGCTCGCCCAGGCAAAAAAGAAGACGGAACCTTTGAAACGCCAACCTACACAGGTAACTATGTACCGGGTAAAGACTGTCCGGCCGATCAAATCGTTCAGAGCAAAGATGGTCCACGTTGTGGCTATAGCATGTATGAAGGCACCGATTACCTGCCGGATCAGACCAAAGACTCTTTGTTCAGCAACCTGACTTACAGAATTACCGACAACCTGGAATGGTTCGGTCAGGCGATTGTGATGCGTGACAAGTCCACGACTTCCTCTACCGCACTGTGGACCCCTAACCTGTACATAGCTGCCGACAACCCACTGAATCCAACTTATGGCACGGCCAACGCCAGCGAAGTACAGGCTTACCACCGTCTTACCGGTGTGGCCGATCGCAGCACGACGTTCAAGTCCGATGTGATTGACGTGGTTACCGGTCTGAACCTGGAGCTGGATGCCGGTTCACTGAACTGGTATGTACAGTACTCAGATCAGCAGGTAGACATAAGCACTGACTCCTATGTGTTTGAAGACAACCTGCAACAAGCCGTAGACGCCGGCCTGTACAACCCATTTGTTCTGGGCGGCAATGCGACTCAGGCAACCCTGGACAGCTTCCTGCACACCGCCACCCGTCAAGCTGACTCCAAGACCACAGCGACTGCCATTTCCTGGGCTGCGCTGGCGCCTATCGCACTGCCAGGCGGTGACATAGGTTATGCCGTGGGTGCCGAGTACCAGAAGATGGAATTCAGCGATCGCCGCGACGCGCAGCAAGCTGCCGGCAAAGTACTGGGTACTTACGGTGGTGACTCCGCCGGTGAGCGTAACTACAAGGCTGCCTTTGTTGAGCTGGAACTGCCGGTCACTGACGATCTGAACATCAAACTGGCCAGCCGTTATGACCAATACAGCCTGCCGGACGAAGGCCAGCTGTCCAGCTCTATCAACCTGCGTTACCAGTTGTTGGATAACCTGGTACTGCGCGCCTCTTACGGCCAGGGTTTCCGTGCTCCGTCACTGGATGATCTGCTGGGCGAAGCCGCTACCAGTTATGACAGAGTGATCGACACCAAAGGCTGTCAGATGCTGCCGGCTGACCAACGCGAAGGCGCTGATGTGTGTGAATCAACTCAGTATCTGCGCAAGAGTTCAGGTAATCCGGAGCTGAAACCTGAAGAGTCTGATCAGTATGCCTTCGGTGCAGTGTGGAACATCACTGATGATATCTCCCTGGTTGTGGACTACTACAACATAGAGATCAGCAACCAGGTCAGCTACGTCGGTGCCCAGACTATTCTGGATCTGGAAGCCACAACCGGCCTCGGTGCGTACGATCCTAAATATGTCTATGTGAAGCGTGATACCGACGGCAAGATTGAAGAGATTGGCGCCGGCTACATCAACATGGACGGGGTACAAACCTCGGGTCTGGACGTCTCTTTCAGCTCGCGCTTCGAGCTGGGTAACTACGGTAACCTGAAGTTCGCGCTGGAAGGCACTTATGCACTGGAATACACAGAGCAGGCCAGCCCGGTCGACCCACGTTACGATGTGTTGGGTACCAAGGGATATCCAGAGCTGCGCTTCAACTCCACCTTCAGCTATGAGTATGATGCCTTCAGCGCCTCGCTGATCGCCAAGTACATAGACTCCTATGCCGGTGAAACGCCACAGCAGCAAGCTGCCAACATCGACAAGCAGGACTTCGGTTCCTTCACCACTTGGGATCTGGCCATGAACTATGACTTTGACAAGTTCGGTAAAGTCACAGTCGGTGCCCGTAACCTGTTCGATGCCATGCCTGCGGTGAACTATGAGCTGTCCTACCCAGGTTATGACGCCGATACCCACAACATTATCGGTCGCGTAGTCTACGCGGGTTATCAGATCCGCTTCTGATAAGCGCTTTAATAGCCAAAAGCGCAGTCATTGACTGCGCTTTTTTTTGTTTAATTCCATCCTCAACAATCAAGCATGGAGCTTCATTCCGCTTTGTCCTGTGTGGTAACCAAAACTTCCCGTACCGGCAACCATGCCTGACAGCCCAGCATGGCCACGAGGGAAACCGGCAAGGCCGGTACCACAGGGTGAATATGAAGCGGCAAAGGCAAGGCCAGCCATTGCAGCATTCCATAACTCAGCAATCCGGAAATCATCGCGGCAAACACCGAGTTGCCAGTCAATGAAGGCCAGAATACCGCCGCCAGTATTGGCCAGAGAAACACCGCCTGCAGCGCGCCGAAAGCCGCCAGATTGAGCCAGACTATCATGGCCGGCGGCTCTAGCGCCCAGTAACAGGCGAGCGCAGCAATCATCAACATAGCGATGCGGCTCAAACGCAGCTGGCTTTGCGCCGAGGTTTGTGGCCTCACCTTAACCCAGGCATCCCGCACCAGACTGACCGCCGCCTGCAGCAACATGGAGTCCACCGACGACATCACAGCGGCGATGGGCGCCGCCAGCAACACCCCGGCCAAAAGTGGCGAAAACAGTCCGGAGATCAAGGTAGGCATGATTTCATCCGGTACCTGCAAATCGGGATAAAGTGCCCTGCCCATCAAACCGATAAGATGCGGTAACAGTGTCATCAAAACACTGATAAGGGTGCCCCAAATAATGCCTTTCTTGAGCGCCTGGGTATCTTTAACCGCCAATAAACGCACCACAGTATGTGGCAGCCCCAAGGTGCCGAAACAGATAAGCACCCAAAACGACAGCATCATGGGCCAGCCCAGTTGCCCTTCATTGCCGTGGGGCTGCAACAAGGCAGGATCTTCGCTGGCCACCTTGGACATCAACTCTGTCATCCCACCATGGCCAAGCAGGGTGAAAAACAGCAGCAAGAGCCCCATTAGCATTACTATTCCCTGAAAGGCATCTGTGATGGTCACCGCCCTAAAACCACCGCTCAGGGTGTAAGCCAACACTGTCACCACAAACAGTGCCAACCCCAGGCTGTAGTCGATACCGCTGACCCCGGCAAACAACCTGGCGCCACCGATAAACTGCACTGTGATCATGGCAATAAATCCAAGCACCAAGGAGCCCAGCGCCAACACGCTGACCCCTTTATGCTCGAAGCGGGCATCCAACCACTCAATCAAGGTGGCGTAAGGCGCCTTGGCCGCCAGGATCTTCGGCCCCAGTACTCCCAGGGTCAGCATGGCAACCGGCACCTGGATCAAGGCAAGCCAAACCCAGCCCAAACCTATCTTGTAGGCGGCGCCCGGACCACCGATAAAAGAGCTGGCGCTGGTATAGGTGGCCACCAGCGTCAAGGCCAACATGGGGCCATTGAGAAAACGGCCACCGATAAAAAAGCGCGCCGCCTTATCCTGATAGAGGCTGGCCTTGTCTTGTCTGGCGGCTATAAAGCGGGTCAACACCAGGCTGAGCAACAGATAAAGTAATACCGGGATAAGAGTGGTCACTCTTTATGCCCTCCCCGGCCAAACAGGTAGAAGAGTCCCATAATGAAAAACAGCGGGGTCAGGATACAGGACAGCCAAAACCATAAAGGCAGGCCGTAATAGTCAGGTTTTGAGTCCCAGACACCCATATCGGTCAACAGGGGCCCCAGAGCCCACAATAGGGCGTAAATCAGGGTAAGTATGATGGCCAGACGTGCCATGGATGGCATAACGGCCTCCTTGGATTGCTCCTGGGGTTGGAGCGTGACAGCAAAAAGAAAGCGTTGATTCTAATCAACTCTTCCCCCGAGTGCCAAGGCATGACTCAAGTTACGCTTTGGTTGTGGGATAAAGTTATCACCCGGTTACCTGATGATATTCCGTTAACTTTTTGACTGCATGCCGAATTAACCATGACAGGACTCACAGCCCTGAGCCTGCTCCCGAACAGGTCACAACGGCCCAAAATTCAAGACCTGACTCAAACTTTGACACCAGTTTGTGAGGCCGCAGGAATAAGGATTTACTTAAATAGACTGTCGGCGGATCCCCCAGTGTCGGCGCTATGGCATACAATTGTTAACCTGCTCGCAAAATTTAGCTTTTCCCTGTGGGGAAAGGCCGATATCAGATGCCGACAGCGCGGCTCTGTGTTAATATTTTTGTGGTAAATTGGTAAGACCAATTTTAAGGTTGGATGCGTAACGAGCGATTCTTTGAACAGACTTTCTCGGGGTAGCTAAAACCTCAACCTGGGCTCTGTAAGTAAAGAAGGTGGAGATTGCGGCAACATGGGAGATGTAAACATTTCCAGTTTGCAGCCATTCATCGCGAGCAACAGCACAGATTGGACTTTTATAACGTGTTACAAGCTTATGCTTGGGTCAAACACCAAATAGAAAGCACAGGCTGCGGTAGATAACACTGCAAGATAATTAAGATTGTGGTGAATTGTTTCAAGACTGTTTTTCAGGCAAAAAAGGAATGGCGGAAGGTAGTTTAATTTCATAATTCAGATTATACGGCGATTAAATTGATCTGAATCACGTAATTTAATTACATTTTGCTTATAGTTAACGAATTCGATGGCTCAAGGGTCATCACACAGAACAAGCGATAAATGAATTTCATAACCTAAACCGGTGGCCAGCCACCAAATGAGCGAAAGAAGGCAGCTATGAACAACAGTCCTAGCCCATTTGATGCATCAACCCCTGCCAATACTGCGCAGAAGGTCGAGGATGCGGCCGTCGTCAAAATCGGCCGCGATACCCAGTCGACCCTGTTGCTGGCCATGACTGCGGGGGTGTTTATTGGCCTCGCGTTTATCTTCTATGTCGTCGCCACTGCCGGTGGCAGCGCCCTTCCCTACGGTCTCAACAAACTCATCGGCGGCCTGTGCTTCAGCCTGGGCCTGATGTTGGTGGTGGTTCTGGGCGGCGAACTCTTCACCTCTACTGTATTAACCATTACTGCCAGAGCCAGCAAACGGGTCACCACCAAGGCCTTACTGCGCAACTGGGGGCTGGTCTATCTGGGCAACTTTATCGGCGCCATGCTACTGGTAGGTCTGATGATCACCGCCAAACACTATGATGCCGGCCACGGTTTGATAGGCCTTGGTTACATGAAGACAGCTCAAGCCAAACTGCACCATGACTTTTTCCAGGCCATCGCCCTCGGGATCATGTGTAACATCATGGTGTGTCTGGCGGTATGGATGGCCTATGCCGGTCGCTCGGTCACTGACAAGCTGCTGGCCGTGGTGTTGCCGGTTGCCATGTTTGTCGCCGCAGGCTTTGAGCACTGCATCGCCAACATGTTCCTTATTCCTATGGCCATTATCAGCAAAAATATGGCCGGCACTGAATTCTGGACAAGCGCCGGGGTCAGCCCCGAGCAGTTTGCCGATCTCACATGGAGCCAATTCGTGTTCCATAATCTGGTTCCCGTCACTCTGGGTAATATCGTGGGGGGAGCTTTATTTGTAGGGTTGACTTACTGGTTTGTGTATCGCCGTCCCTTGCTGGCCAAGCAAGGCAGCGAGGCCAGCAAGTAACTTTATCTCAACTAGAAGGTATGAGTACTATGACCGAGAAAACTGAGCTGTTTGCAAGCGCATGGGAAGGCTTTGTTCCCGGCGATTGGAAGACCGAAGTCAATGTACGTGACTTTATCCAGAAGAACTACACCCCCTATGAAGGTGATGAGTCTTTCCTGGCTGGCCCCACCACTGCGACCACAGCCCTGTGGGACAAAGTCATGGAAGGCATCAAGCAGGAAAACCGCACCCACGCTCCGGTCGACTTTGATACAGACAAAGTCTCTACCATAGATTCCCATGATGCCGGCTACATCAATCAGGAACTGGAAACCATTGTTGGTTTGCAGACCGATGCGCCACTCAAACGCGCCATGCTGCCCAACGGTGGTATCCGCATGGTTGAAGGCTCCTGCGCCGCCTATGATCGCGAGCTGGATCCTGAAATCAAATATGTCTACTCCGAACTGCGTAAGACCCATAACCAGGGTGTGTTCGATGTTTACACTCCGGAAATTCTCGCTTGCCGCAAGTCAGGTGTACTGACAGGTTTGCCCGATGCCTACGGTCGTGGCCGTATCATTGGTGACTACCGTCGCGTAGCCCTCTACGGTATCGACTACCTGATGAAAGACAAGGTGGCCCAGTTCACTTCACTGCAGGCTCAGATGGAAGCCGGTGAAGATCTGAGCAACGTTATCCAGTTGCGTGAAGAGATTGCCGAGCAGCACAGAGCGCTGGGCAAGATGAAGAAGATGGCAGCCAAATACGGTTATGACATCTCCGGCCCAGCCAAGAATGCCAAAGAAGCCATCCAATGGACCTACTTCGGCTATCTGGCCGCGGTGAAGAGCCAAAACGGCGCCGCCATGTCTCTGGGTCGTACTTCAACCTTCATCGACGTTTATATCGAACGCGATCTGAAAAACGGCGTGCTCACCGAAGAGCAGGCTCAGGAAATGATCGACCATTTCGTGATGAAACTGCGTATGGTGCGCTTCCTGCGTACTCCTGAATACGATGAGCTGTTCTCCGGCGACCCAATCTGGGCTACCGAATCTATCGGTGGTATGGGTCTGGACGGTCGTCCACTGGTGAGCAAGACCAGCTTCCGCTTCCTGCACACCCTGTACAACATGGGCCCAAGCCCAGAGCCAAACATCACTGTGCTTTGGTCCGAGCAGCTGCCTCAGCCATTCAAAAAATACTGCGCCAAAGTGTCTATCGACACCAGCTCCATCCAGTATGAAAACGATGACCTGATGCGCCCTGACTTCGAGTCCGATGACTACGCCATCGCCTGCTGCGTGAGCCCCATGGTTGTGGGCAAGCACATGCAGTTCTTTGGTGCCCGTGCCAACCTGGCCAAGACCATGCTGTACGCCATCAACGGTGGTGTGGATGAAAAGCTGAAAATTCAGGTTGCTCCCAAGGCAGATCCTATCACAGACGAAGTGCTCAACTATGATGACGTCATGAGCCGTCTCGATGGCCTGATGGACTGGTTGGCAACTCAGTATGTCACTGCGTTGAACACCATCCACTACATGCACGACAAGTACTCTTACGAAGCCGCGCTGATGGCGCTGCACGACAGAGACGTACGTCGCACCATGGCCTGTGGTATCGCCGGTCTGTCTATTGCTGCCGACTCACTGTCTGCCATCAAGTATGCCAAGGTGAAACCGGTTCGCGATGAAAACGGTATTGCCGTAGACTTCGAAATCGAGGGTGATTATCCCAAGTTCGGTAACAACGACGCCCGTGTTGACGACATCGCCTGTATGCTGGTTGAAGGCTTTATGGCCAAAATTCGTGACAAGAAGATGTACCGCAACGCCATCCCAACCCAGTCAATCCTGACCATTACTTCCAACGTGGTGTATGGTAAGAAGACAGGTAACACTCCGGATGGTCGCCGCGCCGGTGCACCATTTGCCCCGGGTGCCAACCCAATGCACGGCCGTGACGAAAAAGGCGCTATCGCTTCATTGACCTCAGTGGCCAAGCTGCCCTTCGCTCACGCTCAGGACGGTATCTCTTACACCTTCTCCATTGTGCCCAATGCACTGGGTAAAGATGAAGATGCCCGCCGCACCAACCTGGCTGCGCTGATGGATGGATACTTCTCCCACAAGCCAGGCCATGAAGGTGGTCAGCACCTGAACGTCAACGTGATGAACCGTGAAATGCTGGAAGATGCTGTCGTCAACCCTGACAAGTATCCACAGCTGACCATACGTGTTTCAGGCTATGCAGTGCGCTTCAACTCACTGACCCCTGAGCAACAGCAAGACGTGATTACCCGTACTTTCACCAAAGCACTGTAATCCGCGTTTGAAACCAGGCTGCAGCGGCCGCCGCTGCAGCCATTCCAAGGAGAGCACATGACAGTAAAAGGACGGATCCACTCGGTGGAATCCTTTGGCACAGTAGATGGTCCCGGCATTCGCTTTATCGCCTTTATGCAGGGTTGCCTGATGCGCTGTAAATACTGTCACAACCGCGACACCTGGGATCTGGATGGCGGCAAGGAAGTTACGGTCGCGGAGCTGATGGAACAGATAGTCAGCTACCGACCTTTTTTGGAAGCCAGCTGTGGTGGCGTGACCGCCAGCGGTGGTGAAGCTGTGTTACAGGCTGAATTCGTTGCCGAGCTATTCAAGGCCTGCAAGGCCGAAGGCATTCACACCTGTTTGGACACCAACGGCTTTGTCCGTAAATACACAGAGGTGATCGACCAGTTGCTGGACAACACAGATCTGGTACTGCTGGACATCAAACAGATGGATGATGCCAAGCACATAGATCTCACCAAGGTCAGCAACCAGCGAACATTGCAGTTTGCCGAATATCTGGCAAAACGAGGCCAGAAAACCTGGATCCGTTACGTGGTTGTCGGCGGCTATACAGACGATGAAGCCTCGGCCGAAAAACTGGCTGAATTTATCAAGCCAATGACCAATGTGGAAAAAGTGGAGTTACTGCCCTACCACGAACTGGGCAAACACAAGTGGGAAGCCATGGGTGAACACTATGAACTCGACGGCGTGTCGCCGCCGGATCGCGAAACCATGGAGCGAATAAAGGCTATATTTATCCAGAAAGGGATCAATGCCGGTTACTGATTCAGAGCTCTTCCCAAAATCCGGCATCGAGACGTTCAAAGGCCAATTTAAGGATCTGCGCCATATCCATATAGCAGGCCTTGGCCCCTAAAGGGCGACTGCTCACCCCAAGCCCGGAAAGCTTGGCATTGAGTTGATTTCCCCAATCGAGCAAGGACAGCGGCAAGGGATGGCGAGCACGCCAACCCAGCCACAGATAGCCCTGCAAAGGCAGGCTGAGAAAGAACAGAAAGATAGCTATGGCCTGGGGAAGATAGTCCCAACCATAGAAATAGAGTGGCGCGGCAGCCGATAGCATGGCCAACACAGGCATCAACTGCAACGCCAACTGAGTGGCACGAATAACGCGAAACTCAGGAAAAAAGAAACCCAGTTGTCTGACCATGGGCCAGGTCTTCATATAACGATGACCTTCCCTCACGGTTTTGAGAAAGTTAAGGCTCAATCAAGGCACCTGAAACAAGCATAATATTGCTTTTACCTTAGCACAGTTCCCTATTCGGCCCCAACAACGGCTTGACGGCAGGAACGCAGTGAAACAGGTTACAGGCGAGTCCAGTTCACCCGTAACTCATTAATTAAAAACGGCGAAAGGTTTTTAACATGTCTAAAAAACTGGTATTGGTTCTAAATTGCGGCAGTTCTTCTTTGAAATTTGCAGTCATGGATGCACTCACGGGCGATGATCAGATCTCAGGTCTGGCCGAGTGCTTTGGTCTGGAAAACTCCCGCATCAAATGGAAACACAATGGCGAAAAGCATGAAGCCGCACTGGGCGCATTTACCGCGCACCGTGAAGCCGTGGAATTTATTGTAAACCAGATCCTGGCTCCCCTGCCTGAACTGGCGTCACAGATCCTAGCGGTGGGTCACCGTATCGTGCATGGCGGCGAAAAATTCACCCGCTCGGTTATCATTGACGACCAGGTGATCAAAGGTATCGAAGACTGTGCCTCACTGGCACCGCTGCACAATCCGGCGCACCTGATAGGTATTCGCGCTGCCATGGCCTCGTTCCCAAGCCTGCCTCAGGTTGCCGTGTTTGACACCGCCTTCCACCAGAGTATGCCTGAGCACGCCTTTGTCTATGCCCTGCCCTACAAGCTTTACCGTGAGCATGGCATTCGTCGTTACGGCATGCACGGCACCAGCCATCTGTTTGTCAGCCGTGAAGCGGCCAAGGTGCTGGGTAAAGAGCTGGCCGACACCAATGTAATCTGTGCTCACCTGGGCAACGGTGCTTCGGTCACGGCGGTTAAAGGCGGCAAGAGCATGGATACTTCCATGGGCCTGACACCACTGGAAGGCTTGGTGATGGGAACCCGCTGCGGCGATATCGACCCCTCCATCATCTATCATCTGGTGCACCAACTGGGTTACACCCTGGAGGAGGTCAACAACCTGCTGAACAAGCAGAGCGGCCTTTTGGGGATCAGCGAACTGACCAATGATTGCCGTGGTATTGAGGAAGGATACGCCGAAGGTCATAAAGGTGCCACACTGGCACTGGAAATCTTCTGCTATCGTCTGGCAAAATATATCGCCTCCTACACTGTGCCATTGGGCCGTCTGGATGCCGTGGTCTTTACCGGCGGCATAGGTGAAAACTCCGACATTATCCGCAAGAAAGTGCTGGAACTACTGTCCATCTTCAACTTCCAGGTCGATGATGAACGCAACCTGGCCGCCCGCTTCGGCAATGGCGGAATTATCACTAAAGATGAAGGCACTCTGGCCATGGTCATTCCCACCAATGAAGAGTGGGTTATCGCCGAAGACGCTATTAGTTTGATAGAAGAATAATATGACCAATCAGCCGCCTGGTTAGCCTGGCGGCTTTCATGTTTTTTGACTTTACAAGATTCACCGGAAAACCATCGACTCCGAAGAGGTTTTTATGTCCCGTAACATTATGTTGATCCCCATAGGCACTGGCGTCGGTCTGACGTCTATCAGCCTGGGGATGGTTCGTGCATTGGAACGCCACGGCGTTAAAGTGCAATTCTTTAAACCCATTTCCCAGTTGCGCCCGCAGGATCACGGCCCTGAGCGCTCAACCACCATCCTCAGCAAGTCCCCCACGGTCAACCCGCTTGAGCCGTTTGAAATGGCCCACGCCGAAGCGCTGATCCGCGCCGATCAGACGGATGTGCTGATGGAGCAAATCATCGCCCGCGCCAGTGAAATTGCCGATAACACTGAAACCCTGATCATCGAAGGCCTGGTGCACACCCGTAGCCATCCGTTTGCCGATGATGTCAATTATGCCATTGCCAAGGCGCTCGACGCCGATGTGATCTTTGTGGCAACCCCAGGCAACGACAGCCCGACCGGGCTGATGAACCGCCTCGAAATCGCCTTTAACTCTTGGGGTGGCAACAAGAACAAACGTCTTATCGGTGCCATCATCAACAAGATTGGCGCGCCGGTGGACGACGAAGGCCGTGCCCGTCCGGATCTGTCTGAAGTATTCGACCATCAGGACGTTCAGCGCAGCGATACTGCCGGTATGTTCCAGTTGCCGGGCAAGAGCCCACTGAGGATCCTCGGCAGCGTGCCTTACAACCTGGATCTGGTGTCCCCCAGAGCATCCGATTTGGCCAAACACCTGCGTGCCCGCATCATCAATGCCGGTGAGATGAACACTCGCCGTCTGCGCAAGGTAACCTTCTGTGCCCGCTCTATTCCCAACATGGTGCAACACATTAAGACAGACTCGCTGCTGGTCACCTCTGGCGATCGCTCCGATGTTATCGTTTCTGCCTGTCTGGCAGCGATGAACGGCGTCAAGATTGGTGCCTTGCTGCTGAGCGGCGGTTATGAACCTGAGCCTGAGATCATGGCCTTGTGTGAACAGGCCTTTGAAACCGGCCTGCCTGTGTTCCTTATCGATACCAATACCTGGCAAACCTCGCTCAATATTCAACGCTTTGACCACGAAGTACCTGTGGACGATGCAGTGCGTATTGAACTGGTACAGGAATATGTTGCCGGTCATATCGATCAGAGCTGGATTGAAAGCGTCACCGAAAACTCGCCCCGCGAGCACCGCCTGTCGCCACCGGCTTTCCGCTACAAACTTACCGAGCTGGCCCGCGCCGCCCGTAAGACTGTGGTGCTGCCTGAAGGCGATGAGCCGCGCACCATCAAAGCCGCCGCCATCTGCGCCGAGCGCGGTATTGCCCGCTGCGTACTGCTAGGCAAACGCGACGAGATTCTGCGTATCGCAGCCCAGCAGGATGTCATTCTGGGAGAGGATGTCGAGATTATCGATCCCGATGAAGTGCGTGAGCGCTATGTCGAACCTATGCTGGATCTTCGCCGTCACAAGGGCCTGACCGAAGTGGTTGCCCGTGAACAGTTGGAAGACAACATGGTGCTGGGCACCATGATGCTGGCCCAGAATGAAGTGGACGGTATCGTTTCCGGTGCGGTCAACACCACGGCCAACACCATTCGTCCGCCACTACAGCTGATTAAAACAGCGCCCGGCTCCAGCCTGGTCTCTTCCATCTTCTTCATGCTGATGCCGGATCAAGTGCTGGTATATGGTGACTGCGCCATCAACCCGGATCCCAATGCCGAACAGTTGGCCGATATCGCCATTCAATCGGCCGAGTCGGCCAAAGCCTTCGGCATTGAGCCCAGAGTGGCGATGATCAGCTACTCAACCGGTGACTCAGGGACAGGCTCGGATGTGGATAAGGTGCGTGAAGCCACCCGGATTGCCAAAGAGAAGCGTCCGGATCTGGTGATTGACGGCCCACTGCAGTACGACGCCGCAGTAATGCCCAACGTGGCTCGCTCCAAGGCGCCGGACAGTCCGGTTGCCGGTAAGGCAACTGTGTTTGTGTTCCCGGATCTCAACACGGGTAACACCACTTATAAGGCCGTTCAACGAAGCGCCGATCTGATCAGCATAGGCCCTATGCTGCAAGGTATGCGTAAGCCGGTGAACGATCTGTCCCGTGGCGCCTTGGTGGATGACATAGTCTACACCATCGCCCTGACCGCCATTCAGGCCACTCAGAGTAATTAATGGCCAGATAGCCAATTCAAGAAAAGCGTCTGCTCCGGCAGGCGCTTTTTTGTGGTCTATTTCACATAGGAGTGTACTCACTCAGCGAGCATCAAAAGCTGAAGAACAGATTGGTTAATGAAAGGTTTATCGGGATAAATCGATGCCGGCCTGCGCACATGCGCGCCTTTTCAACCTACCCTTTGGAGCTGGCAGCTCAAACCTCTATAAGAACTGATATTGGATACTGACTGCGGCTTTTATCAGCAAAAGCTGTACAAAATCAACGCAAAGGATCCTTTACGCCAGTTATGATTCAGCCAGGAATGAGTCATCAGGAGAGAAACGGATAGGGAAAAGTGCCAAGCGTCAAAAAATAACCAGCGACAATTTAACGACGATATCAATCGCTTAGGAAGTATCTATCGAGTCTTCAACACACTTGTCCACAGATTCTGTGGATAAGAATCTCTGCGCTATCCTCTTTATATGCCACAGGATCGCCGATCCCGTCAAGCGTGCGGCATCGGCTTGCGATCAATACTAAAAAAACCGATACTGTTTGGCACCAATCATCAGGGTCAACACTATGAGATATTTACTTTTTCTTTGTCTGCTAGGACTATTTGGCTGCAATGATGACCCGAGTAAAGCCACCATAGACAGCCCGGAACAAGTCGCCCTGGGATTCTTTCAGGCCATCTACGTAGATAAGGATGTCGAGAAGGCAACCCATTATGTCGATGATCCGATGAAGGAGGTGCTGAAAAGTTACTATATAGCCGCTTCTGTACAGCGCCATATGCTCAATCTACAGATGACAGATGTCACCCTGGAGATTGAAGAGATAGATATCGACTTCTTTCGCAAGTTCACCGATGACGTGACTGTCGTGGTCAAATTTACCGGCCGTAGAGGTGGCCGCCCCTGGGTCGATGACAGAACCATTCGCCTGCATAAACGGGGCCGGGCCTGGGTGATAGTGGAAATTCTCCCGGAAACCGGCAAGATCAACTCAGGTTCCCTGTAATAATTGTGCACTGCCCCACGCAAGGGCCGAAGAGGTTTATCCCTCAAAGCCCGCCGTGCTAAACTCACAGGCAATTTTCACTCAGTCTGATTACTATGAAACAACTGTTGGATTTCCTGCCGCTGGTCATCTTCTTTGCCGTTTATAAGTTTTACGATATCTATGTCGCCAGTGGCGCCTTGATAGCCGCAACGGCTCTGCAACTCGTGGTGACCTACCTGCTGTACCGCAAGCTTGAGAAAATGCATCTCATCACCTTTGCCATGGTGGCCGTATTCGGTACCCTGACCTTGGTGTTTCACGACGATGCCTTTATCAAATGGAAAGTCACTATAGTCTATGCCCTGTTCGCCTTGGGTCTGGGTGTCAGCCAATTGCTGAATAAGCCTGTACTCAAGGGCATGCTGGGGCAGGAACTCAAGGTCGCCGACAAGATATGGGCCAGAGTCACCTGGTACTGGGTCAGTTTCTTTATTATCTGCGGCCTTATCAATATCTATGTCGCCTTCAGCCTGAGTCAGGAAACCTGGGTCAACTTCAAGGTCTTTGGCTTGACCGCAGTGACGCTGCTGAACACCATAGCAACCGTGGTTTATCTCTTTAAACACATCCCCGAAGAGCAACGCAAGGAACTCAAATAATGTGGTATATGATCTCATCCCAAGATGTTGAAAACAGCCTGGAAAAACGTCTTGCCGCTCGTCCGGCCCATCTGCAGCGCCTGCAATTGCTGGCCGATGAAGGACGATTGATGCTGGCCGGTCCACATCCCGCCGTGGACAGTGAAAACCCGGGGGACGCCGGATTCAGCGGCTCTTTGGTGGTGGCCGAGTTTGAGTCGCTGGAAGCCGCCCAGGCCTGGGCCAATGCCGATCCTTATGTTGCCGCCGGCGTTTATCTGAGTGTTATCGTTAAACCCTTCAAACGAGTGCTGCCCTGATGAAAATCGTTTCCTTCAATATCAATGGACTGAGAGCTCGTCTGCATCAACTGCAACAGTTGATCGACAGTCACCAGCCGGACATCATAGGGCTGCAGGAAACCAAGGTGCACGACGAAGCCTTCCCTCTGGCCGAAGTGGAAGCCATGGGGTATCAGGTACATTTCCACGGTGGCAAGGCCCACTATGGTGTGGCTCTGTTATCCAAACAGGCCCCCATTGAGGTTCAAAAAGGCTTTCCCACCGACGATGAAGATGCCCAGCGCCGGCTTATCGCCGGAAAGTTCATCCAGGACAACGGCCGGGTGCTGACAGTGATCAACGGCTACTTCCCCCAGGGAGAGAATATCAATCACGAGACCAAGTACCCGGCCAAGCGTAAGTTTTACGCCGATCTGATGCAGTATCTGCAAAACTCATTCAGCCCGGATCAGGATATTGCCATCATAGGGGATATCAATATCTCGCCGCTGGATCTGGATATCGGCATCGGCGATGCCAATGCCAAACGTTGGCTGAAGACGGGTAAATGCAGCTTCCAACCGGAAGAGCGTGAATGGTTGCAAACCCTGCTGGATTGGGGTTTAGTGGATACCTTCCGCCAGTTGCACCCGCAGCGCAGCGAACGCTACTCCTGGTTTGATTATCGCAGCCGTGGCTTTGATGATAACCGCGGCCTGCGTATCGATGTGATCCTGGCAACCGAGTCGCTGGCAAGCCGCTTGAGTGAGGCCGATGTGGATTACGCGCTTCGCGGCATCGACAAGCCCTCGGATCACGCGCCTATCTGGAGCTGTTTTCGCTGACATTGTCGCTAGCGCTGGATGGCGCTGCGGATGCTGACCACAGCAAGCGGCACGCCTGAAGCAAAAAACAAAGCTCAAGAAACGCTATAACGCAAAACGCCGACATCTGATGATGCCGGCGTTTTTTATGCTAGCCGTTCAACTGGTTTTATACTGTGCCAACAGCCGGGTCAGAGCGGCAGAAGCCTGGGCCAGTTTTTGGCTCAGCTCTATCGCCCTTTCGCTGGCTTGGCGCATCTGATCCGAGTGGCTGCGGATATCGCCAAGCTGCGAGCTGATCTCCCGGGCCGACACGCTTTGCTCTTCGGCCGAGGCTGCGATTTGGCTGCTGCGATCAAATACCGCATCCACTGAGCCACGCATCCCCTCGACATCCGTCCCCACCTGAATGATCGCCTGGCGGCTTTCGTCGGCCTGCGACACTATCGCCTCGGTCAACTGAGACAAATTGCGGCTGCCCGCCTGCAAACCCTCAATCATACGTTGAATTTCCACTGTCGCTTCCTGGGTTCGCCCCGCCAGGGTCCGCACCTCGTCGGCAACCACGGCAAAGCCGCGCCCCTGTTCTCCGGCTCTGGCAGCCTCGATGGCGGCATTGAGCGCCAGCAGATTGGTCTGCTCGGAAATACCATCAATAGTGGTCACCACGGCGCCAATCTCGGTGGCATCCCGCGACAGTTGCGATACCGAAGAGAAAGCCTCGGCAATCCGGCCCGACAACTCACCTATACTGGCAACCGTTTCTGCTATGTGTCTGGCGCCCTGGCCCATCTGAGAGGCGTTGTCCCGGGTCTGGGAAGAGGTTTCGGCGGCGTTGTGGGACACTTCGGTAATGGCATTGCTCATCTGCTCCATCGCCGTGGCCACAGTATCGAGAAACTGCCACTGAATTTTGCCCATCTCATCACCGGCGGCGGCTTGCTCGGCAAATTCGGAAGCCGCCATCGACAAGGTTTCGGCATTGCTGCTGATGGCGGTGACCATTTCGCTCATGTTATCGGCGCAGCGATCAATCTCGCGGGCTATCAGGCTGAAATCATCTGTGCCGAAGAAATTGAGCCTGAAGCTCAAATCGCCGTCAGCCAGGCGTTTGATTGCCATATACATATCCCAGAGCCCGCCGCCAAGAGAGGTGGAGATCCAATAGCTGAGTTGAAACAGTGGCAACAGCCCGACAAAAGCCCACAGCAGCATCCAGTTTGCCCGGCTGAGCATCTCTTGCTCCTGCAGTATTAAGCTGTCACCGAGCCAGTAGTTGCCGTCGCTGCTGCTGAGCATGACTTTTACCTCGGCGAGCGGTTCATTGCGGCTAAGACCTTGCTGCTGTAGCCAAAGATCGCGCCCCTGTTCGGGCGCCAGCTGGAGCAGGGTCTCGGCTTTGGCTTGTAAACGCGCCTCAGCGCCCTGGGTTACACTGGCATCCAACTGCCACCAGTTGGCCAGTGCGATAGCGGCGGTTATGGCGGTAACCAGCGAACACACAAGCCAGAATTTACCGTTGAGACTGAACTTAATCAGCATGGCATCAACTTTTCTAAACTGGATCTGCTTCATCAGTGCTCCTCAGCGCGAAGCTAAAAGCCGGGACAGGACCCTGGCAGTATAATCTATTACTCCACCACTCTTTCGGCCGGCAGAGGTTTTGTTTGAGTTTGACGACTGCGGCTGGTTTGGCAATAGCCCATGAGATCGGTCAAGCGACTCATGGCATAACCGAATACGGCGCCAATCAGCAGCGGCGGCATAATAGCCGCAATATCCGCCGACATGGCAAAGGTGATGCAACAACCAATAAAGGCACCGGGAATAAAGTTAAGTTTACCGAAGCAGGCCTGCAGGCACATGGCACTGGTGGCTATGCCGGTGAAGATCCAGCCAAATACCGGCGAGACAAAGAAACTGCTGCCGCTGATGATAAGCCAGGCCCAGAATACTCCCGATGTATTGGTGCACCAGGCCTGAAGCAAACCGGCGAACCCACTGCGTCCTTGAGCAAAGAAAGTACTGCACCCCAGAAACCCTATCCAGGTGATCAGACCAAAGGTGTCGGCAACCCCACACCAGACAGTGGCCAAGAGGCCGGCAGATATTGCTGCATGCCAACGCTGTTGCATAGGAGTATCTCCACAAAATGTAACTATTGGTTAAATTACCCCGTTTTTGATAACAAAAACCGGATCTACACCAAAAAAGGGCCTATTAATGCCGAGACCTGGCTCACTTTGCAAACATTTAGTAGTAAAAAAACAATAATGGAGTGAATTTCAGCCAAATAAAAACCCGGGCATACCCGGGTCAGTTGCAACAGGGATAGCCTCAATCGGCCAGTAGCTGATCGGCAACGAAAGGGTTGTTTCGCCGCTCTTCACCAAAGCTCGACATAGGGCCGTGGCCGGGAATGAAGTTGACCTGCTCGCCCAAGGGCCAGAGTTTGTAACGAATGGAGTCAATCAACTGCTGATAGTTGGAGCCGGGAAAGTCAGTACGGCCTATAGAGCCACGGAAGAGGACATCTCCCACCCAGGCCAGGTTCTCTTCGCGGTCAAAGAAGATCACATGCCCGGGTGTATGCCCCGGACAGTGAAACACCTGCAATGCCTGCTCTCCCAATGTAACCTCGTCACCATCTTCGAGATAACGGTCTGCCTCGAAGGCTTCACAGGCCGGGAAACCAAAGTTCTGGCTTTGGCGTGGCAGGTTCTCCAGCCAGAATTTATCGTCGATATGCGGGCCAATAATCTGCACGTCACACTCGGTGGCCAAAGCCTTGGCGGCACCAACATGATCTATGTGTCCGTGAGTCAAAAGAATATATTGCAACTGCAGGCCGTGCTGCGCCAGGGCATCCATGATGCGCTCATGGTTACCGCCTGGATCTATCACAGCGGCTTTGCCACTCTTCTCACACCAGATGAGGCTGCAATTCTGCTGGAAAGGGGTCACTGGGATGATCTGGTATTTCATTACACACACTCGCAGGCTGTTATCGTTCCATGATCGATAGATCGTCTCGATGCATGATCCACCAACCCGGCAACAGAAAAATTGATCCCGGGCAGGAAAGCGACAGATAAGCGGCTTTTCTGGCGCCGGTTTGCAGCGCAGGGATTTTTGTATACAATTTTGAGCCATCCAACCTTCAAGCCCAAGGCCCTACATGATAACAGACAGCCGTCTTGCTGGCATCCTGAGCCGCAAACACTTCTTCTCTCTGCCACTGGATTATCAGCATCCCACCGGGGAACAACTGCAAATTTTTGCCAGGGAGCTTATCGGCACCCAGGATAACGCCGCGACCCTGCCACTCCTGGTGTTTTTTCAGGGTGGCCCGGGCTTTGGTGCCGCCCGCCCCCATGCCAATGGCGGCTGGATTAAAAGAGCGCTCAAGGAGTATAGGGTACTCTTGCTGGATCAGCGTGGTACTGGTCTTTCAAGCCCGGTCAGCTTCAAGACACTGGACGGCATGACGCCTGACGAGCAGGCTGAGCACCTGAGCCATTTCCGCGCCGACAACATCATCCGCGATGCCGAGGCGATTCGGGTGCAACTGAGCCCTGATACTCCCTGGAGCATTCTCGGTCAGAGTTTCGGTGGCTTTTGCGTACTCAGATACCTGAGCGCCGCGCCGCAAGGGCTCAAGGAAGCCTTTATTACCGGCGGTATCCCTTCCCTTGAGCGCCCCGCTACCGAGGTTTACCGGGCAACTTATCAACGCCTGCTGGCCAAAAATCAGGATTTCTTTGCCCGCTTCAAAGATGCCAAAGCCCTATTGGCCGAGCTCAGAGGCTTTATCAATAGCCATGAGGCGCGCCTGGCCACAGGAGAACGGCTGACCCAGGAAATGCTGCAACTTTTAGGGGTCAACTTAGGCATGGAGCAAGGGCCGGAAGCCGTCTACTATCTGCTGGAGCAAGCCTTGATAGATACCCCAAGTGGCAAGGCGCTCAATCCCCTGTTTGAGGCGCAGTTCTGCCAAATGCTGGATTACAATACCAACCCGCTGTTTGCCATAATGCACGAGTCCATCTACTGCCAGCAGCAAGCCGCAAACTGGGCCGCCCACAGGGTGCGGGGCGAATATCCGGCTTTTGCCCCAGACGCCGAAGAGCTGCTTTTCAGCGGTGAGATGATTTACCCCTGGATGTTCGAACAGTTTGCCAACCTCAAGCCGCTGAAAGCCTGCGCCGAATTGCTGGCCGCCAAAGCCGATTGGCCTTCACTCTATGACCCGAACATTCTCGCCAATAACCGGGTACCTGTCGCCGCGGCCATCTACAGCGAAGATATGTATGTCGAGCAGGCCTACAGCCTGGAAACCGCCGCAAGAGTCGGCAACCTCAAGTATTGGTTGACCTCTGAATATGAGCACAATGGCATACGCATGGATGGTGAGCGGATCCTCGATAAGCTGATTGCGCTCAATCGCGGCCAGGCGCTCAGGTGAATTCAGTTTGGGTTAATTTTAAAAGCGCACACTGAACTTGGTTCCACATCCATTGACGCTTTGCTTAAACGCTTGTTTCGGTGTCGTCCCGGTCTGCCCTTTTGGCAGACCTTTTTTTATCCAAAAAAAACCGCAGCCAAGGCTGCGGTGGAAATAACGGACTGGGTCCAATCCAAAGAATACAGGGAGACTCGAACCGCCGACTTAGCGCTTCATTGCTGGATAGGTGAACTCATGGCACTGATTGCAATAAACCTTGCTCTCTTTGTGCTCCTGATGGCAGTAAGTACATGGCAAGTCCGTGCCATAGTGCAGGCTGTCATGGGGGTTGGGTTCAACATCATGACCGGCGTTGGCCGGACGTGCTGTCTGCTTGGCAACATCTTCAGGAGTGCCGTGGCAGGCTTCACAGGCTGTCGCATCGGGAATGGTCTTGCGCTTGGCATCACCATGGCAGGCGGCGCAATCGACACGACCATTTTCAGCCGTCATGACTTCTTTGTGGTAGTCCTTGATCTTCATGGCGTTGGCCGCTCCAGGCAGCAACAAGGCGCAGGCTACAAGAACAGTGGATATCATCTTCAACATCTTGGGCTTCCTGTTGCGGGGCAGTTGCCTGCCCCGCTCTTCTATCAGTAGTTGGCAATAAAGTCGTGTGACGCCTGAATGTCAGGAGTGAAAGGACGATCTTTGCTTACGAAAGGCACTTTCTGACGATAATCTTCATACATGGCACCTGTGGCTTTACCCTGCTTCAGGCTCTTGTCGTGCATCTTGCGCAGATCGATAGCTTGAGTAGAGTGCAACAGCTCCAGGCCATAGATGGTGTTGGTGTTGTCAACAATCTGGATCAGGTTGTCAGAAGCCAGTTTCAGGTTGGTGAACGTGTCTTCGATGTTACCGGCAATTTGGATACCATCGAATGAAACCGGGCTAGCCAGTTGCTTGTTACGCACCTGCATGTCAACGAAGGCTTTCTGGATAGCACCGAAAGCATGACCATTGTTTTCCGGACCGGCCAGGAAGCGGCTCAGACGGGTAAAGTGGGCATCAGACAGGTGGATAGTGCGCATTACACTGTTATGAGACACGTGAGTCAGGGCAGTGCTCAGGTTCTGTACCGCCAAGGCAACAGGCAGAGGCTCGAAGTTGGTGGTTGGGAACACACCACCCTTGCCTTCAACCATGTATTTGGCTACCTGAGGGAACTGGCTGTAGTCCTTGGATGCGCCCAGTACTACGGCTGGGTTATCGTCTGAGTGGTTGATCTGAATGTCGATCACTTCGCCCAGATCCACCAGGGCTTTCTTGGCACTGGCCAGAGTGTAGGCTGTAGTGCGATAGCTCAGAGGATCCTGCAGCGGACGCTCATCATTCAGTTGCCACAGATAGCTGCCATCCAGCTGCGCCAGAATATCCTTGGTGGTTGCCTGAATATAAGGGAAAGGACGGATATCATTGGTTTGTGGCAGGAAAGGCGCCACGTTACCGTTCAAACCTTCAAGGCTCAAACCGAATACGGTTGGAGACACTTCCAGCAGGTGCTTGGCATCCTGATAGCCCTTCATCGCATAGGCTACAGCCACTGCGTTGTTGGACAGGATAGACAGGGCATCTTTACCCATAGGCTCCAGCAAAGGAACTCCGGCATCGGCCATGGCTTCACGGCTGCTGACACGCTTGCCCTTGTAGAACACTTCCCACTCACCAATCATCGCCAGACCTACATGAGAGGCCAGCAGGATGTCGGCTTCACCCACAGTACCCTGTGAAGGAATGACAGGAGTAATACCCTTGTTCAGGTAGGCTTCGTAAAGGTCGGCAACCACAGGCTGAACCCCGGTTTGACCGGCCAGAATAGTGTTCAGACGCACGGCCAGAGCCACACGGGTCAGACGCACTGGCATAGGCTCACCGACACCGGCACTGTGAGCGCGCAGCGTGCTGTAGTTGAAGCTACGGGAAGCATCCATAACGGCGGCACTCAGCTCACCATTGGCATCAAACAGCTTGTGGTCTTTGTTCAGGCCCACACCTACAGTCAGACCATAGACAGGTTTACCCAGACGCGCAGCTTCCATCAGCAACTCGTGAGACTTAACCAGTTTGGTGCGTGCCTGAGAGGCTACTTTGACTTTGGCGCCATCGGCAATGGCCCAGGCTTGTTCCTGAGTCATGTGCTTGCCATCCAGAACCACTTGTTCCATTGCCAGAGCACTACCTGACATCAGGCCCAGCGTCAGCGACGCCAGCATTAGAGATTTGTTCATCATCTTACTCCTTGTTATTGAATTTGTTACGCTTGCTTCAGTGCTACCGGCTTGGCAGCGGCACAATTACGGCCGGCATTACGGCCGGTGACAATACCTTCAGCCACAGCACAGGCACCGAGGCGGCTGGCACCGTGAATACCGCCGGTGGATTCGCCGGCCGCATACAGGCCTGCAATCGGCTGGTTACTGACCAGATGCAGGACTTCAGAATTGGTATTAACCTTGACACCACCCATGCAGTAGTGAACTTTCGGCCACATACGCACCGCGTACCATGGGCCCTTGTCCAGCACTATGGCTTCCTGCATTGGACGACCAAACTCTTTGTCTTCTCCGCTCTTGACCGCTTCGTTCCAGCGGGCCACCTGCGCCTTGAGCTTGTCGGCCGGCATACCATAGGCCTTGGCCAGTTCATCCAGGGTGTCGGCCTTGGTGATCACCTTGTACTTGATACCCCAATCCAGCGTCTGGGCATTCTTGGCACCTTCGGCATTGGTAAAGCCAATGGGATACACAGGGTTGTTGTGCTCATCTCTGCGGGTCATGATGGCATCGGCACGCGCCTTACGGTCGGCCAGCTCATTGAAGAAACGCTCACCGGTGCGCACATCCACCACTATGCCGTGAGGATAAGTGGCAATGGTGTTGAACTGGGATGCAGTACCAAAACCTTTCTCATCGGGTGATGCCCATGGGCCCAGCTGAATTTGATCCAGATGGATAGGGTTGGCCCCCAGAAGCATCATCTGCTTCAGTGCTTCAGAGGTCGCCCCCGGATGGTTTGTTGAGTCCAGGTCATTGTTCAACTCAGGCAGCTGCATCATGCGATATTCGATATCCCGGCCAAAGCCGCCGGTCGCCATGATCACCCCTTTGCGGGCTCCTATGGTGCGTATCTTACCTGTCCGCTCCCGTGGGAAATAATAACCTTCACGAACCTCGACCCCGATCACGCGGCCTTCAGCATCACGGATAAAAGATTCGAGCTTGGTTTGATTTTTCATGATCACGCCTTTGGCACGGGCAGCCTTGACCAGCGGACGTATGATACCGGCGCCGGAGCTTTCTACTGTCTGCAGTACCCGCTGCACACTGTGACCACCGAAATGCTGTACGAAAGGCTTCCACTTAACGCCATAGTCAATCAGCCACTGGCAGGACTCTGCCGTGCCGTTACATACCAGCTTGAGCATTTCAACATCATTCATGCCACGACCTGCGCGCAACATGTCGGCCACCATGGCATCTACTGAATCTTCAATACCGGCCTGCTTTTGCAACGGAGAACCGGCAACCGCCATGGCACCACCATTAATGGTTGAGTTGCCACCAAAAACCGGCATCTTGTCGATAACCATTACGCTGACACCGGCTTCACGGGCCTGCAGGGCTGCTGCCATACCGGCAAAGCCACTGCCGACTACCAATACGTCTACCAGTTCATCAAAGGATTCCGGCGCCTGTTCGCGGCACTGGGCCATGGCACCACTGCTGACAGCCATCCCCACCCCGGTCACTGCCAGAGCGGCGCCGCCCTTGAGCAACTGACGACGACCACTGTCTATTTTCTGTTTTTCTGTCATGTACTTATTTTCCTTTCATGCAGGGAAAGAACTCAGTCAACCAGTTGCACTGCCCATGCCAACTAACCAAAAAGAGGTGCTCAGGGGGAGATTTATGATTACGGCCACAGAATCACGAAATATAAAGATCTACAATCACGAAACTTCGCGGTTTATTTGAAATATCAATGGAAAAACACTTTTATTACGAGTGTACCAGGCGGCTCTGTAGTAGCCTGCAGTTGGAAACCTCGCTTAAACACTACTTCGACTATGTACGTGACTCAGTGCCACTCGATGGCCTGTTCATTAATATTTATCGAAAAGAATTCAATGATATACAATTTATCGCCCAGGCCAGCGAAACGCAGGCAAGCACGCTTGATGTCCAGGTTTCCCTCCCAGAGGGACTGGCCAAAACGCTGGAAGATCCCGATAGGCCGAGGGTGAGGATTGTTAACGACATTGATCATGATCCCGTGACATCCCAGGTTGCCCCCAAGGTGATCCCCGGGATCCGCTCGCTGATCATTTTACGTATGTCGATGGAAGATACCCATTTGGGCATAGTAGGTTTTTACTCCAAGAGTGCCGGTACCTTCCGCCCCCGACACGCAGATATGTTGGCGCCGCAGATGAGCACCTTTGCCCTGATCACTGCCCTCAACCTCAGAGGTCGTAATCTGCTGCTGGAAAATCAGGCGCTGGCCAAACAAAACGTTAGCCTCAAACGCACGCTGGATGTGCAAAACGGTGTGGTCGGTGCCAACTCGGGGCTGAAACAGGTGATGCAACAAGTGCAATCCATCGCCCATCTCAACACCACAGTACTGATGCTGGGGGAAACCGGTTGCGGAAAAGAGGTGATTGCCAACGCCATTCATGAACTCTCGGCCAGGGCCGGCAAACCCTTTGTCAAAGTCAACTGCGGCGCCATTCCCGAGACCCTTATCGACTCAGAGCTGTTCGGCTATGAGAAAGGCGCCTTTACCGGCGCCGAATCGCGCAAGGCCGGTTATTTTGAACAGGCCAACGGCGGCACCATCTTCCTCGATGAGATTGGTGAACTGCCACTCTCGGCTCAAGTGAGACTGCTGCGGGTACTGCAAAACAGCACCATTACCCGAGTCGGTGGCCATGAACAGGTACACCTGAACATCAGAGTGATAGCGGCAACCCACAGGCACCTGCAAGCCATGGTGCATCAGGGGGATTTTCGTGAGGATCTCTGGTATCGGCTGGCGGTATTCCCGATAGACATCCCCTCTTTACGCCAGCGGCGCACAGATATCCCTCTGTTGGTGCAGCATTTTATTGAACAGCTGAGCGCCCGATTCCAGTTGATCAAACTGCCCTGTATCCGCCCTGAGCAGTTGGCCATTCTCAGTCAGTACAATTGGCCCGGCAATGTCAGGGAGCTGATCAATGTGCTGGAGCGGGCCATCATTCAAAACCCGGCCGGACCACTGGACTTCAGTTTCCTGGCGCCGCAAACCGAAGCCGTGGCCACCGCCAGCGGCCAGACCATAGTGGTCGACCCCAGCCATGCGGGCAATCAACTGGTACCGCTGGAAACCATGACCCGTAAATACATAGAGCACGCCCTTAAAGTGACCGGCGGCAAGCTCTACGGCCCCGGCGGCGCTGCCGAGCTGTTGGATATTAACCCCAATACTTTGCGCAGCAAGATGAAAAAACTGGGGATCGTTTAGAAACAGGACATAGCAAACGACTCTGGGCAGGAGCAAGCTAATTCCGGCGGGGAAAAATAACATAAAAGGCCGAAAGTCATCACTTTCGGCCTTTTTATTGCACCTTGCTGCCGGGTCTGGCTGTTGCATCTTTTCGCATCGACGGACTTGAAAGCGCATATACCAGTGGCGTTAAAAAGCGTAGCGCAGCGAGAAGCTGTACTCAAGGCCATCGTTGGGTGCAGTGCCCCAACTCTTGTAGTGCGTCAGCTGCAGCTTGAGACTCAAGTCTTGCGCCAATGGGCCGGAAACAGCGGCAAACAATTGATGACCATAATCGTCGTCATAACCAAAGACAGCCGCATGCTCGTGGTCACGCCCAAAAGCCGCAGTATAATCCAGGTTCAGTTTCCAGCCCTTGGGGAGCACTGGCAAATCGTAGTAACTGTTGCCATTGAGCACCACGCCGGATAATCCTGAGTAATCTTTATCGGTCAGATTGGACTGACTCACAGTATAATGCCCTGCCAACCCCAGGTTGAAACGCAGCGCGCCGCAGTCAAAATGCTGCTTCAAGCCGAGATAAAAATTGTCCTCGGTCAGGTGCTTATGGGTGCCGAGAAAGTTTTGCAGCCACAGGGCGGTACGCTCTTCGTTGAGCCGATAATGCCAAACTGTCAATGACTTGAAGGCGACCCGTTTATCCGCCACCCATTTACCGGGGTTTTCCACCTTGAGCATCTGATAAAAAGTATTGCGCTCGTCACGACTAAAATGACTGAGCGCCGCAAAGCTTTGGTTGAAAGCCCCGGGATTATCGTCACGGGTGGCACTCGTAAACCCCAGATAACCGGCCTCTATTTGAGTCGATGCGCCGGCATCAGTCGTGCCAAAACCGCCAAGCAAGGTAACGGCTAACCCGACTATTTTACTATTGAGTTTCATCTTTTCCTTGTTCAATCAGAGTCTCCTTCACACCCTGGACTCATGTCCGTGATGGCATCTAGTTTCCCTTGTCCAATGCAATGGATAAGCTCGTGAATAAAGTGAATAAAAAAAAGGCCACCCTAAGGTGGCCTGTGCAGGGAAATACAGGGAGCCCCTTAGAAGAAGTAACGGATACCTACCGCATAGTTGTTGTCCTGCAGATCTTCCCAGGACTTGTCATCCATGCTGCTGAAGTCAATCTTGGCTTCGGCATACATCACAGTGTCACGGCTGTAACGGTAGTGCAGACCCAGAACCGCAAACTGGCGGGTCCAATCGCCTTGGATGGCGGTGTTGGCATCTGTGTCCAGATCCTGATAGCTCAGCAACAGAGAAGGAACAAAGCCGTTGTCATACTGGTAAGCAAGGATGAATTCGCCGCCGGTGGAATCGTACAGGCTGCCGCCAACCAGTTCGTTTTGCTTGCTCTTGTGAGCGTTGAAGCCCACGTACAGACCATCGGCGTCACGGCCTGGAGCATACTGGTAGAAGCTGCCGTACTGGGCACCGATACCGACGATCTGGTTGGTATCATCAACGGCGACACCGGCCAGGTTGCCTTCAAAGTCGCCACGGTTGAAACCGGCCAGAACCTTGAACTTATCGGTCACATAGTAAGTCACGCTGGCACCATAGCTGGAGTCAAAGCTCAGCTCAGAGCCATCGTTCAGAGCGGCGCCGTTTTCGTCAAACAGGGCAACATCGTCATTTTGCTTGGAAGCATACTGCAGGGCGATATGCAGCTTGCCGAAGAAGGTATTGCGATACTGGAAGGCAGCATCGGCACGACCGGCACCGGTCAGGCCACCGTCACCAAAGGTGTAGGCACCTACAGACCAACCTGTGAAGGCATTGAGCACGTCGGTAGTGTAAGCCACATCATAGTATGCACCCCACTGCTTACCGAAAGTCAGAGTACCCCACTTATCGTGAGCCATACCCACATAACCCAAGCGGTTGAACAAGAAGTCACTGTTCTTCTCGGCACGCATCTGACCGCCGCCCTGGCCTTGGGTGTAGATCAGGCCGTCATCGCTGGTCACCATGTTGATGCCCCACTCTGTGTGGGCAAAGGCGCGCCAGCCATTACGCTCCTGACGGTCAAAACGGAAACCTACGCGAGAGAAGTTATCAATAACAGAGGTTTCATGACCATCATTGAAGGCGGCAAAACCCAACCAACCTATCATGTTCACACTGTTGGTCTGATCGTTATACAGTTCCACAGCCTGAGAAGCGCCACTCGCCAGCATAGCCGGGATCATAAGTGCCAGGATCTTCTTGTTCATATTCATTACCCTTTTATAAGTAAAACGCGTTTAATACGCTGATTTATTAGACATATTTCTATGTGTTACTCGAGGGCTGCAGTTTGCGTGCCAGCTGTTAAAAAGCCAATCCCAACCCCTGGTTTCCTGAGCTGGATCGACAAATCGTGAAATATCGTGGTTGGCGGGCGTTAAATGCCGTGAGAAGAATTAAATATCGTTGTAACAAGCGAGCAGTTTATGCAGCAAAAGAGATGCATGCGTATCGACAAGAGCAGAGTTTACTGCCACACAGGCAAGAGTAATGGTTTGATTTTTATACGGTTAAAGCTGACTCGGTTCGAATCATCACGAATGCTTGATGTAACAAGAGTTGATAAAGAAGGGGTGATAAAACAAAGGCAAAACCGCCGGGAATAGAAAATGAAATTGCTTTATTAAGATATTGATTTTATGAAACTTTAAATATATTCAGGCAAGATTTGCAACCCAAGCCAACTCTATTGCATTATGAAACAGTCAACCGCTGACACCTGGAGGGAATATGGAAAGCCTGCAACATCTGCCCGCCGAAATACTGCTGGGCATAGTCAATGAGAAACTGAGACTGCACTGCCCGGACAGAGATGCACTTTATTACGAACTTGACCTGTCACCTGCCCAGCTCGAGCATAAGCTCAGTGCGCTGGGATACGAGTACCATGCCCTGTCCAACCAATACCGACGCTTGAAATAACCCCAAGTTCTCAGGACGTTGCGGACTGGGCTTTGGTTTTGCTCTTGGTCGCTGAGCGATAGCTGCGCTTGCCGGTGCCGGTCTTAACGCCAGTGCTCTTCTTGGTGCTTGTGCCCTTGGGGGCACTTGCCTTGCCGGCATAAGCGCCACTGCGACGTTTACGTCCTTTGAAGCCTGTACTTTTCACGCCACTCAAGGCCGTAGGCAGTTGTGCCTTGGCCTGCTCAATAAGCTCGCCCAGTTTAGCCGTCAAGGGCTGCATAAAGGCCTGATATTTAAGCTCACGGTGACAAATCGCATCCAGGCTACTTTCCCACAGCGCCGTCATATCCGGCGTGGTGGCCACTTCAGGCAGGCTTTGAATAAGCCCGCTACCGGCCTCGGTAGCCAAAATACTCTTGCCCTGACGTTTCAAAAAGCCACGTTTAAACAAGAGTTCAATGATCCCGGCGCGGGTCGCTTCTGTGCCCAGACCATCGGTTTCCTTGAGGATTTTGCGGATCTCAGGGTCTTTCACATAGCGGCTTATTCCTGTCATCGCCGCCAGCAGTGTGGCATCGGTAAAATGCTTGGGGGCCTGGGTCATCTTTTCCACTAATTCACCTTTAAGGCAATCCAGTATCTGCCCTTGAGTCAACTCAGGTAAGCTGGTTTGAATATCTTCCGCTTCATCGTCGGCTTTTTGTTTGCCAAACAATTGCTTCCAACCCTGTTTCAATGGCTGTTTGGCCTTGGCCACGAAACAACCTCCAACAATGTCGATCACGGCGCGGGTTTCAAGGTACTCATCATTAGGGTAAAACTGCGCCAAATACTGACGAGCGATCTGCAAATACACCTGACGCTCACGCTGTGATAACACACCGAGGTTAGCCGTCTTTTCCGTAGGCACTATCGCGTGATGGGCGTCCACCTTGGCATCATTCCAGGCCTTGGACTTAAGGGCGGGATTGGGCGCTTCACAGCCTTGCAGCAGCTCTGCCGCCCCTTGGGTAATGGCATTCAAGACTGCCGGGGCCAGCTGTAACTGCGCCTTGGGCAGGTGACGGCTATCGGAGCGCGGATAGGTTATCAATTTATGCCGTTCGTACAGAGACTGCGCCGTATCCAGCACCTCTTTGGCGCTCATACCGAAGCGTTTAGCGCAATCAATCTGCAGCGCAGACAGACTGTAGAGCAAAGGCGGTGCCTGGTGTCTTTGCTTGCGCTCCAGCTCATCTACCCGGCCGGGTTGGCCGGTGATCCTGCCGACCACATTCATCGCCAAACCGCGGGAGAGCACCCGCCCCTCCTCATCCATCCAAGGTTGACAGGCCTCACTGGGCTGCCAGCGGGCGCTGAAACAGCTCCCCTCTTGGGTGCTAAGATGGGCCAGTACTTCATAAAAAGGTTTGGGCACAAAGGCAGCGATTTCCTGATCGCGCCGGACAACCAAACCAAGCACAGGGGTTTGCACCCGACCGACCGACAGCACGCCCTGATAGCCCACCTTGCGCCCCTGCAGGGTATAGGCACGGGTCATATTCATGCCGTAGAGCCAATCGGCTCGGCTACGCGCCAGTGCCGAAGTCGACAATGGCACAAACTCGCGGTTGCTGCGCATCTGCCCCAGGGCACGTTTTACCGCCTGCGGGTTGAGGTCGCTTATCAACAAGCGTTTAACCGCTGCCAACTTATCGCCCTTGACCCCAAGATGGGCAATCACCTCATCCACCAACAACTGCCCTTCCCGGTCCGGATCGCCGGCATTGACCAACTCACTGGCCTGCTTGACCAATTTACGCAAGACACTGAGTTGGCCGCGACTGCTGGCTTTGGGTTTAATCTGCCAATCGGACGGGACAATCGGCAGATGTTCCAACTGCCAGGACTTGTAGGCGGGATCGTAAGCATCCGGCTCAGCTTGCTCCAGCAGATGACCTATACACCAGGAAACACAATCACCGTTGCCAAGCTCGATATAGCCCTCATGTTTGCGATGGGGTTTGGGGAGCACCTCGGCGATGGCGCGCCCAAGGCTGGGCTTTTCGGCGATATAGAGGATCATCCACTGCGTCCTTTGGCTGTCACTGAACAGTATTACTGGATAAAATTACAGTAATTCTAGCCAAGTCATCTGTCGGCTGCAAACCCTCTGTGGGTAATGGCATGATTAACTAAGCTTGATTGGGCAAAGTTGATAGAACAAGGCGATTGAACAAGGCAACTAAACACAGCGCAGCTATCTATTTTCCTCCTCAAGCTCCGCCAGGAATTCTTCACTTACCCAGTCAGCCGTTTCGGGAAGGACTTCTTCTGACAACCAGGAAAAAATATCCTTGTACACGGCCCTGGCCGGAAAACCTTGCTGTTCGCGCTTTCCTGTCCAGGTTAAATGGACAGAGACCAGCTCTTTTTGTATTTCGCCGTCAATCACTTTAAACCCGGCCACGCTGTCATTGTCTTGCCGCCTGGCGATGGGATAGAAGTCCTCCCCGGTTTCTTTTTGGTATTCCATTCTCAGCCCGGGTCCGCCGGGTTCATCGATAAACCACCAAGGCATGAGTCCTGCAAATTTATGCGCTTTCAACCAGTAATATTCTATGGGTAACTGCATCTGCTTAATTCCTTATTGTCCCGACGCTCTGCCCCGGGGTAAAAGCAATTCTCCTGGGGTGGCCATAGTGAAATCAATGGGTTATTTAAGTAAAATCATCCACTATTCAATTTGAAGTTAGGAGTATATCCGGATCATGTTGAAGTACATTGAGCAATTTCCCAAATGGATCTCTGATATAAAAGCGGCGCACACCCCAAGGCTCTGAGATTGGCCCGTATTCAATCTCTATGTTTTGCGCTCTCAGCCGATGAAGCACCAAATCAAGATTGTCCACCTCAATAGAGAGATCTGGCACCGGCGTCCCTGAGCCGCCTTCGGTTGCCAAACTGATTTGAATTTTCATCTCTTCAGCTGAGCCAAGGGTTTTAATCCAGCCATGGTCCATAACCAGCTCAAGACCAAAAATCGATTCATAAAATACTTGGCCTGCGTCCAGGTCGGCAGCGGCCACATTGGCTACGATTCGTTTCACTTTCATCAAGCAAGTCTCCTGAAATCTGCTCAAGCCGGCAACGCCGCCGATATGCAAGAGCGAGTCTGTTTTTTAGCCTAACCATTCGTATGGCACCTGACCTTGCCGATAGCTTTGCTTTAAATAATCCAGAAACCTTGACTCCAAACCCATGGTCCGAGCTTTCTCAATCAGCTCCAGGTCATCTGTGATATAACAGCATATCTCGTGGCAATTGGTCGCTTCGGACAATGTTATAAACAACGCTTTGCTATCAAATTTGTTATCCAAGTGAGCATCAACCTCGCCTACTTGCTGATTTAAATGCACCCAAGCATTATCAAATGCCGCTTCATCTCTTTTATCCAGCAAGGCATCCAGCTCATCAGCGCGCTTTGAAAACAGATTTTCCAGTAACTTGTCCATAGTGTTGAATACAACCTTTCTCAGTATTTCCCTTTCTACCTTGCCGTAATCTATGCCCTATCAGCGGCTGAAATCAACCATGAAAGCCCGGCCGAGACTTTCCAGGCCAATAGCAAGCCCCTATTTTTCCGACAGTCAAAACCAAGTGTCCCACCTGCGGTCCTCCTTCAAAGCATTATTCGAAGATATCTTCACATACCCATGATTTAATTATGGAAATATTCATACCTCCATAAGCTCACTTTTCCATCACTCAGTGTAAATTCAATTGCGAACCATTCTTGTTTGCAATTAAAATGCAACATCTTTCAGGAGGCCAAATAATATGGAAACGTCCCCGCTGTTGTTGCGCTGTAACCAACTGCTTTGGTGTGAGGGATTGGTCTTGCTGGCAATCATGCTGGTATTGGCCAGTTTTGGGCTGGATGCCCGGCTGTTGATCCTGCTGTTGGCACCAGGCTTGGTGCTGTCTTTAGCCTTGGGATACCAACCCGGCAAGAAGACGCTCAGCCTGGTGTTTGCCTGCTGGATCCCTGTCTGGTGCCTCATTTAACCCCTTGAGTTGTTTAGGAGAATGTTATGCCCAAATCCATGGTTCGGATGAGCCTTGTCGCCGCTGCTGTCAGCAGTCAATTGCTGCTGATGGGGGCCGCCATGGCCGAAGAAACCCAGATGGAGCGCATGGTGGTCAGTGCCAACCGTACCCCTACCCAGATAAGCGAGCTCTCCAGCACGGTTTGGTTAATCGATGAAAACAGCATCCGCGAGCAGATAGACAGCGGCAAAGGCGTGAAAGAGATGCTGGCCGCCCTGGTTCCCTCCATGGACGTATCCAGCCAGGGCCGAACCAACTTTGGTCAGAACATGCGCGGCCGCGCCATGGTGGTGCTGATAGACGGCGTATCCATGAACACCTCCAGAGGGATCAGCCGCCAGTTGGACAGCATAGATCCCTTTAACATCGCCCGCATTGAAGTATTGGCCGGCGCCTCAGCCCTCTATGGCGGTGGTGCTTTGGGCGGCGCTATCAATATAGTGACCAAAAAAGCCGCCGACAGCCAGGATACCTTTGAAGCCGAAGCAGGTTTCAAATCGGGTTTTAACGGCAGTGATGACTTGGATTACCGCGCCGCCTTTGCCGTGGCCGGAGGCAGCGATACCCTCAAGGGACGTTTCAGTGCCGCCTGGCAGGAAAATGGCCAATGGTTCGACGGCAGCGGCAATCAGGTGATGCCGGATATCACTCAAACCGGCATGCAGTACACCCAAGGTTATGATCTGATGGCCAATCTGGACTGGAGCCTACCAAACAATGCCACCCTCAGTGCCATGGTGCAGTTTTACAACAATGAGTCCGATGGCGACCACGGCCTCTATATGGGGGAAAACTTCAGCGGTGTCACCTCAGATGCTTCCCTGCTCGAAAGCCGCAAGGGATTGAATGCCGATCGCAGTCCCAAAACCGATCGTACCTTACTTAACCTCAGCTATACCCAGGCTGATTTTCTCGGCCAAACCTTGTACCTGCAAGGCTTTTATCGCAAGGAAGATCTCGACTTTCACCCCTTCCCTTACGTCAGTGAAACCCTCGGGGTTTACAACTTCTCGGCCTCGTCACAAAACACCGGCATTTATGGCCTGAAAGCCGTGTTGGAATCCAAGCCCAGCGACAGCCTCAAACTCACCTGGGGCATCGACTGGGACAAGGAGAGCTTCGACTCGGATCAGATGAGTTTTGATCTCGACGCCGCCAACCAGAGTGGCGGTTTGACCATGAAGGAGCTGTTTACCACAGGCCGATATGTCGACTTCAGTGTCGAGTCCATCGCAGCCTTCCTGCAGGGCAGCTGGGATATCAACGACTATCTGGTGCTCAACGCAGGTTATCGTTATCAGCAGATGGACAACAGCGTCGATGACTTTATCGGCTATAACCAACAGGTGGCGATTGCCCAGGGTAAGGCGCCGGGCGCCGATGTTATCAAGGGCGGCAGCACAGACTACCATGTCGGCCTGGTTAACCTGGGATTGGTGGCTAAACTGAGTCGGGATCAGCAACTGTGGCTTGCCTACTCACAGGGCTTTGAGCTGCCGGATCTGTCCAAATACTATGGTCGCGGCAGCTATCAGGCCAATGCCGATGGTTATCTGCAGCTGACCAACAGCATTAATATCAATGATTCCCGCCTCGATGGCATCAAGACCGACTCCTTTGAGCTGGGCTGGCGCTATCTGGCCGACCGTTGGCAGGCCCAGGCCAGTCTGTATTACGCCATCTCGGATAAGGTGATTGAGGTCAATCGCAGCGATCTGACCATAGAAGTCAAGGACAACGATAAACGCACCTATGGCCTAGAAGCCCAGCTGAACTTCGATATCAGCAGCGCCTGGCAGGTGGGCAGCAACCTGCATCTGGTTCGCAGTGAAATCAAAAATGGCGCCGACTGGATTGATGAGACAGTCACCTATGCTTCACCTTCCAAGGCCACGGCCTTTATCGCCTGGCGCGGTGACAGCCAACAGTTAAGATTGCAGGCCGAGCACAGCTTCAGCGCCGACTCTGACTATCGCTTCAAAGCAAATGATGGCCAGAGAAGTGAGTTAGACAGCTATACCACTTTGGATCTGCTCGGCTCCGTCGAACTGCCGGTCGGCACCCTGAGCTATGGCATAGAAAACCTGCTTGACAAGGACTACAGCACCCTTTGGGGCCAGCGAGCCGCTTACTTCTACAGCCCGACTTACGGCCCGGAGAAGATGTTTGACTATCACGGCCGTGGCCGCACTTTTGCCATCAATTACCACCTGAGCTGGTAATTGATGGCAAAAAGCGTCGCCCCTGCGGCGCTTTTTCTCTTTTGCGCTTGTCAGCTCATCTCGGATCCCGTAGTTTGTGGCGGCCATTTTATTTACAGGGAAGTGTCATGCTACTTTTAATCGCGGCGATTATGATTGTCCTGCTGCGTCGTCTGCTCAAGGCCGATGAGCCCTTTCAGGGCTATGAATGGCTCGCGATTGTCACCTTGGCTATTTATCTGCTCTGTTACTTCTACCTGCCGCCATTTGCACCGGCAAGCAACCAGAGAATGGGGTTACTGTACGAGATGATCCCAAGCTTCAGCCTGGGCGCTATCCTCTTTCCCGAACTGGGTTCACGCTACCCTGAAAAAGTGGTTTGTATTTTGGGCGGTCTTGGACTGCTGACCTCTGCTGTGATATTGGCAATATTCAAACTGAGCGTTTGGTAGGGTCGGGCCGGGGATTCAACCGGAACCTCTGGTTGAATGGCTGAGAAAACTCACAGCGACGGCTTAGGGCGTTTGCAGTGCCTCGCTCACCTTGGCCAAAATGAAACCGGCTCTCTTCGCAACCGACCATTTGGGCACTTCAATTAACTCATAACCGAAAGCCTCATAGGCTTTTTGCATCTCATGATAAGTTGCCACCGCTTCACTGAAGTCCTGCTTACGTTCCATATCATTGGCGTAAATGGCTTGCCAGGGCGGAAAGATGAATACCCTGGGGTGATAAACAAGCTCACGGCAATGACTCAGCAAACTCTCGGGAATAGTTAAGTTCTCAAGCAGGCTATAACCGTAGGAATCCAGCATACTGCGGTCAAAGAAGATAATGCCGTCATCGCCGCCGAAGGCTTGATAACGCGTCAGCTCTTCATCAACCATGGCATCACGAAAAGCGCTCTTGTCATCCCAGGGCAGCGCCCTTCCAGCTTGCGCCAGTTGAGCCTTTATCACCTTACGGCCGACTTCCGGCGCACTCGGGTAACCCAGGCTTTGCAAAAAGTCGATGACAGACGTCTTGCCTGAACCCGGCCCACCGGTAAATACAATGCGATTATGCAATCAAACCTCTCTTTGCTTATCAACGGCAAACTGACTTTAAGCTGATTGAGATTTTATGCCGCTAAAACCAATCCCGCTTAAGATGGCACTAATAGCAAACAACCGCCAAGAGGCGGTTGTTTGGGGGGAACAACTCAAGATTCGATACAGGCGCGAATTCTGTCTGCTATGGTGTGCAGCTCATCCATATCCCCCTGATGAGCCGCGTGCTCCATCAGGCCTTTGAGCGGGCCGGGCAACACATGAAAATGTACATGGGGCACACTCTGACCAGCGGCGCTGCCGTTGTGTTGGAACACAGTGGAGCCCGGGATTCCCATGGCCTTTTCCACCGCCTTGCCCATCAGTTTGACGGTACGCATGCAGGCCGCGGCAGCTTCATCAGACAACTGATACAGGGTCACGGCCGACTCCTTGGGCAACACCAATAAGTGGCCCTTGGTTTGCGGCATGATATCCATGAAAGACAGAGTATGCTCGTCTTCATAGAGTTTGATACAGGGCAACTCGCCGCGAAGAATGCGGGCGAAAATATTGTTGTTGTCGTAATTCAGATCCATCTTGTCACTCCATACTGACGAACCGATTGGCTTGGAAGCTATTGGTGTACCACAAAAAAGGGCCGATTGCACCGACCCTTTGGTATTGAAGCTTAGCCGAAGTAACTGTCGTCGAAGGCCATGATGGATTCACTGGCCGCGGCGATTTGACGCCGATAGCCACTGGCGCTGCTGACATAGTAGTCCATAAAGAAACCCGCCGAGGCCAGTTTGCCGGCATAGAAACCGTCGGCATCATCTGCCAGCCCATCGAGCGCCAGCTCGGCCATCCGCGCCCAGATCCACGCCAGCGCAGCTGTGCCAAACAGCTGCATATAAGGCATGGAGGCCGCGCCCAGGTTGTCGGGATTCTTCATCGCCAACTCCATCAGGCTCTGAGTGCCGCGCTGCAGATCCGTTGCCGCCTGGCCCAAACCTTCGAGCACTTTGGCAAACCGGGGATCTTGAGCGGCCTTGGGTTTGGCGCCTTCGATAAAGGCCTCCACCTCTGCGGCCCAGAGTTTCAGCGCCGCACCCTTGTCACCCATCAGCTTGCGCCCCACCAGATCCAGGGCTTGCACACCATTGGTGCCTTCATAAATCATCGCGATACGGGCATCACGGACAAACTGCTCCATCCCCCACTCATGGATATAACCATGGCCGCCAAACACCTGCTGGGCATCGACACAGGCGCTGAAGCCTCTATCTGTGATAAAGCCCTTGACCACAGGGGTAAACAACGCCGCCAACGCCTTGGCTCTGGCCTTTTGCTCGGCATCCTGATGCCGCTCGGCTTCATCGAGCCACAGCGCCTGCTGGCCGATAAGGGCGCGGGCGCCCTCATTGAAGACTTTTTGCGACAACAGCATCCGCCGCACATCACCGTGCACCAGAATAGGATCGGCATTTTGCTCCGGCGCCTTGGTGCCGGACAGTGCCCTTCCCTGAACCCGCTCTCTGGCGTAGGCCAGCGCGTTCTGGTAAGCGATTTCAGAGACGCCCAGCCCCTGAACCCCAACGCCCATGCGCGCCTGATTCATCATGGTGAACATGGCTCTGAGGCCTTGATGGGGTTCGCCCACCAGCTCGCCTTTGGCGCCATCGAACAGCATCACACAAGTGGAATTGCCGTGAATGCCCATCTTATGCTCGAGGCCGCTGGCCTTGACATTGTTGGCCTCGCCCAGGCTGCCATCTTCCTTGACCCAATACTTGGGCACGGCGAACAAACTGATCCCCTTCACCCCGGCCGGGGCATCGGGCAACCTGGCCAATACCAGGTGCACTATGTTTTCAGCCAGATCGTGATCGCCACTGGAGATAAAGATTTTCTCACCGCTGACAAGATAGCAACCGTCAGTGCTGGGCTCGGCCTTGGTGCGCAGCAGCGCCAGATCGGTACCGGCATGGGATTCGGTCAGATTCATGGTGCCGGTCCACTCGCCGCTCACCAGTTTGGGTAGATATTTGGCCTTGAGCGCCTCGGAGCCATGGGCAAAAATGGCACTGTAAGCACCGTGGGTCAGCCCGGGATACATGGCAAAGGCCATATTGGAGGAGGTCTGCATTTCGGTGGCAAAAATACCCACCACTTCCGGCAAGCCCTGACCACCGAACTCAGGATCACAGGTCAGCGTTGGCCAGCCGTTGCCCACATACTGGCGATAGGCATCGATAAAGCCCTCGGCGGTTTTCACCCCGTCGGCTTCCAGTCGACAGCCCTGCAGATCGCCGACACTATTAAGCGGCAGCATCACCCCAGTGCTGAAATCGGCCATGCCTTCGAGAATGGCATTGACCAACTCAGGGTCAATTTCATCGAACCCCTGCAGCTTTGGCTGCTGATAAATATCCAGTAACTGTTCAAGAATAAAGCGGTAATCCCGCATCGGCGGCTGATAACTTGCCATATGCTTATTTCCTTTTCCCTGTGATTGATGTCTCACCTTAGCCAATTCTGAGTAAAAACTCAGCACCTCTGACCAGTTTTATATCACTTTTTTTGAATACAAGAACAGCGCTCTGCGTAAATTCGCTTGAACAGCCCCTTATCTCGGGCTGTAAAACTTTGTAAGCTAGGGGCATTATCCTGTTCGCCCGCTAAAGGAATCCTGCATGGCCAGCGTCAACACCCGCAAACACCCCAATGGTCTGGACTATATCGAAATCGATACTCCACTCTGCTACGGCCGTATTTTTTTACAGGGTGCCCAGATAGACAGCTTTGTGCCCAAGGGCAAGGCGCCGCTGCTGTGGGTTTCTCCTGCCGATGACTATCTGCCGGGCAGTGGTATTCGCGGCGGTATTCCCGTCTGCTGGCCCTGGTTTGGCATGCATGCCAATGAGAGCTGGCCCCAGCATGGCTTTGCCCGCACCCGGCTGTGGCAACTTGAGCGAACTCATATCAGCAATGAACGGGTAGAGCTGAGCTTTACCCTTAAACTCAGCGACGAGGACAAAGGTTACTGGCCCCACGATACCGAGGTGCGGCTGGACTTTGTCCTCAGCGACAGCCTCAGAGTCAGCCTGATTAACCGCAACCTCGGAGAGCAAAGCGTGACGCTGACCCAGGCGCTGCACACTTATTTCCCCATCGGCGATATCCACCAGCTGCGCGCCACAGGCTTTGCCGGCAGCCAATATATCGAGTTTGGTGAAGGCCCATATGCACAAGTCGAGGACGAAGTGCGCTTTGAGCGCGAGACCGACCGGGTTTACACCGGCTTGTCCGAGCTGCAAAAGCTGCATACCCCCAACGGCACGATTCTTGTCAGACGTGAGCAGAGCCACTCGGCAGTACTTTGGAATCCCTGGATAGACAAGTCCAAGCGGCTGGCCCGTTTCCAAGAGCAGGATTACCTGTCCATGGTCTGCCTGGAAGCCGCCAATGTGCTGGAAGATAAACTGGTGCTCGGCCCCAAACAGAGTCACACTCTGACCACAGAAATCCGCTGGCAGGAGTGAGCGGCCAAGGCCGGGAAACACCAATGAGGTATCGACTCCCAAGCAAGAAACGCCTAACGGTATGGGCTGTTGGCCTGTTGCTTCTGCTGGTGCTGCTTCCGAGTGCCCTGCTGATGGGGCTGGCTTGGTCCCTGTATGAAAGGCCGCAGTGGCTGCTGCCGCATATTAATCAATATCTGGCTGCGCAAGATATTCGTATCGACGAGTTGCGCCTGGCGCCTGAAGGCTGGGACAGACTGAGCTTCGATTATCTCAAGCTTGATTACCAGGGCAGCGAGCTTGAGTTTCATCAACTCAGGCTTCAGCTCAAATCGCCTGTCAATGCAAAACGGATTTGGCAATTGCTGACAGGCGAAGCATCGACGCCGCCTCCTGGCTCCATCGACTGGTTGATGACGCAACTTCAAAAAGTCAGCTATCGAGACGCCGGCTTTAGTTTGACGCCTGAACTACTCTTGCCCGGCGGTGATGATGGCGGTCAGAGTCTGGCGCTGGACTTGAACTCTGTGCCCGAAATAGCCCTGGGCCCGACCCAAATAAGCCTGCAACCCGAGGCGGGCGTATCCGATACGCCCAATACGTCGCTGACCTTGGATAAGGCAGGTAATACCCCAAGCTTTACTCTGCTGCTGCAAAAGCTGCAGCTCAGCGCTTCCGGGCAACTGGTTACTGAGCTGGCCACCCGGTTACAAGGAGGGCAACAAGAGGCTCACTCAGGAACTCAAACAAGACAAGAGACGCCCCTGCTGGCATTAACCGCCGATTTGAAAGCCAAACTCGCCAACGGTGCCCCCGCCTGGCGACTGACCAGTCAACTGCATCTCAAAGCGCTGCAACAGGCGCTGGCAAGTGTTGAGCAGGACCCGTCCGCAGCGCCCCTCATCAGCGCCTTTAAGCTTGATGAAATATTGCATGCCGAGCTGATGCCGAGCCTTGGCGGAGATCTCTTCTCGCAACTGACTCTGGATTTGACCCAAGGCAACATAGACTCGCGCCATTGCTGGGCGGCGCCGACTATTGCCATGCCGGGACTCGAGCAAGTGGCGCTTAAGATAACGTCACTGCCTGTGGGAGCTAAGGCACACAATTCATTGACCGATAGCCCTCTGTGCCCAAGTTCCAGCGCTGCTGCCAGTTTCAATGCCAATCCCAAGGCCAGTGCAAATGCCAAGGCTGAGGTTAAGGATAGTCATGGCGCAGGGTTGCGCTTTCGCTTCTCGGGCTCCACCAGCGAGCAGTTTTTTGAGCTGGCGCCGCTGAGACTCACGCTTTCAACCACTCCGGCTCAGCGCCAAGCGCTGCTTGCCTTGCTCGCAGCAACATCCGCACAAACATCAGCAACCAAGGCAGCGGAACTCGAGTTGCAACTGGCGCAGCTGCAGCAAGTCTTGGCGCAAGAGCCAGCTGAAAAAAAACAAGTAAAACCCCTTATCGCCGCAATTGAGCTGACACTTGATCAGGGCCTCGACGCCGAGCTCAAACCCGCCAAGGACAATGATACAAAAGGCAATGAGACATCCATGCGAGTGTCGCTGCCGAGTCTGACAGTGCGGCCGTTACTGCCCGCCCTGATGACAGAGAAGCAGCAAGCGTCGTTCGGTACGCCAATTAATCAGCCAAGTGCTGCGAAACTGAGCCCGGCAGCGCTCAGTAGTGGCGAGCGGCCGAGTTTGCTGCTGACCCTTGAAAACCTGCAATTGCAACTGCCAAAGGCCAAAGGAGCACAGCAAGACACTTCTGTTTCTTTGCCGCAAAGCGCCAAACCTCAAGGATTAAATTCACCGGGCTCTGGTTTATCAAGCTCTGGCTCATCAGGCTCAAGCTCACCAAACTCAAAGCCCTTGTCGGCCGAGCAGCGACTCGAACTGGCGCTGCAACAGGCCATTCAAGGGCTGCAACTCAGCCTAAATCAGTTGCCACTGGAACAAGCAAGCACAGACTGGCGCCTTGAAGCCTCCCTGCCGAGCGGTTTTCGCTGGCAGTCGGCTGCTGCTGAATTGCAACTCAATGAGGGCGCATCACTCAATAAGGGCGCATCAATGGCGCTTAGCGGTAAGCTGGCACTGGAGCCGACAAGCGAAGGGCAACAACTGAACTTCAGCCTCGCGGCCAATCCCGGGTTCAGCACTGGCGCCATTCAAGCCGGTATAGAGGATAAAAGTATCCAACTCTCGGGCTTTAAGTTGTCACTGCTGGCCCCGCTCAGTGGCAGCTTCAACCAAGGCAAACTTAAGCTGTCTTTGCCCGCGGTCAGCAGCCAGCTGGGTGAATTGCAGGCTAAAAGCGGGCCGCTGGCACTGTCGATTGCCCAAACCTCGCTCCTGAGCCCCGGGCTCAGTCGAACCCTGGATGCCAACCAAAATCAAAAACGGCACTTGCCACTCTTGAGCCAACTCTTGGATGAGCGTTTTGCCAGTCGTTTGAATCTGGCCTTCGATGGGCTCAACTTAAGCCAAACCCGGCATACCAAGCTCGGACCTCGCACCGAAACCCTGCTCAATCTGGGCTATGGCAGCTTCAGCCAGGCCATTGACTGGCAGGATAACCGTCTTATCAGTGAAGAAAACTGGCAACTGGATAATATCCCGCTTCACAGCCGCCACGACTTTATGCCCATCTGGCCCAAGCGGGCCAAAGATCCGCTTGGCTATCGCTTGAACAGTCGCTGGACCCTGGATACGGATCTCGCAGATATCAAGGCGCTGGCGGCCAAGAACCTGCCCTTGCCTCCTGAGTTGGTACTCAGGGGCGAGACCCATATGATTGCCGACCTCAAGCTCGAAGGGCTTGGACGAGCGTTGCAATTGCAACTGGATTTCAACCCGCTGCTGTCGGATCTCTCTGGCAGTATCAGTCAGTTACCATTTGAAGGCGCCAACCTGTCGGCATTGTGCCGTTTGACCCTTGACAAGGAAGCCAAGGCGCCGGCAGAGGCCGAACTCAACTGTCAGCAGCTCAAAGCTTCGGTACAGGCCTTCAACCCCGGAGTGCTGTTGACCAACCTGGGACTGGAAGGCCAGCTCAGCCTGACCCCTGAACTCGACAGCAACCAAAGCACTCAAGCCAAGCTGTTGCCCGGGTTTCGGGATGCCGATATTCAGGTGCGCGGCCAAGGCGAGTTACTCAAGGGACAAATGCTGCTGCCCAGCTTCCGCTTGCGGCTCAACGCGCCATCCAATGCCTATTTGGTGTTGCAGGGCCTGAGCCTGGAAGAACTGTTGGCCATCCAGCCTCAGGAAGGCATCTACGCCGACGGTATTTTCGATGGTGTCTTGCCGGTATTTATTACCGACGGCCAGGTGTCGGTCAAAGGCGGCCGCCTGGCGGCCCGTGCCCCAGGCGGACTTATCAAGGTCGGCAATAATCCGGCTGTAGCTCAAATGCGTGCTGGGCAACCCTATCTGGACTTTGCCTTTTCCACCCTAGAACACTTGCAATATTCTACCCTGGCCAGCACTTACGATATGGCAACGGATGGTGAGGCCTGGCTCAAGGTTGAAGTAAAAGGTAAGGCCGAGGGGATTGAACGCCCTATCCACTTGAACTACTCTCATGAGGAGAACATGCTGCAGCTCCTCAGGAGTCTGACCATAGGTGACAAGCTTCAAACCCAAATTGAAGCTTCCATGCAGTGAGGACACAAAAGGACATGAATGTGAAACAGACTAAATTTCTGCTGCCGCTGGCTGCAGCCTTGCTGCTGGCGTCGGGTTGTACCCCAACGGTCAAGATTGAGCCACCGGATAAACCAATCGTTATCAACTTGAATGTGAAAATCGAACATGAAATTCGCATTAAGGTCGATAAAGAGTTGGATCAGCTGCTGACCAATGATGAACTCTTCTAAGGTGCCAGAATTCGCGAAAGGAAAACACAGATGAAAACCAAGTTGATGACCCTGACTGCCGCCCTGTTGATGAGTTTCTGCGTCTTTGCCATAGGTTTGCAGGACGCCAAGAGCCAAGGGTTGGTGGGTGAACAGCAAAACGGCTATTTGGGCGTGGTCAAATCCAGCGCCGAGGTGACGGCACTGGTTAAGGATATCAATGCCAAACGTCGGGCACACTATGAAAAAATCGCCCGTCAAAACGGGATTTCCGTGGATGATGTTGCCAAACTCGCTGGCGCCAAGGCGATTGCTGCCGCCGACAAAGGCCATATAGTGCAGGATGCTTCCGGCAAGTGGGTTCGTAAATAACCCGTTAACCCCCTTAATAAGGACTGGCTCAATGCTGGTCCTTTTTTATCGCTTTAACCCTTATCAAAATATTCCCCGGCCCTGACATAAGCGCAGCCCGCTTGTGTCGCTTCAAAGGTGCCCCCACCCAGCAATTCCCGTATGGCATAGCCCCATAACAAGTTTTCATGAGCGTGGCAGCACAGACGGGTCGTAAAATCGCATTTGCTGAATTATTTTCGAACTATGACTACAGCACTATCTTTCGTCGCTTGCCACTATCCACAGGAGTCAAGATGCCACTGGCTATTCTTGCGTTGACTCTCGCCAGTTTCGCCATCGGAACCAGCGAATTTATCATTATGGGTTTAATGCCCGAAGTCGCCGGGTCACTCAATGTCAGCTTGCCTCAGGCCGGCCTGTTGGTGACTTTCTACGCCCTTGGCGTAGTATTCGGTGGCCCTGTACTGGCGATGGCTACTGCCCGGATCCCACGTAAGCGCACCCTACTCGGGCTTATGTTACTGTTTATTGGCGGTAACCTTTGCTGCGCCTTGGCCAATGGCTATGAAACCTTGATGCTGGCTCGCGTACTGAGCGCTTTATGTCATGGCACGTTTTTTGGTTTGGCTTCCATAGTGGCTGCCGATTTGTCCCGGCCGGAAAAACGGACCCAAGCCATTGCGTTGGTCTTTATGGGCGTTACCCTGGCCAATATCCTGGGAGTGCCCCTGGGTACAGCCATAGGTCAGGCACTGGGTTGGCGCAGCGCCTTTTGGGGAGTTGCCGCAATAGGATTGTTGGCACTCGTTGCGTTGTGGTTTTACCTGCCAGCCAATCTGGTTCAGCAAACGGTAAGGTTTAAAGATGAACTCAAGGTACTAAAGAACCGCAAAGTCCTCAGCGGCCTGGCCTTATCCGTGGTGGCCAACGCCAGCCTCTTCAGTGTTTTCACTTATATTGCCCCAACCTTGGGACAAGTTAGCGGCGCCTCTCCCAAGGAGATCACTTTGGTACTGTTTGCCTTGGGGTTGGGATTGTCTCTTGGCAGTTTGCTTGGCGGCTTTCTCGGCGACAGAAAACTTCTGCCCTCGCTCACATTCCTGAGTCTGGCGTTGATTGGCATTCTAACCCTGTTGCATTTTTGCCTCGGCAGCTTGCTGTTAACCGTGCCGCTGCTGATGCTGTGGTCAGTTGTCGGCTTTGCACTTTGCCCCATGCTGCAGATGTTAGTGGTCAAGAGTGCCGCCAAGGCGCCTTTGTTAGCGTCAACCTTTAACCAAAGTGCCTTTAATCTGGGGAATGCCCTCGGTGCCTGGATTGCCGGGACTCTGCTGGCATTGGGCACAGGACTGAAAGAGCTTCCGTTGGCCGGGGCCTTGCTGGCGCTGATGGCTTTGCTCCTCGCCATGAGTCTGAGTTGGCGCCGCGAACCACAGGCAGCCAACACTTGATGTCGATTGCCGCTTTGGTTAACCTCACGGCACAGACTGCAGCCCCAAAGGAAGGACCCTATGGCTGAATCCCCCGCACAGATCATGCTTGAAGACGCAGAAACGCTCCACACCCGCCAGGCGGTATGGAGCGCACTGTCGGACTTGTTTCTTGATACAGATGTCGCCCTGCACTACCCCGGCATCACCCGAGTATGTGCACTTTCACCCTATTCCCTGCCGGAACTGGAGCATATTCTCTACCGCGAGGTTGCCCCTGTGTGTGGCCCCAATCTATTCGATGTCTGTGGCGAATGGGCCGGTTTCGATGAGCAGTGGCTCAAGGAGAGTATTATGTTGCAGCTCGCTACTCATCCCGGTCTTTGGCAAAGATTGAAGCAGCGCCTGGCACAAAGAATGTTCGCCCGTTACCTGACGCCTCATTGGCAACTCTTGTCGCTGCAGATCCAAAGCCGGCGCAATAACACACTCGCTGACAAGCTTTGAAATCATATTGAATCAATTTTATGCAAGCTGTTGCATATATTAATATTTTTTCCAAAAAACACTCAATATCTGGTTTTTTATTTCAACTTTCGTGTTAAGGTTTGCGCCGTCTCTCATGACATAAACCTCCAGCTCAAACAGATAAGTAAGATCCAACAGTGGCCCATACAAATAGCCTTCCAGCCCCTTTGAATATTCTTCTGCCCATGCGTCGTTATCGGTTGAGCTTTCGTCATCAACAGTTGGAGATCCTGGGTAATGTCTCACGTTTTTTGCTGCAATCTTTTACCTTATACGGTGTAACCCAGGAACAGATCCAGCAAGTTACGGCACTGACAAGCTCACAACTGACGCCACTGCTCGAACGTTTATGTGCGCTCGGCTGGCTGGAAGATGATCTGCGCCAATTGACCCCACAAGGGAGTCAAATGGCGCTGGCTTGTGAGCTGACCGAGCTGAGCTTTGTGCTGTGGCTTGATGTGATGGATCCGCAACTCAATCCCGTTTGGTGCCACGATGAACAACTATTATTGAAAAATAACCCCTCCGAACCCTGGATGACCTTGAGAGAGTACGAAACAGACTGGAATATTCAGACGGTGCTGCAACAGCAAAGACTGAACCGCCGATTGGCCTCCAGCCTGGAAAATCAAGGGGAGCTAACAGAGCTGATGCAACAGCTTTGTCCGACCAAGTATCACAGAATGCTCCAGGAGCAGCGTACTGCCTGGCAGCCACTGCTTGAGATTATCGGCGATGAAACAGAGCTTCGTTATGCCTGGGTCGAGCTTGATAGCGAAACATCATTAACTTCGGAAAAACGCGGCACACTGCTATTAAAAGCCCCGACACTCGAATATCAAGCTAATTACACTGTGCCGCCCCTGCTCGATTCAACACTGGCAAGTCCCCCTCCCAGTCGACTCCACTTGTGCCAGTTAAGCGGCGCCATTATCAACACCAGCGAGCGAGTTGAAGGCAACGCTAGTTGGCCCAAGAGCGCTGAAAAGCCCATAAGCGAACTGTTGCAGGTCATCGGCACGAAAGATGAGCCCCTTGATACCGGCATTAGTCGTCACATCACGCTGAACCAGAGCCTGCGCCCACTGCGACTCGACAAGCCGCAGCTGATGGCGGCACTCAAGGCACAATTTGAAACCTCGTTGGAGCCAAACCAATGAAAACTGTTTCACTGTTTGCCAGTAAGACCCTGGAAATTGGCAGTGCCCGGCAGGCGAGGCTCTACCAGGCTGGCCGAATAGGTTACCAACTGATGCGCGGCGCCAAAGGGGTTAACCCTGTATTGGTGTGGGTCGATGCCGCCATTTCGGTACTTGACTGCCTCAACTCCTATTTTAAGCTGCAGCGTGCCAAAGAAGTCACCGAGCAGTTGCAAGCACAAAAACGTACGTTGCAGCATCAATTAAAAAACCTCAGCAAACAGATGGCACTGGAGCAAACGCTCTGGCAAATGGAGGCCGAGGATCGCATGACACTGCTGCAACACAGATTACAGCACGACAATCACCTGACGACTCTACTTGTCACAGAACTACAGAGTCGCCGCCAGAGTCTGGAGCTATTTCTTGGACAGTTGCAGCATCTGAGAAGTACCGCTCGCCGTGAGTGCCCAGAGCTCAGACGACTCAGCAGACTGACCGATGAGTTAATGAAGGCACAACTCTTGTGCTTGATCAGCGCTTTTGAGTAACACCAAGCTTAGTTAAAGATTTACGATTCATTATCGTCAACCCTAATTCACCTAAATCAAGGCTATTGAAGTTCAGAGGGCATACACAAATGAAAACTCCCAGCCGAATTGGCACCAAGTCCCCGGCCAAACCACAAAGCAAAACCCCGGAGCTAAGCGGCGCAGAAGTCGTTGCACTAGCCAAAGAGGCGGTCAGTGCTTATCAGAGTTACAACCAACTGGAAACTGCCAGAGCGGAAACTGAAAGAGTAAAAGCCGAAGCGTTAAAAGAGATAGAGCTGTCCGACAACGAATTACGTCAGGCGCAACTCAAACATCAGGAGCGCTGTCAGGAAATCGCCCTCGACAGGCTCAAAGCCGACAATGAACATCAACTCAATGAACAGGCCCATCAACGCTGGCAACAGAATCATCAAAGTCGCGAGCAAACGATTGAGATTTTGCGCCGTAAGGTGAGTTTGGGTGAAGCCAGCGATGAAGAATATCAGCTGCTGCAACTGTTGCATAAATTGCCAAACCTTTAATCCAGGAGTGTATTGAGTGCTGCCAGCCATCATCATAGGCATAGGGGTTACTGTCACAGCAACTGCGACCGCTTGGTTGTTCGATAGAGCCACAGCTAAAGAGCATCAGCGCCACGACGAGTTGCGCGGAGACATAGACGCTCTCAATCGGCGTTATAGCCGCATGGCGGCAGAGCACGACAGGCAGCAAGCTCTACAGTTGAGTCAATCGTTGCAGCAACTCTTCTCCAAAATGGAAGCTCAATATCATGAGCTGCTGAATAAAGTCAGCCTGATAGACGCCGAACTCCAACTGTTACCCGAGCAAATAGCCACAGAGCTCAATGATGAGGGGCTGAGCCCCTATCGGCGCCGGGCGCTGCAGCAAAGTTATTGTCAGGTAGAAGATGCCCGCAGCCGCCTGGTTGCCTACAAAGACTATCTCGACTGGTATCTGGCACAACTCAAAGCCGTGCGGGATACGCTCGACACCGAGCCTTCGGTATCTGAACTCAAAAAACACCTGGATGAGCTTACGCCACCGAGCCCGACCTTACCCACAGAATGGCTCTATGTCGGGAAAGTGGTGCTGGTAGAGCAAGATGAACTGGATACAGACCTGCCCTTCAACAGCAGGCTGCATCTTGGCAATAACCTGGGCTTGCAGGGCTGGAGCAACGACCTGCAGCGCAAGCTGTTTTTCAGCTATGACGATCCACAAGCCATTCCGCTGCAAGTAACTCACCAACGCAGCGGCAAGAATGGCACCCGGTTATTCTATGCCTGTGTCGCCAGAGGTGTCGCCTGGGTAGAGGCGATAATGTCTGCCAGGCCAATGGCATTCGAAATTGAACGCCGGGTAGCCAAAGGTTATCTGGCCCATACTCAAGGCAAGGCCATATCCGCCTTTCTGCCAAGGCAGATGACCCCCAACCCCATGTTGGAACTGCTACCGGGCCAACAGATACAAGCCTGGCCAGAGCTTTACAACCTGACGCTGGATGCAAGCCCTGGCCAGCAGCAATCCCGGGGAAGAATTCAACTCAATATGCTGGACACGGCCGAACTCGGCGGCACAGATGAAGGCTCACTCTATCTTTACCTGCCTTCAGAGCTATTTTCTGAGCAGGAGCTCATGGCGCTGCGGGCGGATGATCCAACGCCCTGGCGCTTGCTCCATTCCGATATGGAACAGCACAGCGGTGACTTGCGACTGGCCCGCCACACTCTGGCGCTGAACTGCCAAATTGATACCAAGCAAGCCTGTTTGCGGGTCAGCGATGTCGAAGACTTTGAAGACAGAGGTCAGGGGTATGAGCTGCCCTTTATGTTGATCCCGGCAGACAGTGCTCTTGAGTCCAGTGTGCTGGCCAATCCGGATGGTATCAGTGCCCTTGTCGCCTTTATCAACCACTTGAGCAGCAGTGAAGCCGACAGCCAGACGCGGATGGCGCAACTGAAAATGCTGTGTCAGTGGCAAAGCGTGCTCGATTATCAGCAGGCGCAGTTGGATATCACCTTAGTGGGACGGGCCGACAAGCTGCAGGAGCAAGAGCAGGACTTACTGCTGCACTTTATCGTCGATGGCAGTCAGCACCAGCTGCTGGCGGATTTCAAAGCCGGGTTCAAAGCGCAGCAAAGCAGTGGTTTTTCGCCTCGTTGCACCCTCGAATACTGGGGCGAAACCGCCGCAGGCGAATTTGTCTGGCTCAATCCCCTTCCCGCCCGGCAACAAAACCGCCTCGAAGTGACTATCGATTCCGGTAGTATGCAGCTGAGGTTGCCGCAAAAATGGGCACAAGAGCTGCAATCCACTCAGGTCGGTTCAACAAAAACATGCCTGCGGCTCAGTCTCAAGCTGTTTGACGATGCGCTTCAGCGACAACAAGCGGCTTTGGATGCATTTCGTAACGATGCCTTGGTCGAGCCCAGGCTAAAGCAGATACTTCTGGCACCGGGCAGCTATACGCCGCAACAGGATCCATTCTGGCAACACAGATTGCGCGCAGATCTTTGCTGGCAAAATACCCAACTGACCGAACGCCAGAAGCAGGTTATCCGCACAGCACTCAGTGAGCAGTATCTTGCTCTGATCCAGGGGCCACCCGGTACCGCCAAGACCACCTGCATAGTGGAGATGCTGCACCAGATTTTCCACCATAGTCCAGAGACCCGGGTATTATTGGTATCGCAGCAACATGCGGCGGTGGACAACGCCCTGGCACGCTTTATTGATTTACACCAAGCCTTGCTGGAGCAGCAAGAGGTACGGCTATTGAGAATTGGGGCCGATGACAAGGTCAGTGGCAAACTCAGCGACTACACCATTAAACAAAAGCTGAATGACTTTGAACAGCGAAGTCGCCGCAGTGCCCTGGCCTGTACAACCGAAGCCGAACCTTTGCCTGAGCTAGCTCACCGTTGGCTTTACGGCGTTTTGGGCACAGAGCAGGAACAACAAAGGCTTGATAAAGAGCTCAACTGGATGTTACTGGCAGATCATAATCTGGTTGGCGCGACTTGCGTTGGACTGGCTTCCAGACGTCAAAGCATAGATCAGCTCAGGTTCGACCTCGTGATCATTGATGAAGCCGGTCGCTCCACGGTACCCGAACTCATGATTCCTCTGCTCAGAGCCCGCAAGGTGATACTGATTGGCGATCATTTCCAACTGCCTCCCAGCGTTGCGCCGCTACTGCAAACAGATGAAGCCAATGACGAATTACCCTTTTTGAACGAATGTTTCCTGGAAACCAGTTTCTTTGAAGGCCTTTATGAACAATTGCCGCCCACAAGCAAAAGCTTTTTGGCTGAACAGTTCAGAATGCCGGAAAAGATAGGCGATCTGGTCGCCGAGCTCTTTTACAGCCCGGACGGTGAGCGAAAACTGTTCAACGGCCGACAACTGAATGAACAAGACTTCGTCCTGCCGCACACCTTGATTTGGAAAGATGTCGCCGGTCAACAGCAACAAGAAGGCACCAGTAAGTACAATCGCGAAGAAGCCGAGGCGATAGTCACCTTTATCAAGAATCTGGCAGACAAAAATAATCTCCAGGAAAACACCACTGAGAGCCGGGTGACTCATCAGCCTGCCACGCCTCTGGGCATCGCCGTCATCACCCCCTATGGCGCCCAAAAACGACTGATCCGTGCCCTGATGAGCGAGTTATCATCGCCCGCGGCAAGTGGGGAATATCGCCTGGGTCAGTTCAATATCCGCATCAATACAGTGGACAGCTTTCAAGGCAGCGAAGATGAGATAGTCTGTTATTCCACAGTGCGAACCCGGGGCAACCTGCGCTTTATTCTCGACTGGAAACGACTCAATGTGGCCTGCTCCCGCGCCAAGCAAAGCCTGCTCTTCTTCGGCGATCTCGAGTTTCTGAGTCGCCCTGGCGCCGCCGGGAAATACAGAAACCTGTTTGCCGAAGTGATAGCCAGAATTCCCAAACATTGCCGATTACGAAGAAAACCGGATGCCGACGGCAAAAGCCCAAGACAAGCTACAGGCAAAAAAGCGACACATTCACCCAACAGACCAATGGGAAAACCGTCAAAGAATCGGCCTCCCAATGATAAACAATCAAGGCATAAACGGCACAAACGCGCGCCCAAGACCGAGCAGACGGTTTAATAACTGTCTGTTTTCCTTGGGCCTGCCCCGAAATGGAGTTCGGGCGCCAAACGACTATAACCCCTCAGGTAAGCCATGCTCACTTATCCGAAGTGTGGCCTTCAAGTAGCCGTAAACTTCAACTGCGCCCGGTTAATTGTAAAGGCCAGTTTATCAAAGCGACGGCAAGCCTTTTGTTCGTATCTTCCCTCAAAGAGCAAACTTAACTCTGACAACTCACCTTGTGAGCGCTCAGATACTTGCCCCATCTATTCCAACGTCTGCGGCCACTCATTTCGTGTATCCAATTTGTCCCTTCTACAAAAGATTTCCCTGCATTCGATCACAATTTATTAAATGATAACAATTATCACTTGCACTCATATTTGTAACAATATAAATTTGCCCCCCACTTAAAGCTTATTTTCTCAATCGCTTCATTTGTTAATCAGGACAGATACTCATGCCTAGCTACAAGTTTAAGCTCAACGCCCTGCTGCTCGCTATGCTGGCATCACCGGCCTTTGCCGATGATGCTGTCGAGCGCGGAAATCAATCAATCGAAAAAATTGTCGTTTTGGGGGAAAAGACAGAGAAATCATTGAAAGACGTGAGTTCATCTGTATCTGTCATCACGGAAGAGCAGCTTAAGACACTGCAATACCTGTCGGTGCACGACGCCATCTCTGAAATCCCCAACCTGGTAGTGCTGTCGGGGCAGATGCCCAATATCCGCGGGGTTTCCGGTAACGGCGCCGCCACCGGCTTTAGTGGGGTTTCCGGCGGCGCCAAGACCCGGGTATCGACCATAACCGATGGAGTGGCAGAACCTTTTATGGCGGATTTGACCGGCGATACCGGCATGTGGGACATAGAGCAGATTGAAGTGTTCCGTGGTCCCCAGTCCACCAGCAATGGCCGCAACAGCATAGGCGGCGCCATGTTTATCAAGACCAAGGATCCGACTTTTGACTGGCAGGGTGCCGCTCGGGTGGGTTACCGCAGTGAGAGCCAATATATAGACTCGGCCGCCGCTATCTCCGGCCCTTTGATTGAAGATGAACTGGCCTTTCGCCTGTCGGCGCAGCATACCGATGGCGAAACTTACGCCAACCCGGTTATCCATGAAGCTAATCCGCCGGGCTTTGATTTGAATAAGCTCAACACAGATAGAATAAGAGCCAAACTTCTGTGGGAGCCCGCAGCCATTGACGGCCTCAAGGCCATGCTCAGCTATGCCAAAAACCATGAGCGCGGCAACACGGGACGGCTGTACTTCAGTGGTGACGATCCCTGGAAGTATCAGCCCATCAATCCCAGAAACATGGACACTGAATCAGATACCGGCAGCATCAAGCTGGACTACAGGATCAGTGACAATTTCTCGGTCGACTTCTTGCTGGCCAGAATGAACTACAACTGGGTGATGGATACCTATGACAAGGATCCTGCTACCGAGCAAGTGGTGAGTATGGAGGAGTCCAACACCACGGCTGAAACCAAGCTGCATTTTGGCCTTAACAGCGAACTCTACAGCGGCTTTATCGGCCTCTACTATTTCAAGCGCGATCAAGACTTCAACAGTATCGGCGGTTCGGTTTATCGCGGCGACGACAATAGTGACTCCAAAGCGGTTTTCGGCGAATTTACTTATAACTTCACCGATGACTTCAGGATCACCGCCGGAGGCCGGGTCGAACGGGAATCGCAGCTGCGTAATTTCTGGATGAAGCAGCCGCAAACGCCCATAGAAGATACCCTGGACAACAGCAAGACCATCAAGTTGCCCAAGCTGGTGCTGCAATACGATATCAATGCCGAGACCACAGTCTCCTTAAGCGGTCGCCGTGGTTACAACGCCGCCGGTGCGGCGATAGGCTTTCCGGAGAATGAGTTCTACTTCTACGATGAAGAGTACGTTAACGCCTATGAACTTGGGCTGAGAACCAGCCTGGATGGCGGTAATATCAACCTGAGCGCCAACCTGTTCTACAACGACTACGACGGATATCAGGCCACAGGTTCTGCCAGACGGGTTATCAACATGGACAAGGTGATTACCTATGGTGCCGAGTTTGAAGCCTCAGCCATGGTGACCCGGGATCTGCGCCTGCACGGCGGCCTTGGGCTGTTGAGTTCGGAAATCAAGGAGCCTGGAGAAGGTTATGCCTCTGCCAAGGGCAATGAACTGGATTCGGCCCCCTCAATGACCGCCAATCTCGGTGCCCAGTATTGGCTGACAGATCAGCTTACCTTCAGTGTCTCCGCCAACTATGTCGGTGAGTACTATGGTGACTTTGAGAACACAGAGGAACGAGTTGCCGGTGACTATGTGCTGGCACGTATGTCGCTCAATTATGAGACAGACAACTGGATCTTCAACGCCTTCGTCAACAACGCCTTTGATGAGAAAGCCGTGTTGAGCCGCTCTCCGGCAGCCCGTAACTACCCGGATGGCTATGCGGCGATAGTCGATCCCCGTAACTTTGGGGTCTCAGTCACCTACCAGTTTTAACCTTAGATAAGCCAAAAGGCTCCCAAGGGAGCCTTTTTAATTTTATTGAAGCCCCTTTGACCAAGAGTTACGGCTTCCAAGCCGTTTCATGACTGAGTCTCACGCGGCGATCATCCCCTAAGTGCGTTAAACACAAGGCGGAAAACTCGCTTTGCCAACGAGTCAGCTCAAACCCATAGCGCTCTTGAAAGGCCTGAGTCTCAAAGTACATGGAATAGGCATAGTTTTGATACAGCATCAATCCGGGCAGCACTTGGCCAGCCTGCAGATACTCCCTGGATGCCGCCAGCATGATGGGATAGTTGTCGTTATGCTTTTCACCGCCGAATCCCGGCTTAAAGCCATCGAGCCGGCGGATGAAGGGATCATCTTCAAGATAAGTTTGCAACTGCACCTGGCTGAGCATTCGCATTACGCCATCGGAGGGGATGCCGAAGGCCCAATTACTGTGAAACGCCCGTAGAGCAGCATGAGCCGCCAGTTCATTTCGCCCCAAACGCCTTAACTGCGATGCCAGTGCAAACCAATAGTCACCCACTTCCGGTAATTGCTCGCAGGCCTGCTGCAGTAAAACAATGCCTGCCTCAATATCGTCCTGCTTGGCTGGCCCCTCCTCTGCTCCGCGAAAAAACGCCTTGGCGCTCTGAACCAACATTGGCGCAAAGTCTGCGTCTTGCGGCTCTTCATCGCCGCGCTCCCAGTCGTTGGCTTCGAGCCAGGCAACAAATTTACCGGCGCCGGAAAAGGCCGGTACCAACTTGGCCTCATCGTGCCACATGTCACAGACAATCGGCGCCTCTGTCTCCCGGCCCAAGGGCCAATAGAGCCCAAAATAATCACCGTTGCCGAGCTCGGCATCGAACAGAGGCAGAAAGCCCAATGAAGGATAGGGTCCCATGGGCTGCTCGTCCGCAGCAAAAGGTGATAATAGATTGATTTCAGGAGGAATATGCATGATGCGACATCTCTATCAGCGCGGAGGAAAACAACTGTTTTTGAATGGGGTTAGAGGCTAGCTCGCCGGCGGAATGGAATAAGTGCCCACGGCATGGGCCACCAGGTCGCTGTGTCCGTCCGAAAACACAGACACCTCGGCAATCGCCAGTGATTTACCCAGTTTCAGCAGCCTACAATCGGCGACAATGTCACACTCGGCACTGGGTTTACGCAGGAAGTTGATATTCAGGTTAGTGGTTACCGCCAGCGGCACTATGCCTATTTCCCCCAGCAAGGCGACATAGATGGCAATATCCGCCAGCTCCATCATGGTCGGCCCTGAAACAGTACCACCGGGGCGCAGGTGCGCCTGAGTTATCGGCTTACGCACTCTGGCCGACTTATCTCCCAGATGTTCAATCACAATGCCGCTATGTGGCAGCTCATAGTTAATAAAAGCTTGCAGCTCGGCGATAGTCACCATCTAAACCTCCTTGATTGTTAGGCCACTCGTTGCGGGTATCAATGGGCATGGGTATTACTTGGACATTGGCAGCCTCTGGTTTAGCCTTGTTTGCCCTTCTACTCCTGTTTGGTCGTGGGCTTTGATACCACTTTTGATTGTTGCCGCCGTTTAAGCTCCCGCCCCTGAAGGGTGAATATCGACCAGACCAACAACAAAGGCAGTATTGGGACTATCCCCCAGAGCAAATCCACAGAACTTGCCACCAAGGTGTATTTAAGCTGATATACCGGCACCAACACCCAAAGGGGATAGCTGTAAAACAACCCTCGCACCAGACGCATAGACAAACTGCGACGCAGCTCGGCACCGGGAAGCGAGGCAAACATCAAGGCAAACCAGCCCAAAACGCCCGTCAGCAGCGCAAAACCCAGCACAAGCTGGATCAATAGTTCCGGCATTGCCCTCTCCCTGAGTATAAGCTTCTAACCCGTTTGCCCGATTTACAGCGCTGACCGGAGCTCTCCTGTCAGCCAGGAGTGGTCATCGCAGAAGCAAAGGCCAAGCGCCCACGACCAGCTCGCTCACTTTCAGCTTAATCACTGCCAGAATCACACCCTAGTTCCACAGCGGCGGTTTCCGCTGCACTATGGTCTGTGCTGGCATCATGCAGGCTCGCGATAGAAAAATCCTGTGGCCGGCCAAAGATAACCTCCGCAGCTTCCCTTCTCAGTTGCCCATAGTCCGGCTCACTGGAACCTTGGACGATGGAAGTTTGCATCGAAATGCGGGAAAACTCGGCCGGTGAGCAGTACATGGCATAGGCATAATATTCGTTGGTCGAAATCCCGCCATTGCTGTCACCGGCTCTGGGAGGACGCCTGAGCTTTTGTCTGATTAAGGCCCTTTCCAGCTGATTTCTGGAGTAATATCTCTTCTTGCCATAATGCTTTAGCAAATCCCTGGATAGCTTACGGGCATATTGCCTTATCTTTCGTTTTCGAAACAGATGGGCAAACATAAGAACTCACTCTGCTTGGCTCGCTTCTCCAATATGCCGCTTTGTGCTCAGAGCCTAATTGGAGCCCACTTGCCGAGCGGCACCAAAGAACAGATATGGCGCGGCAAATAAGTTGATGATTAAGCTGTAAAACAGCGGCAACAAGGCCACGCCCAAACCGGCCATGATGGTTTCGGCGCCGCCTAAGCTTTGCATCAAAACCCGCAGCAAACCGTAAATAAACATAAGCCCGGCGGCCAACCAGCATACTTTGATGGCACCCCGTAATTTGGCGCGCCTTGTCGCAGCCAAAGGGGTAAACCAACAAGCCAGGGCGGGCGCAATAATGCCAAGCATGGAGGGGAAATCGATAAATATGGCCCAGTGCGCCGACAAAACCAGCTTGCCAAGCGTATACAAACAGACCAACCAGTAGACTATGACTGCTGCCCGGTTCAATTTCTCCTCCTGTTCTCGAAGTTAGGCTTCAAGTGCCAATTGCAGTAGTAAGTCCAGCTGAACCCTGGCATCGCCTCTTTGAGTCTTATCAATGGCAGGTTCACCACCGAGACGCAGTGCCGGGGTGTAAAAATAGATCTGGTTCTGCTGCAGCTTACCTTGCAGATCACTGACTTGCTGAAGATCCTTCTTCCTGAAGAAGCTGGCTTGCACTTCATCGTCACAACACCAGTCGTTGAAGAAATCTTCCATGCTCCAGGTGAGCACATCTGTCTGCGAAGTGTGGGGATCGATAAAGGCGATATCTTCATCCCCTTCATCGCTCAGGAGCCGATAATAAAAAATGTCGCCAAAACAGCTGATAGCGAACGGGATGCGACTCATGTCTTCATCCAACATCAGCCAGCCCCAGAGATTGTCCAGGTATTCATCCGGATCAATAAGTTGGATTAAACCATCACCATAGTGGCCAAAGCCATGTTGTTGCCACAGTTCCAACAAGCACTCGGGCAAATGGTCCTGATATTTGGCAAGAGTTGGCGCCGATACTGATTTAATATCTGCACCGGGTGGCAGATGGTCGATAAAAGATTGCAGAAGCATTGAGGTAAAATTCCTTTTCCTATCAGAATAACTGTCACAAAACCTTGGGTTTTCCGTGACCTTGATTTGAAAGCCTTAGCAGGCACTTAGACATGGGGCGAGGATAAGCCCGTTGCCGATTATGCGGCCTTTGATAGCATGATTGCAATCCCGAGAGACGCACCGGCTATACACAAAGCCCAAAAATCGCTGAGACAGTATCGATATTTGTCCGCAATATCTATTCGATCGCAAAACTCTCGGCGACAAGCTTTAAGGTATCAGTCTGAGCTTATTGTGGTACAACCCTAGCATCGAGCCGTAAAATGGTGAAGGCGATGCTTTCGCCGCTAATATTGCTATCGAAAGGTGCCTCCAGCCGACACAGGCCGACATCTATGACAGCACCTTGGGTAATATCGGTTATGGTGCCAAATGCGCGGTAGCTCCATCCCTGAATATGCTGCAGCTGCCTTAATCCCTCCGGGTTGCCGGCCAACATGGTGTTTTGATCCTCCTGTTCACAGGCGATACCGATGCTCAGCTCAATATCAATGAGCTCACCATAAGTCAGGCTGTCACCACCGAATTCATCCATCACAGTAAGCGACTGCCCCGCCACTTCAATAACGGCTTCGAGGTAATCGCCCTCGGTTTGCTTAAATACTGCTTGCACGGTTTTCCTTATAAAATTCTTTTTTGAGGCTGTTTCTCAGCTGGTCACTGCTCAGCTTCTTTGGCCGCCAGCCACTCACATTCGGCTGTGGTGGCCAATTCCCCCAATTGACGACGCTGATCCCGCCCCTGGAAACTGGAACGAGCCCCCTTGAGGATAGGTACCGCATATTGAATATCACGGGCCAGTCGCTCGAGAAATAGATTGCCGGAACGGCGATATTCCGCCATTTCTTGCCCATTGAGCTGGATCATAAAGCGGTTGTTATGTCGGCAAAGCACATCCAGATATAGTTGTCCTTCATGCTCCAACAGGTACCATTGCGCTTGAGACATTGCCAATACTTTCATACCCAGCTCCCGACTATGCCGCTTTTACCGAAAGAGGCATAAAATTACAGCAGCGTAAGCCACTCTGAGGTATCTGCCAGAATAAACTCATAGCGTTTGCCATCATTGAGAATGACCCGCAGCGCATCTGCCGATATAGGGAAAATACCGCCGCCAGTAGCCAGACACTTTTCTACCGCGCAGATATCATCACGCTTGAGTGTGTAGGGCCCCAGCCCCAGTTGCTGATTGAAAGGCACAAACTTAAGTTCATTGCCGGTCAAGGAGATTTTGCCATCGGCTTTGGCCACTCCATTCTGCACTGTAGTCATTGACGATTTGATCAGTTCTGCTGCCATCCTTGCTTCCTCTTGGGTAATGCCTTGCTTCCTTAAGGCCTTGTTGGCATAAGCCATCAATAATGTTCAAACTACCTCAATAGATGAGGTTTGTCATCCCGATGAACGGGCACTGCTGCACTGCAAAACTCAGGCGATAGCCTCTGGCAGGATGAGCTCCGGCGCGCCAAAACAGTGAAGATAGCCATCAATAATGGCCAAAGCGTCTTCATCCGAGCAGAGATAAACGGGCAAACCATGCCGCTTAGCCAATTGCTTTGCACGCTGTTTTTGGCTGAGGCCATGGGATTGGTCTCGGCTCTGCGAATGAACCACATGGGGCACAAATAAAAGGTCGGCCAAGCACAGCGCCTTCAGGTTTTCAAGGCCCACTGTATTGCTGTCACCACAAAGCGCCGCGGTTTCTATGTTGGCGGTCAGCAGCATGGCGCCGGCACTGACACCAACCAAGAGATGTCCGGATGCAGCATAGCTCTTGAGTTTCTGCTGTTGATTGCGACTATGCAAGCCGCGCAAAAAACGGTAAGTCTCCCCGCCCGAGAGATGCACTAAAGGCTTATCCAGTAACGTCTGCATCACAGTGTCGTTAAAACCCTGCTCAAAATCCAGGTAGGTGTTGAGACCTATGCCAAGGCCTTGATAAAACGCCTGTGTTGCCCGGTAGAAATCCCCCTCGGGGTCAGGCTCTGAACCTATGTAACCACCCGCTTGTCCTTTAAGCCCCAAAGCCTCAATAACAAACGCTAGCGCCTTATGGCCGGTTGCGCTTTGGTGATTACTGAGCAGCAGTAGATTCATACTTTTTCGCTCCTTGAAAGTCGGCAGTTTCTTGCAACACCCAGAGTTTCCCGCTCACAGCCTCAACGGCCATTCGCGCCGTGATTGATAAAGTTCTTCAGCCCAAGACATCAGCGCAGGGAGTCAAAAGCAGCCAGCAGTGCTTCATCTTCTCTTTCTAACAGGCACTCGCCAATCTCATCTATGGGTAACGCAGCGCTGCGGGACAACAGCTTAAGGGCTTCAATATGCTCAAGAGTCAGTTCATGCTCGGTAAGCAAGAGCGACCAATCGAAACTGTCGACAAGCGCCTGCTCGACACCATCGGCATACAGCTGGTTAAACCTTTTTGGGTTGTGACCGAAGATCAATGCCGCCAAGCAAGCATATTCGCCGAATTCACTGTCATCATCAAAGCAGTAATCCAACGCTATGCCCCGACTTAGCAAGGCAGCCAAAGCCTGTTCACCGGCTCCATTCAAATGGTATTCATTGTAAAACAAACAGGCCGCCGCCGTAGCCAGTGCCTTATGGGAGAAGGCGTATCTGGGCAGTAGAAAATTAAAAATGGCGTAAGCGTCAGACTCTCCTGCAAAGACCAATTCCAACAACCGGTTATGGTCCAGGCGGCCACCCACTGAAATAAACGCGCTAATAAAACCGAGATAAACATCGTGACACAGCCGGTAAAGATGTTCAGGGTCGTCTTCGACCAAGCTGCCATCCGGGCCGTTGACTTTGATGATGTCAAATAGCGGCGTAAACTGCTTCGGCTCGGAATAATACGCCACACGGCAATACATAAGGTAATAGATTTGATAGTCCTTGATAACGGCGTTCGCTCTGAGATAAGAGATGATCTCAAGCCAGGCCGGGTCTTTCTCTATCTTGAACATATATTGGGACCAGGCTTTCGGCATGTGCTGGCGCAAATAGTCCAGATTGCCTTCTTCAATATGTTGTTTTATCTCATTTAATCCACGAAACACGGCATTCCTCTCATAACAGGTGTAAATTTTCTCCGGGAAATCCCGGGCTTGGTAGGTAAAAGACCTGAGTTAGGGCTGACTCAGTTTTTGCTCAAGCGCCCGGTTCTGAGCCATAATCTCTTCGAGAAAAACCGAACCATGCAGCCTGGCCAATTGCAGCGCCTTGATAGACGCCGCCATAGCCTTATCGAGCTGTTGGTTAAGCGTATAGGCCGTTGCCAGGCTGTCCCAAAGGATTTCCGAGCGAGCGAATTTCTCTACTCCTTGCTCCAATATGGCAACGCCCCAGGCAGTTTGGCCCTCATAGGCGGCCTTTAGGCCGTATACATTGAATTGATGTGCCGACAACGGAAAGGTATAGCCATACTCGGCAGTTTTTTCCCTGTAGAACGCCAGCAGCTGTTGCAGCGACATCACATCGACTTGTGGTACCGCGTTCCAGCCACTGAAGATGGCTTTAAGCCCCTCGACATTGCCAATCAAGGGAGTGCTGTCGTGGGTTTCTCGGGCAAAACGGGCATTGAAAACCTGTAGCTTTGACGGCTTCTTGGTTTCCAGTTTTTGCAGCATGGCATCAAAGGCCTGCGCCATCTCGCCTGGCTCACTCGCCATACTGAGAAACCAGCGCATGGGCGCTTTGCGCTCGCGAGTCTGGTATTTGTCGTAATCTGTAATCAAGGCACCATCGTCCCACCAGAGGCTGGGACTAATGGCTATCGCGGCATTGAAGGACGATGCCGGACCGAGCACCTGATAACTGCTGTAAAGCCCGGCCAAAGAGTGGCCAAATATCATCCGGTAAGGCGCCAGACGGTAACGTTCACTCAATGTAGGCAGCAGTTCCTCTGCGATAAAACGGTTATAAACATCGGCCTTTCCCGCCCTTGCGGCGAAATCTTCCGGCTCTGTGGGAGTAAAGTACTTGAGTCTGTCGCGGGTGCTTATGCCCACCACTATCATTTCCGGTACTATGGCGTATGTGCTCAGAAAGCCGACGCTGGATGCCACATGATGAAACTGAGTCGAACCATCAAGTACCAACAGCAAGGGGTAATGAAAACTGTCTGAATGTCGATAACTCTCGGGCAAAGCAACCTGAACTGTCACAGCTTCATCGATAAGCCCGGCCGCAAGTGTAAAACGCTGCTCTTCGGCCAATACAGTCAACGACAGCAAGGCACAAAGCAAAAATACGAATCTCATGGAAATCCTTGTCAGTAAAACGTCTTTAAAGGGCATTCAAAGGCCGGCCGGCGCGGGATAAAAGAAATCTTTGCCGTTCATAGCCAATGCCTGCAACTGCCCGGCTTCTATCGCCAGGCTCACCTCGGCGCTCCAGGCAGGAAAACCACCTTTGGCTAAAAGGCTGACGGTCAATAGCAGATGGCCACAGGCATCTGTCGTTGCCACAAGACTGTACTCACCTTCTATGGCAGCCCAGCTTTGCTCGCCTTGCCAACCCTGCCACTGCCGGGCAAGCTCCTCAAAGAAATCCGCCGGGTTCCGTCCGTAGGGAAGATTATCCACCCTCACACTTGCCTGCATGCCTTCTCCCGAGATGGTCACGCAATAGTGTTTAAGCCAGCCACTGGTGTCCAGCTCGGGTTCATGAAAACGCACAGAGCAGCCAAAGCTGTTTTCCAATATCCATCCTTTCACCTTTCCGGCGTCCTCTTTACCTGGATTTAAAAGCAGCCGGGTTACAAACGGCCTTTGAGCGGGTGCTGAGTTTGCCAACCACTGGCTCCGCGGCTGCTGACAAAATACACCAGCAGATCGGCCGCGCCACGATGGCTGACCCAATGAATGAGTGACGTAGCCATTGAGCGGCTCGCCACCTGACACCAGAGACTATCCTGATTGTGTGTAGCGCCGCGGCTGTCGACTCGATAAACCAATAGATCGGCGGCCGCGCGGGAGCTGACTTCATGTACCAGCACCTTGGCCGCTCCCCGAACCTGAACCTCATAAATAAGCGCCATAAAACCTCCCTGTTGTAGCTTGGCTCTTGGTGGTTTTGCCTCTTATATCTAAATGCCACGCCTGTGATGCCTGAACACTCAGGGCTGTAGCATGCCTAAATCTTCAGCCACTTTCAGCGGGTTAAAAGGCCCGTCGATAGCCTTTGCCAGCGCCTCAACCTGACTCTGATCCAGGTGTTGTATCGCCTCTTTGTCCGGCGCCTCAAAATAGATAAAACCTTTGAGCAAGTCGTTGAGTGTGGTGATATCGGCATCGGCGAGTACCGCTTTGAGTCTCAGTGCTTCATCCTCAGTACACTGATAGTCTTTTAACTCATTCAGGTAAATCAACACTGCTATCTTGTCTTCACGTGCCAGAGCGTTGAACCAAGGGCTGGCGGGGAATGTGAGTGTCGATGTCTTGCCCTGACGATCACATGCTTGCCAGCTGTCATTCCATTGCTTCAGATAGGAAAACTTATCGACTTGAGTTGCGCAGCCTGACAGCAACAGCGCAATTGATACCACTATGATTTTCTTCATAAATCCCTTTTATTCTGCAAGCTTGTTGAAGATACCAACAACCCGCTTGAGATCATCCTATTTAAAAGCTCATGCCATAAACCCTGCGACACTAGCGGCTTGATGCGGCGAGGCCAATGCCGAAGCAGACAAAGACGCCGCCGCTTAGCTTATTCAGCACTGAGCTTCCCTTGCCGGAAGCCAGCTTGGTCTTGGCAATGGAAGCAAACAGGGCATACAGAGTGTGAATAAGGATCACCAAGCCACTAAAGGTTGCGGCGAGTAAGGCAAACTGAGGAGCGTATTCCCGCTGCAGGTCGATAAACTGCGGGAATATCGACATAAAAAACACGATCGCCTTGGGGTTGGAGATGGAGACTAAAAATCCTTCGGCGAAACACTTGCGAGCGCTGCCTTGCTGTAAATGAGCGCTGCTGGTGCCACCACCCTTGGCTCGGAACATTTTCAGGCCAAGATAGATAAGATAAGCGGCGCCAATAAACTTAATTACAGTAAAGGCCAGTATTGAACTGGCCAACACAACCCCCAAACTGGTGGCCGAGATCAAGGCAACAAACAAAATAGCCAGTGCGACCCCAAAGATACCGGCAAAGGTCTTGAGCAAGCCGCGTTGAATCGAGTTATTGACTGTCAGCATCACCGCCGGTCCAGGCAAGAGAATGGTGGCCATGGCAACACCGAAATACACAAAATAATTATCCATTTTTATTCCTGAACTGATAAAACTGTCAAAAACCCTTAATCCATTCAAATCTGCCAATCATTGTCATTGATATAGGGCTGCAAACCCGGCAAATATGGATAAGCGATAAGCTCAAATCATCACCATAACCCAGGCGCACGAGTTTGATGTGCTAGAGAATCAACATCCGGTAATGAGTAAACAAGAGAGCGCGCCAAACCTTGAGTTCAATCGGCGATAGCTACCGCGGAACCGACAATCCTTTTCGTCCCTGAAACATCCTTGAATACCACAGGAGCTTGTACTGTATCTCATTGATAGTTATGGCGACCATACCCAAGCAAGTCACAGATTACAAGAAGATTTCCCGAAGGCCAAAGCCGCTTCTTTGGGTGCAAAATCGCGCTGGTTATGGTGCCAACAGGATTTGCTGTTTCCCGGCCCATCCCATTAGAATAACCTCGTTTGCTTATTCCTTGAGCCAGGGAGCCAGGAGGGGCTGCCAAGATTTTGGGACGGGCTCGAAAGGGAATAACCTATCAACACCAAGGAGGGAACATGAAGCACTATCGAGGCAGTTGCCTTTGCGGCAAGGTTCGTTTTGAAATCAGCGCTGAGCTGCAGCAGTTCTTTTTGTGTCACTGCAGTCGTTGCCGCAAGGATTCAGGTTCGGCCCACAGTGCCAATCTGTTTTCAGACAGCGCCGAGTTAACCTGGCTCAGTGGCCAGGACGCCATTACTGCGTTTACCCTGCCAGGTACCCGCCACAGCCGCCACTTTTGCGCCGTTTGCGGCTCGGCGCTGCCCAAAACGGTCGAAGGTGGCCACCTGCTGCAAATACCCGCAGGCAGCCTGGACGATGAGCCGGGTCTGACTCCCCAGGCGCACATTTTTTGTCAGACGCGCGCCGCTTGGGATAGTGAATTGGAAACTGTGCCGCAATGCGCTGATAAACCAGATATTTAGCTTTACTCATTCAGATATGATTTACTGATGACTCTCCCATTGGCACTATCAACTTACAATTACGCTCTGGTGTAACCATTATCGAGTAGGAGATTTACGCTTTGAAAAGACCCGATACTATCTCCAATTCAGCTAATAGCTATATTCTTTAGCGTGCATTCTGAGCTCTGCCGCCTTATTCTCCAGATATTCTGCAGTATTGAGCAGTCTTTCTATCACATCTGCCGTATTACGGGAATTATCTCTAATCACTGTCATGCTGCTTGCTAAATCACGTGATACCAGAGACTGCTCCTCTGTAGAAGAGGCCACCTGCGTATTGATATTATGAATAGCCTCAGTGCTCACAAGAATGTTCTCAAAAACTGAAATAATCCCGCCAAACTCTTCATCGGCCTTATTCATCAATTCAGCAGCTTGAGTCACAGAACCGCCAACTTCGGTTGTCCGTTGTTGTAAACTAGCGACTATGTCGTCAATCTCTTTTGTAGAGTCCTGAGTACGCTGTGCCAACGAACGTACTTCATCGGCAACAACCGCAAAACCTCGCCCCTGCTCTCCAGCGCGAGCCGCTTCGATTGCTGCATTCAAAGCCAGTAAATTGGTTTGCTCAGCAATAGCCTTGATAACTTCCAGGACATTGCTTACCTGATCACTTTCAGTGACCAAATGTTGCATAGCTACTTTTGTTTTTGCAAACTCCTGTGCTAACACGCTCATTGCAGACTGTGCCTGTCGTACAGTCCTCTGACCTAAGGATACATTGGATTCATTCTCCGCGGCTCTAGCTTCAGCCTCTTGGGTATTTTCGCTGACATGCATCAATGTCGTCGTCATCTCTTCCATAGCACTAGCACTTGAATCCAACTCAGAGGCCACTTTTTGAGAGCTGGCTCTTGACTCATTTACTGCTGACTTGGCTTCCTCCGACAACTTTGCAACCTCTTTAGAAACGCTGTCTGTTACAGCCAAGGAGGTTGCCAATGAACTTATAAAAGCGTTAATCTGCTCCCTTATTTGGGCAATTTCACCACTGGCTGTAACCTGAATCCGTTTACTTAGGTCTTTCGTTTTCTGAATGTCCATCAATTGTTCGTATACGAGTACAATTGGATTGGCAATTTTATATTTAACCATCACGAAACCAACAATACTGACTAAGATCACTATAGCCAGCAGTAGCTGCGACCAGAAAAGAGCGCTTCTGAGATCCTCCATTCGCTGGATAAAGTCTGCACCAGTACGCTGATCCAGAGCCGAAAAAAACTGGTCAATTGGTGCCATAATTTTGGCTTTTTCCCTATGGTAAGCAGGACTGTGAAGCAGTTCTCTTGCCAGCGCCAGATCTGGTTCTCCCCGAACACTATATTTGCCACTGGTCGGATCCAAAAATATGCCTTTAACCGCATTCATTGCCTTAACTTCCAACGCCACTAAGGCATCAGAATTCGCTTGGGCCTGATCCAGGAAGTCGAACTCCTTTGCACTAAAGCCCAAAGACTTCATCGTGTCTTTAATTGCAGCACGTTCGCCATCCGCTTTGGGTTTGTCACCATAATTCAATACTAAATCCCAATATATTTGGTGGTAGTGCTGCGGCCGAGGTTTCTCTCCATTGCGAATATCAAGAATATCCTGATACATCTTCTCGTATTTCTCTTCGCCGGTAATAGCATAGGTACGGGCAAGCCGTGTAAGATCGTCTGAACTTTGTCTCAGTTCATCAGCCACCTGATAAGACTTATATCGAATATTCGCCGCATCACCTAACTGAACAATTTTAGCCGATTCATTCATAGTGAAGATGAAGGTTAACAAGGCGCTCGCACATATAGCACCAAAAACAAGGCTCATCATGGATTGCGTTTTCATTCATGCTCTCTTGACAATTAGAGGAATCGTCCTTTAAGCGTAACTCATGCGCATCGTATCGATAACAATATTTTCACAATTGTGATGAGTTCACAAAAATCATACCTGCCTTAACTTCAAATACATTTTTCAGTAGCCCACACATGAGACTTAAGATCAACATCAAAAGACCGAGTCTTCATCCCTTTAGGGAAGGTGCGAATAAGTCCTCGTGGCACTCTGGCTTACACAGCAATTGGCGTTCAAGGCATCTGACTGAAGGCATGCCGGGGCCTGTCGAAGTCGGATAACGCAGAGAGCCAGTTGCTGTGAAAGCCCCGAAGGGCGTGGCTTACAGGCCTGCCTGTTGTGTTGTGCTTCTTATTTGCTGCGAACCACGCCTTGCATCCAGGCCTGTAAGCCGACGCAGAGCACACATGGGACTTATTCGCACCTTCCCTAGACTTATGACCCCGGGTTTACCGCCAACTCCACCATGGCAGCGGTGTACATCTTAAGGTTCAGCTGCAACTGCTCGCGGGTGATAAACTCGTGTTCACTGTGGCCTGTATACTCGACACCCGGCATGGCCGGACCAAAACTGAGGGCATTGGGAAACAGTTTACTGTTGGTGGAGCCGCCAATAGCAACAGGTTTAGGGTCGGCAATACCGGTAAACTCGGCAAACACATTGAGCAGGGTTTGCAGATGCGGCGCCTTATCCATCACCTTGGGCTCGCCCCAATAGCTGCTGACATCGACCAGAGTCACGCCGTGGGATTGCTGCCAACCGGCCAGCGCCGCGGACAGCTGTTTATCCAAGGTTTCCGGGCTCTTGCCTATGGGGCGCCTGAGGTTAAGCGTAATGCTGGTACCCCCCTGTCCCCACTCCACGACAGTCGGCGCCAGCGACATAGGCCCCATAAAATCATCGCTATAGCCCAGCTCGCCAAAGCGCTCGGCATAGAGGTCCAAGCCTATCATTTCATTGATAAATACCAGGGTTAATGCCGACTGGCTCGGTGCGAATGTCTCAGACTCCAACAGCGCAGCCAGATGAGTCACGGCATTGACACCATCTTCAGGGGTTGAGGAATGGGCCGATTTACCGTTGGCGGCGATCTCCAGGCTGTCGAAATCCAGGGTAAAATCATAGCGCATCCCCTGCTGGGACTCTGCGGCGCGTTGCAAACGGCTGACCATGGCGCTGTCGGCTCCGCGGATCAGGGCCAAGGCCTGCTGGGGGATCTGACTGGCAAAGGAGCCACCGCTGAAATGCTGCAGTTGCGGTTTATCGAAATTAGGCGCCTTGACTTTGGGTTCAGGTATCGTGAGTTTTATCTGGCTCCAGCCCTTCTCGGCGGTGACTACAGGATATTCGGCGTCTATGGTGATATTCATATCCCCCGCCTGATAGTCCTTGAGAAACACTTTCAGCGGCTCCCAGTCCGACTCCTCGGCCAGATATACCATGAGCTCAATGCGGCGATTCAGTTTTACCGACTTGTCCTTGAGCGCCTTCATGGCGTACATGGCGGTGACTATCGGCCCCTTGTCATCTTCGGTGCCGCGGCCTATCAACTTGCCCGGTTGCGATTGAGTATCCAGTTGATAGGGACTCTGGTGCCAAAGCGTTGAATTGGCCGGCTGCACATCCCCGTGGGTAATAATGCCAAGCTTGTTAGCGCCGCCGCCCCTGTCTTCGCCAAGACCTATCAAGAGCACATAACCGTGATCGGCATAATCCAGCCCCAACTGCTCCGCTTGGGCCTTGAGCGCCTGCTTGAAGCCAATGAATTCCGGATTGGTGTCGGGCGTCAACCCTGGGATAGCCTCGGTATTAAAGTGCACCAACTCGGCGAGGCTCTGTTCCATCTCGCTGCCGTAGCGGTCAAGGCTGTACTGGGCCAAGGTTTTCGACAGTGGCGAGACTTTACTCGTTGCAGACTCTGTACCTTGGGCAGCACTTACGCTTGAAGTCTGGCTTGAAACCTGGCTCGAGGGCTGAGCCGTAAGGCCGCTCTCTGCGCTTACAAAAGGAGCGAACAAGCACAGGGACAGGGATAAACGGGAAAGTGTTCTAATCATCATGGCAGGGTGGCTTTTGTTATCTTTTATTATCAAAGGCCTGAGAGTGTGCCACAGATACAGTTTCGATACTGCATTCGCTAAATTTTGTTACAAACTAAACAGGACAAAATTGGCCTTTTTCAATACGGCATGTTACTAAGGACGGCTTCGGCGCGGCCCGCCGCGCCATACGGGAGATAAACACCAGCATAGAGGAATAACAATGAAGGGAATGACCCTCTCTCCAGTGGCTCTGGCCCTGGGATTGGCGCTGACACTGAGCGCCTGCGACAACCAGCCTGTATCCCAGAGCGACACATCTGCCCAAACCCAAGCGCCTGCTCTCCAGAATGGTACAGGCACAAACCCAGCCGCTGCCAAGGCCGAACAAACCCGGGACAACCCTTTCTTCCAGCCCTGGAATACTTACCTTGAAATCCCCGCCTTTGATCGCATCAAGTCCGAGCATTACCTGCCGGCCTTCAAACAAGGGATTGCCGAGCGCAAGGCAGAGATTCAAGCCATCATAGATAATCCGGCCGCCGCTGACTTTGCCAACACCATAGAAGCCATGGAGCGCAGTGGCGCCTTGCTGACCAAGGTGTCAGGGGTGTTTTATAACCTCACCAGCGCCGACACCTCCGCCGAGCTGCAGAAGATCTCCAAGGAAGTATCCCCGCTGTTATCTTCCAGCCGCGATGATATTTACCTGAACAACGCCCTGTTTCAGCGGGTCAAGGCTGTCTATCAGCAAAAAGATCAGCTGGTACTGAACCCGGCGCAGCAGAAACTGCTCGAAGACACCTACAAACGCTTCAGCCGCGGCGGTGCCAACCTGGATGACGCCGGCAAGGCGGAGCTTAGAAAGCTCAATGAAGCGATTGGCAAGTTGAGCTTGGAGTTCGGCGATAATGTGCTGGCAGAAACCAACGACTTTGAACTTGTGATAGACAAACAGGCCGATCTGGCCGGTCTGCCGCAGGATGTGATTGACGTTGCCGCCCAGGCGGCCATCAAGCGCGGCCATCCCGGCAAGTGGGTATTTACCACCCAACGCCCCTCCGTCACCCCGTTTTTGACCTATGCCGATAATCGTGAGCTGAGAGAAAAACTCTACAAGGGTTATATCGAGCGCGGTAACAACGACAACGCCCACGACAACAAGAAGGTGCTGGCAGAGCTGGCGGCTCTTAGAGCCAAACGAGCCCAGCTTCTGGGCTATCCGAGCCACGCCCACTATGTGCTGGAAGAGCGTACCGCCAAGACTCCGGAAAATGTCTACGCCCTGCTGGATAAAATTTGGCCCGCCGCCCTGGCCCAGGCCGAAGCCGAAAAGGCCGAGATGCAAAAGCTTATCGACAGCGAAGGCAAAGACTTCAAACTGGCCGCCTGGGACTGGTGGTACTATGCCGACAAGATACGTGTCGCCAAGTACAGCTTCAACGAACAGCAGACCAAGCCATACTTCTCGCTGGAAAACACCCTCAAGGGCGTGTTCTACACCGCCAACCGCCTCTATGGCATCAGTGTCACCGAGCGTGACGATCTGCCCAAGTATCACCCGGATGTACGCACCTTCGAGGTGAAAGACAAAGACGGCAGCGTTATCGGTATCTTCTTTGGCGATTACTATGTACGTGACAGCAAACGCGGAGGCGCCTGGTCCAATGCCTATCGCCGCCAGGCGGTGGTCGATGGCGTCAACGAGCAGCCCATCATAGTCAACGTACTCAATTACCCTCGCCCCAGTGGCGATGAACCGACGCTGCTGACTTTCGATGAAGCAGGTACCCTGTTCCATGAATTCGGCCATGCGCTGCACGCCTTGCTGTCCAAGGTGGAGTATCGTTCACAGTCCGGCACTTCCGTGCCCCGCGACTATGTGGAGTTCCCGTCACAGGTGATGGAAAACTGGATGACTCAACCGGATGTGCTGGCGCATTTTGCCAAGCACTATCAAACTGGTGAGGTGATCCCCCAGAGTTTGGTAGACAAGATCCGCGCCGCCAGCAAGTTCAACCAGGGTTTCGCCACGGTGGAATACATGGCAGCCACCAAGCTGGATCTGGACTGGCACAGCAGCAGCGTCACCGAACCTCAGGATGCGGCCGCCTTCGAGCAGCAATCGCTGAGCAAGATGGGGCTGATCCCTGAGATAGCGCCGCGCTATCGCTCCACCTACTTCAGCCACATCTTCTCCGGAGGATATTCGGCCGGTTATTACTCCTATATCTGGTCTGATATTCTCGGCGCCGATGCCTTTGAGGCCTTCAAGGAAAACGGTATTTTTGACCCGGCTACCGCCAAGGCGTTCCGCAGTAACATCCTTGAGCGCGGTGGCAGTGAAGATCCTATGGCGCTTTACAAGGCGTTCCGTGGTCAGGAAGCCGCCATTGAGCCACTGCTGCGCAGTCGCGGCCTGCTCGCGGAATAAACGCTTGCCGGATTAGCAATGTCCAGCAGCGCAATCAAAAAGCCGTTCACTCAGTGAACGGCTTTTTTAGTTCTTTATCAGGGCTGGGCTTTCTCAAGGCTGACCGTTGTATTGCTTGACTCCGGGCGGGATAACAAACCAGTCCTGCTTTTCACTGACCCAGGCATGGGCACTCGGCTGAATGATACGGGTATCTTCCAGGTTACTGGGCTTGAGCTTGATACTCTGCGGCTCAGCCGGGTTGTAGTGATAGATACGATTGCCGCAGCGACCACAAAACTTGGCGGCGCTGATATTGCCGCTGGCCGAACCACGCTGCCAATGGCTCAGTTCGCCAATGAATTCTATATCTTCGGCTCTGACAATCGCCGTGATGCTGAAGGCACTGGTGGACAGCTTCTGGCATTCCTTGCAGTGGCAGGCCACCACCATCTGCGGTGGCGCCAACAAGCGATAACTGACAGCGCCGCACTGGCAACTGCCCTTGATGGGATAACGAATAGCTTCCATAGCTTTTATCATCTTATCTGAGGTATAAAAAACACCCGCCATTTGGCGGGTGTTATCAAGGGTTTCAGTCTACCAAGCCTCGGCGCTTGAGCAGCGCATCCACTGTGGGTTTCTGGCCGCGGAACTGGATGTAGTCCTGCATCAGATCCTCACTGTTCCCCTTGGAGAGAATTGCCTGACGATACTTGTCACCATTGGCTCGTTTGAGGCCACCTTCAGCCATGGTATGGGCAAAGGCGTCGGCAGCGAACACTTCGGTCCACAGGTAAGCATAATATCCGGCCGAGTAACCGCCACCGAATACATGGCTGAAATAAGTCGACTGGTAACGTGGCAACACAGGCGCGTAATCCAGGCCATGTTTGGCACGGGCCTTGGCTTCGAAGGATTTAACGTCCGCCACTTGTTCACCGGCCTTGAGGGAGTGCCACTCCATATCAAGCAGCGCTGCGGCCAGATACTCTACCGTGTCATAGCCCTGGTTGAAGGTAGCCGCTGCTCGCACTTTTTCCAGCAAGGCTTGCGGAATTGGCTCGCCGGTTTTGTAATGTTTGGCATAGTGAGCCAAAACGTCCGGATCTGTGGCCCAATCCTCGTTGGCCTGGGATGGGAACTCAACAAAGTCCCTTGGAGTAGCGGTACCAGCAAGGCTTGGGTATTTCACCTGCGAGAACAAACCGTGAATGCCGTGGCCAAACTCATGGAACATGGTCGTCACTTCATCAAAGGTCATCAGCGTAGGCTGACCTTCGGCCGGCTTGGGAATATTGAGCGCGTTGTACACCACAGGCTTGTTATCCAAAAGGAAGCTTTGGGTCACGTACTCATCCATCCAGGCGCCGCCGTTCTTGCCTACTCTGGCGTAAGGGTCCAGATAAAAGAGCCCGATGGAGCTGCCGTCTTCGTTGAATACTTCCCAGGCGCGGACATCTTCCTGCCATACCGGCAGATCCTTGCGCTCTTTCATTGTGATGCCGTAGAACTTCTGCATGGCGTAGAACATGCCGTCATTCAGCACGGTATTGAATTCGAAGTAGGGCTTGATCTGGCTCTCATCCAGATCGTATTTGGCCTTGCGAACCTGCTCGGCATAGAAGGCCCAGTCCCATGGCTGCAGCTCAAAGTCGGCACCGGAAGCCTTGATTTGCGCCTGGATATCCTTGCCTTCAGCCTTAGCCTTGGTAACGGCCTTGGGTGCCAGGTCATCCAAAATGGCAAATACCGCATCCGGATTACCGGCCATCTGATCGGCCAGTACATAGTCAGCCCAGGTTTCATAACCCAGCAGTTTGGCCTTTTCGGCGCGCAACTGTGCCTGCTTGAGTACGATAGGACCATTGCTGGCCATGGCGCGATTGGCCGAAGTCTGCCAAATTTTCTCTCTCAGGCCTCTGTCTTCCAGGCTCGACAGCAGTGGCTGGCGGGTGGTATTCACCAGGCTTATCAGGTAACCCTCTTTACCCGCTTCCTTGGCGGCGTTGGCCAGGGCGCCTATCTCATCCTCACTCAAGCCTTTGAGCTGCGCCTTATCGGTCACCAGGATCACATCATCCTTGAACGACTTGAGAATGTTTTGCGAAAACTCGGTCGACAATGTGGCCAGCTCACCGTTGAGCTCACGCATTTGGGTCTTGTCGGCTTCGCTCAATTTGGCGCCGGCACGGACGAACTGATTGTAATAGAAGTCCACCAGGCGCTGATCTTGCGCGCTCAGGCTATCTTTGTGGTTGTAGACAGCTTCAACCCGGGCAAACAACTTGGGATTGAGGAAAATATTGTCGCTGTGTTCGGTAAGCTTGGGAACGATTTCCCCTTGAATGGCCTGAAACTCATCGTTGGAGATCAACCCGGCCAGATTGAAGAAGACCCTGGAAGTACGATTGAGAATGGCGCCGGTCTTTTCCATCGCCACTATGGTGTTATCAAACGAAGCGGCTTCGCTGTTGTTGATTATGCCGGCAATTTGCTGGTTGTGTTCCTTGATCCCGGCTTCAAAGGCCGGCAGATAGTCTGCGATTTTTATCTTGTCGAACTGCGGGGCATGATACTGCAGCGGACTTGGGCTGAGCAGCACATTGCTTGCTGTTTGTTCGGTACTTTTTGCCTCTGGCATACTTTGGCTCGCTTCTTTGGCCGGGGCATTGCTGACGGTTTCATTGGTTTGCTGTTCGGCACAGGCACTCAGCACCAGTGCAGCGCCTATGGCGGTGGCGATTAATGTCTTACGCATCTTGACTCCATTAACGGCAGGCTATTGCTTAGTTATGATTGAATACCCGGGACACCTGTCTCGGCGGGGCAACAGCCCTGTTGATTCCCGCCATTACCTTAACAACTCTTCCGCTATTTGGACAATGACTTAACTGTAAGAAATTCTGCCCTCCCCCGAGGGGCCGACATGACTGAGCAGAAATCCAGCGCCAAAGTCGGGCCTCTTGCGGTCACTGGAACAAGTTTTGAACAACCGGGACAGTCAGCGGACATTTATTTGCCACTTGTCACAAATTGTCACCCGTTTTTAACGGCCGATGTCACATAAGTGTCGCCGCCTTTGGGTATACTGCGCCTTGGTTAACCAGATTAATCACATGATTAACAGTGAGTTAACCGGATGATGGACGGGATAATCTCCCGGGGTCGATAATAAAAACCAAGAGTAGTAAACAATGCAAACTAAAACATTAGTAACACTGGCGGTTGCCGCCGCAATGGGTCTCAGTGCCTGTGGCAGTGACAACAAGGATGAGCCAACGGTGAGCGTGGATCTGCGGGTTTTGGAAACCACAGATCTGCACACCAACATCATGGATTACAACTATTACAGCGGCAAGGAAGACCCTACTATAGGTCTGGCCCGTACCGCCAGCCTGATCCATGCCGCCCGCAAAGAAGTCACCAACACAGTATTGGTCGATAACGGCGATCTGTTGCAGGGCAGCCCCATGGGCGACTATATGGCCAAGGTCGGTATCACCGATGGCGAAGTGCACCCCGCCTACAAGGCGATGAACCTGCTCGATTATGCCGTGGGTAACATAGGCAACCACGAATTCAACTACGGCCTGGATTTCCTGGAGAAATCCCTCGCCGGCGCCCAGTTCCCCTATGTCAACGCCAACGTCTATTGTGATGCCGATGATTGCTGGAAGGGACTCAAGAAAGGTGACAACCTGTTTACCCCTTACCTCATCAAGGAAACCGAGGTTAAGGACACTGACGGCAACAGTCACAAGCTCAAGATTGGCTATATAGGATTTGTGCCTCCGCAAATTATGCTGTGGGACAAGCAGAACCTCACCGGCAAGGTACGCGCCGAGAGCATAGTGGAGAGCGCCAAGAAATTTGTGCCGCAAATGAAGGCTGAAGGCGCCGATATCATTATCGCCATTCCGCACTCAGGCATTGGCTCCACCGAAAACCCAGGCGATCCTGCTGCCGAAAATGCCACCTATGCTCTCACCTATGTCGACGGCATTGATGCCATCATGTTTGGCCACAGCCACTCCATCTTCCCCGATGCCCGCTATGCCGACTTGCCCAACACAGATGTGGAAAAAGGCCTGCTTAACGGTGTCCCCGCCGTGATGCCGGGTCGCTGGGGCGACAACATGGGCCTGGTCGACTTCAAACTGCAACGTAAAGACGGCAAATGGACTGTACTCTCGGCCCGCACTGAGGCCCGCCCTATCTATGACGGTGCCAACAAGACACCTCTGGTGGAAGCCGATAAGGACATTCACGATGCGGTTGAGCTGGAACACCAGGGCACCATCGCCTTTGTCGAGCAGCCAATCGGGGTAGCTGCCGCCGACATGTTCAGCTTCCTGACGCTGGTGCAGGACGACCCGACTGTGCAGATTGTCTCCGACGCCCAGATAGCCAACGTCAAGGCCAAACTGCCGGAAGCGCTCAAGTCATTGCCGGTGCTCTCTGCAGCCGCGCCGTTCAAGGCCGGTGGTCGCCACAGCACCACCAGTGATGCCGATCAGTATGTAATGGTGGATAAGGGGCCGCTGACCTTCAAGAACGCCGCCGATCTCTACCTCTACCCCAACACTATGGTAGCGGTTAAGGTCAACGGCGCCGAGCTGAAAGACTGGCTCGAGTGTTCAGCCAACCAGTTCAACCAGATAGATCCTGCCAGCACTGAGCCGCAGGAGCTAGTGAACTATAACCACCCCACCTATAACTTTGATGTTATCGATGGCGTGTCCTACAAGATAGACGTGACACAGCCGAGCAAATACGACCGGGATTGTGCTCTGGTCAATGCCGATGCCTCACGAATTGTGGATCTGGCCTTCACCGACAGCGAAGGCACTGTCTATACAGGTGAAAACCTGGCGGCCAAGGAATTTATCGTCGCCTCCAACAACTACCGCGCCTTTGGCGGAAAGTTTGCCGGCACCGGCAGCGAGCACGTGGTACTGGAACTGCCGGACACCAACCGTGAAGCTCTGGCGGCTTACATCACAGAGCAGTCCAAGTACAATCCTGAAACCGACAAGTATGACGCCATGGTCAACCCCACGGCCGACTATAACTGGGACTTCAAGAGTATAGATACGGCTGTTGCCCTGGATATCCGCTTTGCGACCCAGGACAGTGACAAGGCCGCCAACTTCATCCAGGCCAACCAGCAAAGGACTATGACCAAGCTGAGTACCGATGAGCTGGGCTTTGCCGTCTACCGCATAGATCTCAAGCCTGCCCAATAAGACTGTCGATTGAGACTGAAAACGACCCAAGCGCCCTCAGGGGCGCTTTTTTATGTTCTTCGCAAGATTAGTCTTGCCATGATTTAAACCTCTGGCGATGTTATAAAGTCAGTACGATAAAACACCAGACTCACTCAGCCGTCACGACGGCAAGATTGCAGGAAATCTTTTATGTCTTCGATACCCGCGCCCTTCTCCCAAGCCTGTGAAAACAACCGCGAGCCGATACTCAAAATACTCAAACAGGCATTTTCAGGCTGCCGCAGGGTATTGGAGATAGGCAGTGGAACAGGTCAGCACTCTGTCTACTTTGCCCCGCAGTTGCCGCATCTGGTGTGGCAATGCAGCGATCAGCCCCAGTATCTGGATGGGATCCGCGCTTGGCATGCCAAACTCCCGGCGAGTAACCTGGCCGAGGTGATCACTCTGGAGGTATGTTCACCCTGGCCGCAGGCGGCAACTGAGCCGGCGCCGGATGCCATCTATAGCGCCAATACTGCGCATATCATGAGCCAGCCCATGGTGGAGGCGATGTTTACCGGCATAGGCAAAGTATTGCAAAGCGGCGGCCGTTTCTGCCTCTATGGCCCCTTCAACTACCGAGGCGATTACAGCAGCGACTCCAACCGGGTGTTCGATGCCATGTTAAGGCAGCGCGATCCGCAAAGCGGCATTCGCGATCAAGAGTGGATCCTGATGCTGGCTGCAGCCCAGGGACTTGAGCTTTGTCAGGACCATGCCATGCCCGCCAATAACCGCCTGCTGGAGTTTATTCGCAAAACGGCTCGCTAACTGAGAAAAAAATCACGAGACAAAGTTACGCGAAAAGGCCACGAGAAAAAATCGTGAGACAAATTCACGAGCCAACAGTCGTGATAAAAAGCAGTGAACAAAAAGTAGCGGGCAAAATAAGCGTTTTACCTGAAAAGCTCAGGCGCTATCAGCCTCTGAAGCGCCTTTGTTTTTACACGGCTTTGGCGTAGAGAAACAGATCTGTGGCCTTGACCTCGCCCTGCTCCAGATAGGGTTTACGCAGGCTGTCGATGAGCTCAAACCCGGCCGCGGCCAACTCACTGACGAAAAACACTTCGGGATAATAGTGGATAAATACCCTGTCTCCTGCGCTGGAGCTTTGATAGCCGGACTCTTGATAGTCATCCTCCATGGAGGCCAGATACAGGAGCCCGCCGTCATTCAGTAGCGCACGGCAGTCTTGCAGTAAGGCAATCACATCCTGACGTTCAAGATAAGGCGTGACGAAGAGCAGAACTATTGCATCAAAACCCTCTAGCGTGTCTAAGCCATTAAGGGCATTAAAGTCATCAAGGGTATTAGAGCCATCAGAAACCCCAAGGCTTAGGGGCGTAGCTGCACTTTCAGGCACATCTAAGGTTGCGATAGCCTGCACGGCATCAGCTTCAAGCAGCGACGAAAGACAACCAAGCTCGCGGCTATCCAGCCGATAAAAACGTCCCTCGGGTAACAATTCACTGGCAAGTGCCACCATAGCCGGCGCCGCATCTATACCCACTATCTCGAGCTCAGGCACCCTTTTTGCCAACATGCCGCTGACATGCCCTGGGCCACAACCGATATCCAGTAACCGCAGGCGCCGTCCGGCACTGGCCTGATACTGCTTCAGCAAGGAGGCAAATCGGTTATGGGCCGAGTCATAACAATCGTTGCCGGCAAACTTATCCCGATAGGGAAGCGCCATTTTGTCAAAGGTGGCCACGGTTTCCCGGTACTTATCCATTGTGCTTCTCTCCCTGCACCATCAACAGTCGAGGCTCAGCATACTGACTGGCACAGAAAAAAGCCAACCTCAAGGGTTGGCTTTATCAGAGAGGACTTATCAAGGATGGCAGACGTTATGCAGCTCCAGGTTGGTACCTATATCCTTGTTGCGGTTGGCCTTGGCATCGTCGTTACGCAGCTGGGTAAGATGATCCAGATAGGCCTGATCCACATCCTTGGTGATGTAGTGGCCGTCAAACACTGAGGTTTCGAAACGCTTGATATCCGGATTTTCCATTCGCACCGCTTCCACCAGATCGCTCAGGTCCTGGAAGATGATGCCATCTGCGCCAATGAGACGGGCGATTTCATCGGCATCACGGCCATGGGCAATCAGCTCATTGGAGGTTGGCATGTCTATGCCGTAGACGTTGGGGAAGCGGATCTCGGGCGCGGCCGAGGCGAAATACACCTTCTTGGCGCCGGCTTCACGAGCCATCTCGATGATCTGCTCTGAAGTGGTACCACGCACTATGGAGTCGTCCACCAGCAGCACATTCTTGTCCTTGAACTCGGCGTTGATGGCATTGAGCTTGCGTCTGACCGACTTCTTGCGCTCCTGCTGCCCCGGCATGATAAAGGTACGGCCGATATAGCGGTTCTTCACGAATCCCTGACGGTAAGGCAGATCCATGCCACGGGCAATTTCCAGGGCGATATCACAGGAGGTTTCCGGAATAGGGATCACCACATCGATATCATGGTCATACCATTCCTTGCGGATCTTCTCACCCAGCTTGGCGCCCATGTTGACCCGGCTGGCATAGACTGACACCTTGTCTATGGTGGAGTCCGGACGGGCAAAGTAAACGAATTCGAAGATACAGGGGGCATAGCTTGGCGCTTCGGCACACTGACGGGTAAACAGCTCACCTTCCGTGGTGATATACACGGCTTCGCCGGGAGCCACATCGCGCATCACTTCGAAACCAACGGCATCCAGTGCCACGCTCTCTGAGGCCACCATATACTCGGTACCAGAGGCAGTCTCGTGCTTGCCGAGCACCAGAGGGCGAATACCGAAAGGATCGCGAAATGCCACCAGGCCCTGACCGATAATCATGGCCACCACGGCGTAGGCACCGCGGGTGTCGGCGTGCACCCGGGAAACCGCATCGAACACTTCATCCGGGCTCAAGGTCAGGCTGTCGGTTTTGTCCAGCTCATCGGCCAACAGGTTGAGCAGCACTTCAGAGTCGGAAGTGGTGTTCACATGGCGGCGCTTGTTGCGCAGCCCTTCGGCCAGTTGCACTGTATTGGTCAGGTTGCCGTTGTGCGCCAGAGAGATCCCGAAAGGAGAGTTCACATAAAACGGTTGGGCTTCAGAGGCACTGGAGCTGCCAGCCGTGGGATAACGCACATGGCCTAAGCCGGCGTTGCCCTGCAGCCGCTGCATATGCTTGGGTTCAAATACGTCCTTGACCAGACCATTGGCCTTACGCAGGCGAAAGGCATTCTGATCGATAGTCACTATGCCTGCAGCATCCTGGCCACGGTGTTGAAGCACTGTCAGTGCATCATAGATGGTCTGATTGACCGCCGAGCGGCCAACGATTCCGACGATACCACACATGGGTAAGCTTCCTCATTGTAAGATGTTCTGATAATTGTATTTTTTATATTTTGGGTACAAAGCTTGAGGTATTTTCCAGGTAGTCAAAAAACCACTGGATAACCACCCCGAATTCGGGCACCAGTTGCGAACCCTGCCACCAATCGGTTTTGGGCGCGCCGGTAAAGGCATCCATAAAAAAGAGTATGGCACTGACTATCAATGCGCCGCGCAGCGCACCGAAACACAGGCCAAGAATTCTGTCCGTTCCCGAGAGTCCTGTCTTGGAGACCAACTGGCCTATCAAATAGTTCACCAAGGCCCCCACTATCAGGGTGACAATAAACAAGATGGCGATGGCGACCCCGTTTCGCAGCACCTCATCATTGATTTGAGTGATATGAACGGCAAGGTCCTGATAAAACTGGCTGGCGATGAAAAAGGCGGCGAACCAAACCACCAGCGACATGGCTTCTTTGGCAAAACCACGGATCAGACTGATAAGGGTCGATAATCCGATAACTATGATGATGGCGTAATCTATCCAAACCATGGGTAGAAGTATCCGGTGAAGATTTAAGTCGGCGGGATTCTACCAGAGAAGGCAAGCATTCTCACCCCCGGGGCGTAAATAATTGCTTGCCGACTCGGGGCAAACTGTCATCTTTCCTGTGGGTTATAGCGAACCACTTTACCCTTGAGTTTGGTCAACTCTTCAACCTTCTTCTGTTGCTGTTTGATGCGATCACTGGAGACATCCGGACCGACAAACACCCGGGTCAACTTTCCGTCCACAGGCTTGTCCGGCAAGGTATAGGCGCTGAATCCGGCCTTGCGCAATTTGGCTACCAGGGCTTTGACATTGGCCGCGTTACTGAAGGCGCCGAGCTGTAAAGTCCAGGCTGCATCACTGGGTTTGGCCTTGGGTTCAGGAGTCTTTTTGACCTCCTGTGGCTTGGATTGGGCGGTGTTGGAAACACTGTTTTCGGTAGCTTTCACCTCGGGAGCGGGTTCGACTTCAACCTGAGGCTCGTCTGTTTCCTGTGCCAAGTCCAGAGTCTCGGCGACATCCAGGGTTTCAAACTCTCCCGGCTCCGCCAATTGCGATTCGGTATCCGGCCGCAGCGGAATTTCAGTGAACTGCTCTTGCTGGCGCTCTTTCTTGCCATCGAGAATGTCAGGTAAAAAGATCACCCCCAAGGCGACCAAAACTACGGTACCTACCAGACGGTTATGAAACTGAGTCGACAAAATATCTTCCTTCCAGTCAATTAGATAAGCGCTTTAAAGCCCGAAACAGTGTAAAAGGAGCCAAAGACAATTACCACATCTTCGGCGCCGAGTTTGGGTTTGAGGTATTGCCAGCAATCCGGCATCTGTTCAAATTCCCGGGCGTCACAGCCATCCGGCAGGGCTTTTCGCAAACGGCCGGCATCGGCACCACGCTCATTATGCAGCGTCACCAACAACCAGCTGTCTATGCTAGGCGCCAGCGCCTGCATCACGCCTTCGATATCCTTATCCTTGAGCATACCGCAAACGCCATAGACTCGCCCCTTGGCCTGCAGTTCATCCAGCCTTTGCGCCAGATAGCGGGCCGCGTGGGGATTGTGCGCCACATCCAAAATAATCAGCGGCGCCTCACTGATATGCTCCATTCTGCCGCTGAGCCTGGCGCTGGCGAGCCCTGAGCGAATCGCCGCTTCGGAAAGTTCAGGCCAGAGTTGTTCCAGCGCCGCCAAGCTAGTGGCGGCATTGGGCAGAGGTAATTGCGGCTTGGGTAAGTCTGCAAACTGCCAGTGCTCACCGCAAAAATCCCAGCCTGTGCGGGTTTGCTTGTAGGAAAATGCCTGCCCTACCGCCTTGAGTAAGGCGCCCTTTTCATTGGCAACCTCAACTACGCTGGCAGGCATCTCGGCATCGCCCACTATCGCCGGGCGGTTCTTACGGAAGATGCCGGCTTTCTCACGGCCAACCAACTCCCGGGTGTCACCAAGATACGCCTGATGATCAAGATCTATGGCGGTTACCACACTGACATCGGCATCTATGATATTGGTGGCATCCAGCCTGCCTCCGAGCCCCACTTCCAGAATAACCAGATCCAGCTTGGCCTGCTTGAACAGCAGTAATCCGGCCAGGGTGGCATATTCAAAGAAGGTCAGCGAGGTGTCGCCCCTGGCCGCCTCTATGGTTTCAAAGGCCGAGATAAAGTCGCTGTCCGGTGCATCGACGTCGTCTATTCGCACCCGCTCATTGTAATTGATGATATGGGGCGAGCTGTAAACCCCGACCCGATAACCCGCCGCGCGCATGATCTGCTCCAGCATACGGCAGGTGCTGCCCTTGCCATTGGTACCGGCAACTGTGATCACCTTGGTGCTGCCCAGTGACAGCACCCCGAGCCTAGCCGCAACTTGGGTGACCCGCTCGAGCCCCATATCGATTTCGGTCGGATGAATGGCCAGCAGGTAGTCCAGCCAAACAGACAAAGGAGCGTTGGCTCCCGGTAGCTGATGCGGATGAGCGGATGATTGCAACATTTGATTCTTCCCTTAAATCTTGATGTTGCCGCAAGCAAAAGCGTAGCGGCAACAGCATGCTAACGGTTTCAGTCTGGCATAAACAGTGGGCCCATGGCCAACTTGGGCAGTTGATATTGCTCAGGATAGCTGACATGCACCAGATAGAGGCCATTGGGTTTGGCCGTTGGGGCAGCCTTGGTTCTGTCTTTGAGCTCCAGCAACTGTCCCAGCCAATCCAGCGGCTGATTGCCAAGCCCCACTTCCAGCAGCGAGCCGACAATATTGCGCACCATGTGATGCAAAAAGGCATTGGCTTCGATATCCACTATCACATACATGCCCTGGCGGGTCACACTGACCCTGTGCACATTGCGAAACGGGGTGCGCGACTGGCATTGGATCGCCCTGAAACTGGTGAAGTCGCGCTCGCCCAGCAGATACTGGGCCGCCTGATGCATCTTCTGCTCGTCTAGGTCGCCGTGATAATGGCTGACGCCACCACGCAAAATGCCGGGACGGAAATTGTGGTTGTAGATGATATAGCGGTAGCGGCGAGCGGTTGCCGAAAAGCGGGCATGAAAACTGTCGTCTACCTCTTTGGCCCAGCGCACCGCGATATTGTCCGGCAGATTGGCATTGACGCCCAGGGTCCAGGCGCCTTCTTTACGCACGGCAGAAGTATCAAAATGCACCACTTGCCCGGTGGCGTGTACCCCGGCATCGGTGCGACCGGCGCATTGCAGTGCTATCGGCTCATTGGCAACCAGGGATAAGGCCCGCTCCAACTGCCCCTGAACTGAATCCACTTCGGCCTGGCGCTGCCAACCATAATAGCCGCTGCCGTCATATTCGATACCCAACGCGATACGCATCTGTTTCTCCCCTGATCTCAAGGCGGCGAATTCTACCACAGAGCGGGCATTCGCCTCCAAGAAAAAGCCCGGACAATAAACGGACTGCATAAAAAACGGCGCTCCAGGCGCCGTTTGAGTATTGATTGAGCTCTAGCCCAAGGTTTTTATCAGGGCTGCAGCTTCCTCTTGCTGGCGGGCGTTGCCGTCCAGCTCCACCTCTTTAAGCAATGCCTTGGCGCTGTCTTTGTCATCGATTTCGATATAGGCCCGCGCCAAGTCCAGCTTGGCATTGACAGAGTTTTCCTCATCATCAACATCGACCATAGCGGCGGCGCCAACGAGGGAGTCGAGCTCCCCCATATCCACATCCAGCTCCTTGTAGGGGTCGGTATCACTGTTGCCTTCATCGGCTTCACTGAGCAGGCGCTCAATATCGATAAAACCGTTTTCTTTCTGGAAGGCGCTGAGATCGTGCTCAGGCACCATGCTGGAAGCCACCTTGCCTTTTTCTTTGGCATCGAGAGCCGCCAGTGCTTCATCCACTGTCAGTTTATGGTCTTCGAGATCCAGCGAGTCATCATCATCCAGTTCGAGACTGAATTCCTCATCCGCCTCGGCTTCCTTGGCAACGTTTTCAGAAAAAGCGGCCAACAGGTCATCGTCGCTCAGGCTCTTGTCACTGTCATCAGTATTCTGGGCCAGATCAATATCCAGAGCCTGCTCGGTATCTGTTAGGCTGTCTTCAACATCAGCAGCCTGTTCCTGGTTAGAGAGTTCCTCTTGAGCCAAGAGCTCTTCTATGGCTGAAGGCTCTTGCTCAGCAGAATGCTTTTCTTGCGCTGAAGGCTCTTTTGGCGCTGAGGGCTCTTCCTCAACCAAAGGCTCTTTGGGTGCGGAGGGCTCCCACTCAAGAATATGGGGATCATGGCTCTTGCTGCCGGCCTTGAGATCGTCGAAGAAGCCGGAATCCTTGTCGCTGCGTTGAGCGCTTTGTGGCGCGCTGTCGGTATCCCTGCTCTCATCGGCTAAAGTATCGGTTTCATCGGACTTCTTAGGCTCATCCAAGTCCTCAGCCTGCGACAAGCCTGCCAGCATGGCATCCAATTCGGCATCGCTGCGCTCAGTGGCATCATCAGACTCAACCTCTGAGCTATCTTCCTCGCCAGTCTCAGCTATCGCCTCATCAGCGTTATCTATCGCAATTACGTCATCCGCAAGCCCTGCCAACAAGGCGTCCAGATCTTCACTCTCTTCCTCAGCTTGAACCGGCTCTGCTTCAGCTTCCTGAGTCTCGACAGCATCGCCCAAGTCATCGAAGCCTGCCAGCAAGGCATCTATGTCTGCCTCTGTATCGCTGGAGTCTATGGCAACATTGTCATCTTCAAGCTCTGCGGCGATTGCGTCACTTAAGTCTTCCGTTTCAGTGCTCTCTTCTGCCGGCGAGTCGAATCCAGCCAACAAGGCATCAATGTCAGCTTCTTCGCCCAGCTCAGTATCAGCTGAGTCATCCTCATCCAGCTCGGCAGCAATGGCAGCGCTGAGATCTTCCTCAGCTTCAGTCTTACTATCGTCTTCAACTTGAGTACCGTCTTCAATTTGAGGTTCTGTGTCTTCTTTGACGTCAAACCCGGCCAGCAGCGCATCGAGATCGGCTTCCTGTGTCTCATCCAGAGTTTCTTCAGCCTGCTCATCTTCGGCCAATTCGGCAGCGATGGCGGCACTGAGATCTTCATCCTCATCAATGACTACAGCGCTGTCATCGGGCTGGCTCTCCAGATCCAAACTCTGCAGCTCTGTATCCAATTCAGGCTCGGAACTCTGCTCTTCGGGTTCGAGATTGAGATTCTGTTCAAGCTCGGCTTCAAAGCTCTGGTCGAAAGCAGCCGTCACATCTTCGGGTAAGGTTTCACTGAGCTCAGGCTCTGATGCTGGAACACTTTCGGCCTGCAACTCTTCAGGAATGGTTTCCTGTTTATCGGTATCGTCCAATCCGGCCAGCAGTGAGTCCAAGTCTTCTTCAGCGGGTTCTTCCTGCTCACCCGACTCCTGCTCGCCCATGGCTTCGGCCCAGAGATCATCGAGGGACTGGCCTTCATCTTCGGCCTCTTGGGCGTCATCCCCCTCTCCCGAGTCGATGAACATCTCCTGCGCCATGTCCATCTGCTCGTTGTCACTCTCAACTTCCGGCTCAGGCTGCAGCGCTGAGCTGTCGACATCCAGCAGTGAATCAATGGAATCGTCCGGATCATCATCCAGATGCACCGCCAATTCATCGTCGGCATTGGCCATCTCGGCTGTGGCCGCGCCGGCGACAGCCGCGGCAGCCATTGGAGCCGCTTCGGTCTGTGGTGCTTGGGCATCACTCTGTTTACGTCTGCGGCGCAGCATGCTCCATAGCAATAACAACAGCAGTACCGCGGGTATGGCCGCGGCCAGGGCCAGTAACAACGGGTTGTCCATCAGGCTGCGCCAGAGGTCGTCCGGCTCATTAGCCGTAGTGCTGGCAGCTTGAAGTTGCTGCTTGAGTTCAGCATTTTCGGCTTTGAGTTGCTGCTCCTGCTTTTTGCTGGCCTGCAGCGATTCTTCCAACACAGACAGACGCTGATTCAGTTCATCGATTTGCGCTTGCAGCCCTTGGTTATCGGTATTAGCCACTGTGAGCATGTCCTGCGCGCGTCCCAGTTCATCGGTCAGGCTCAGATTGCGGCTCTGCAGCGCTTCAATGCTGTTGTCGTCGGCCGTTTCCGGAGTTGCTTCCGTGGCTGCGTTTTCGGTTGTGGTGGCTGGCGATTTGTCTGCAGCCACTTGAGTTGGCTCAGTCGATGGCTCACTGACTTTCGGCTGCGCGCTGTTTTCCTTGGCACTTGTAGCTACCTTGGATGGCTGCGCCGCCGTTGGAGTTTGGGTGGCCGACGTTGGCTCTTTTGCGGCTTGGCTTTCACGCTCGGGGGCTTTGGCAGTTTCAATTTTGCCATCATCTGCTTTTAGCGGCTTACCGGAAGACCAGCTCTTGTCGTCCTGCTCGGCACGGGCTCTGGCCATACTCTGGGGAATAGCCTGCATCACCTCTTTAGAAGGGATCAGCAGTATCATGCCCCGTTCCAGGCTGTTGTAATTATTGGAGGTGAAGGCGTGCGGGTTGGCCTCAAATATAGCGGCCATGACCTGATAGATGCTGACACTGGAATCCGGTCTGACTTTCTGGGCAATGCTCCAAAAGGTGTCTGATGGCGTAGTCGGACCATACTGGCGTACCTGTTGGCGCACCTGACCATCAGGGCCGGTAATTTTCAGGCCTTCTGCATGGGCGGGTTCAATGAGAGTACCTTGGTTCAGGGCAAAAAAAGCGGCCATCAGGCCAACAAGATATGAAGTGCGAAAGTTCATCCATTCTTCCCTTTCAAGCGCTGGTTTCGCCAACTGACGACTGGCTTTAGGCATTTGTATTTATTGAGATTACTATAAACCAGAAATGTCCGCCCTGCTACTGTTCACATTTGCAAAACAAAAAAAGCCTGCTGCTTGCAGGCTTTTTCAACAGAAACAAAGAGTTCTAGAGATAATCGCGGATTAGGATTTCGCCTATCTGTACACTGTTGAGCGCAGCGCCCTTGCGGATATTGTCAGAGACCACCCAAAGATCTATACCCAGATCGTGGGAAATATCCTTGCGCACCCGGCCGACATACACAGGGTCACTACCGGCACCTTCGGTGACAGCTGTCGGATAATCATCATCATCTTCAAACAGCACCACGCCTTCGGCATCCCGCAATACCGCCTTGACTTCCGCGGCATCAACCGGCTGCAGCGTCTCGATATGAATCGCTTCCGAATGGCCATAGAACACAGGTACCCGTACCGCGGTAGGGTTCACCAAAACCTCGCTGTCGCCGAGGATCTTCTGGGTTTCCCAAACCATCTTCATCTCTTCTTTGGTGTAGCCATTTTCCATAAACTTATCTATATGCGGCAACACGTTGAAAGCTATCTGCTTATCATAAACCTTGGGCTCTGAAGGCAAGCCCTGCAGCAGCTTGGCAGATTGACCCGCCAACTCTTCAATCGCCTTTTTGCCTGTACCGGAAACCGACTGATACGTGGCCACATTGATACGGCTGATCCCAAAGGCATCATAGATAGGCTTGAGCGCCACCAACATCTGAATGGTTGAGCAGTTGGGATTGGCGATAATATTACGGTTACGGAAGTCGGCAATCGCCTGTGGATTGACCTCTGGAATAACCAATGGAATATCCAGGTCGTAACGGTAGTGGGAGGTGTTATCTATCACCACACAACCGGCATCGGCCGCTATCGGCGCCCACTTGGCCGAAACATCGCCACCGGCAGAGAAGAAGCCTATCTGCGCCTGAGTCCAGTCGAAGCTCTCCACATCGAGGATCTCTACCTGTTTACCGTGAAAACTCACAGTTTCACCGGCGCTGCGACTGCTGGCCAGTGGAAACAGATTCGCCACCGGGAAGTTACGCTCCTCGAGGATTTCTATCATGGTTTGACCCACAGCCCCTGAGGCACCCAATACGACAACGTTAAATTCCTGCGACATTTACAGACCGACTCCTGAAAAACCTAAATGAGACAACCAATCTACCCCAGAACCCCCGGCGTTTGAAAGAGTCAAAGCACTGAATTCTCGCCTATGGCGGTGATTTTTTCTCATGTCATCAAAACCTGCGGGGTTTTTCAGCATTTTCCGGAATTTTTCATCGTCATCACGTAGATCATAAATAAATCGGCATAGAGACAATAATGCCTTTTCATCGGGCATACTGCTGATATCGAGCCGGGAATTCCAGCGCTCGGGCAATAGAGTGGCAAGCGACTTGTCCGCCGGGCGATTGAGTATCGCCATCAAGGCCTGATATAACATGAAAGTGCCCCGGGCCTTGCCTTCCAGGCTGTAACCGGCAATATGCGGGGTAGCAAACTCCACCAGAGGCACCAGTTCCATCATGGGGTTGGGCTCCCCTTGCCAAACATCCAGTACCAACTTGAGGTCAGGCCGTTTGGCCTTGACCCGGATCAGCGCGCGATTGTCTATCACTTCACCGCGGCAGCAGTTAAGCAACCAGCAGCCGGGTTTCAATGTCTCCAGTCGCTGCTCGTCAAACAGATACCAAGTAGGATGTTCGCCATCCCTGGTCAGAGGTACGTGCAGACTAACAATATCGGCGCCGGCAATCAGTTCATCCAGGCTGACAAAACGGCGGCTGTCTCCAGCCTTGGCCAGTAAGGGGTCACAGAGCAAGGTTTTGATTCCGTAGGCTTCAAGGCAGCGCGCCAGCGCCGAGCCGGTATTGCCGGCGCCAACTATGCCAACGGTTTTACCCTTGAGCTGAGTATCAAACCTGTTGGCCAACTCCAACATGGCGATAAAAGCATACTCGCCAACTGCGGTGGCATTGCAACCTGGGGCATTGGAAAAGGGGATATTACGGGACGCCAGATAATCCTTGTCCACATGATCTGTCCCTATGGTGGCACTGCCGACAAACTTAAGTTTATGTGCGCCTGCCAGCAGCGCCTCATTGACCTTGGTGACCGAACGCACCAGCAAGACATCGGCATCGGCTACCGTTGCCGCATCCAGATGACGACCATCAACAGCCACTATCTCCCCCAGCTCGGCAAACAAGGGCTGCACATAGGGCATATTTTCATCAACCACCAACTTCATCGACTTTCCTGCTCTGTTGTGGATTAAGCCGCTATTCTATCAGCGGCCTGCAGACTTGTCTGAGTCCGGCGCACATTTAAGGAAGCTACTAACAAGTTCTGTGTCAGCTCATAAGCAAAGAAGGAAGCCATTCGGCTTCCTTCTTGTTTCACTGAATCAAGGCGCTTACTTGTACTTGCGCATCACCAGTGTGGCGTTGGTGCCGCCGAAACCGAAGCTATTGCTCATAACAGTGTTGAGCTCGGCGTCGCGGTATTCACGCACAATTGGCATACCTTCTGCGGCCGCGTCCAGATTGTCGATATTGATGGAAGGCGCGATAAACCCTCCTTCAAGCATCAACAGGCTGTATATAGCCTCATGAACACCGGCTGCGCCCAGGGCATGGCCTGTCAGCGACTTGGTTGAGGCAATCGCCGGTATCTGGCCGTCGAAAACTTCACGCAAGGCTTCCAGTTCACGCACATCACCGACAGGGGTAGAAGTACCGTGAGTGTTAACATAATCGATAGGTGTATCTACTGACTCCAGCGCCATCTTCATGCAGCGCACCGCACCTTCACCGCTTGGGGCAACCATGTCATAACCGTCTGATGAAGCGCCGTAGCCGATGACTTCGGCATAAATCTTGGCGCCACGGGCCAGCGCGTGCTCCAGCTCTTCGACAATCACTATGCCGCCGCCACCTGAGATAACAAAGCCATCACGGTCGGCATCATAGGTGCGGGAAGCTTTTTCCGGTGTGTCGTTATACTTGGTCGACAAGGCGCCCATAGCATCAAAACCCATGGTCAGGGTCCAGTCGATCTCTTCGGCGCCGCCGGCAAAGACCATATCCTGTTTACCCATCTGGATAAGTTCCACCGCGTGACCGATACAGTGCGCACTGGTGGCACAGGCCGAGCTGATGGAATAGTTCATCCCTTTAATTTTGAAGGGCGTCGCCAGACAGGCACTGGCAGTAGAAGACATAATCCGCGGCACAATATAAGGACCTACGCGCTTGACGCCTTTGGCACGCAAGGTGTCTGCCGCCTGAACCTGGTTGGAAGACGAAGCGCCGCCGGTACCCACGATAAGACCCACACGAGGATCTGAATACTGCTCTTCGGTCAGACTGCTGTCTTCAATAGCTTGCTGCATAGCCAAATAGGCGTAGGCTGCGGCATCACCCATAAAACGCAACGCCTTGCGATCAATAAGCTCTGCGGGATTGAGTTTGATGTCGCCCCAGACATGACTGCGCAGCTGCATCTCCTCAAACTGATCCGAGTGGGTGATACCACTGCGGCCAGCCTTGAGAGATTCAGTCACTTCTTGTTTGTTATTACCGATACTTGAAACAACGCCAATTCCGGTGATCACGACTCTTTTCATGTTTTACTATCCATTCCGTACAATTCAGTACCTACTTTTGCTGACGCCATGTTAGCCGTTTTACAGCATTTAAGTGGTCAGCTTTCCATAAACTTGGGTAAAATAATGCCGAACAAGGCCTCCAGAGTAAAAGATTGCCCGTGAAACAGGAACAACTTCGGCCATCCGGCAGTGAAAATACGCAAACTTGCAGCCAAAATCCCACATCTGCAGAAACAACACAAGCCCCGGCGACAACTCTTGCGCCCTACCAACAAACCCGGCTCGATGACAAGCCCCTTGGACGGCAAATATGTCTGGCGGCGGTAGGCGGCGAAACCCTGTTGCCGCTGATACAGCTCTGGAGCCAACTAAGGCAGGATTATCCCAAGCTTGTGTTACAACTTTTGCTGTTCGCCGCCGATAAAAACTCTCAGGCCGAGTCGCTCGAGCTTCTGAAAAACAAACTGCAATTATGGCAGAAGGCTGAAAATACGACATCCGCCGAGAGTCAAACGACTGCAGTAATGAGTTTGCTCGCCGAGCTGCAGGCAGGCAAACCCATGGCGCTCCCTGGCTGCCAGCGCTTTGTGCTCGATGGCGGCAGGCTGAGACTGGATCTCTATCTTGAATTCGACGCAGCGCTGCTCAAAGAGCTGCCAGGTTTAAGGCATCAAGGTTGGATAGACAACTGGCTGTGGCTTGCCGAGTCCTTGCCCTCTCAGGCAGCGGCCTGGCAGATGGCTCGCCTGGCCAAAGACAGCGCCGCCCTGCTGTGCTTACCGGAAAGAAAAGAAAGATTTGCGCCCTTAATGGTCAATAGCGGCCTCAATGCTGCGGATTTTAGCAGCCCGGCATCGCTGCTTTTGACTCACCAAACTGAGCTCGAGCCTATCGCCAAGGCTGAGCGCCTTGCCTTGCGGCACCAAAGCAGTGCCCGGCTGGCGCCCTGGCCACTCTATCGGGAGCCGGCGCTTGCAGCCGATGACAGTGTTGCCATTATCGGCGCCGGTGTGGCCGGCAGTCAGTTGGCGTTGTCGCTGGCCGAGCGTAAACAAGCCAGCCAGGTATTTTGCAGCGAGGAAAACGCGGGTGAAAGTGCCAGCGGCAACCGTCAGGGCGCGCTCTACCCGCTGTTGACTCCGGAAACATCCGAGCTCAACACCCTGTTCCAACAAGGTTTTCTCTTTAGTCGGCGGCGGATAACCGCGCTGGCTGCCGCCGGTTTCGATATCGCCCATGACTTTTGCGGTGTGTTGCATACAGGTTTTGATAAGCGAAGTCGCGCCCGTCTGAATAAGATTGCCGAGGGCCAAAACTGGCACTCGGATATTCTGCGCCGTGTCGACAGCACTGAGGCGACAGAGCTTGCGGGATTGGATATAAAAGAAGATGGTCTTTTTTACCCTCTGGGGGGCTGGGTCTGCCCCAGAGCCCTGTGCCGCGCCGCGATCCAATATGCCGTTGACTCGACTTACTGTGACTTTCAACCCCGAACCCATATCAGCGATATTTCAAGAGAAGGTAGCCACTGGTGGCTGAGTGCCGCCGATGGTCGCCGCTTTGGACCATTCAAGAAATTGGTGCTGGCAAGCGGCGCTTCGCTGACGGCACTGCCACAAACCTCGGCCCTGCCCGCCTCCCCCTTTCGCGGCCAGGTCAGCGAAGTGGCAACCCAAGGCGGTTTGGGAGCGCTTAAGACTGTACTCTGCGCCAAGGGCTATCTCACCCCGGCCTGGGAGGGTATTCATTGCCTGGGAGCCAGTTATGTTAAAGATCCCGAGCAGCTGGCCTACAGCGCAGCCGAGCAGAGAGAAAACCTGCAAAAAATCGCCATGAGTTATCCGGATGCCGACTGGCACCAGGGGCTGGTGATGGGGCAAGGTGCCAGAGTGGGCGTGCGTATGGTCACCCGGGATCACTTCCCCATGTTGGGACAAGCGCCGGATGTCGGGGCACTAATGCAGGGCTATCAGCAACATCAGCACACTCCCGAGAGTGCCCGCTACTGGCAACAGACGCAGGCGCCTGTGCATCCGGGTCTATATGTTCTTGGTGGTTTGGGCTCCCGCGGCCTCAGTACCGGCCCGTTGGCGGCGGAAATTCTGGCATCAGAGCTTTGCCATCAGCCTTTGCCTGTGGGAAGTACACTGCTGCAGCGCCTCAACCCCAACCGGATGTGGATGCGCAAGCTCATCAGAGGCAAGGCGCTGTAAACTCTCTGCATTCGCTATCATTTCAGACACAAAAAGTCAGACACAAAAAAAGCCCCGAACGGGGCTTTTTCTTGCTCAAACCAGACTCAGGCGGCGATCCGCTGTTTCAGTTCTGACCAGGCGTTATCCACCAGACGGTAATCGGCATCTTCAAGCTCTTTGGCTGCCAGTTTCAGGCATTGCTGCATCCGCTCATTCAAGGCATCCGGCCCTTGCTCTGACTCGTTTTCCAGCTCGGCCAGCACCACGGCAAAATGCCCCTGCAGGTAACCACTGGCAAACAGGGCATCATCGTCACCGCCGGCCACTATCTCGCCAATCCACTGCTCCAATGCCTGTTCGTACTTCTCTAACATGCTCTACTCCGCTAAGTCTGGGTTGGCCACCTGATAAATCACGTAATCCCGGTAACCTGTCACAATTCGATAATAGCCACTAAGTTCGCTATCCAATTTCTGGTCGCCACTATCCACGATAAGCGGCCTGCCTTCAAGTGCTTTTAGTTTGCTTTTGGTGGCAAGAATGATGATATTTTCCTTGCCAATGCGCCTGATAAGCTCGGGCGACAACTGCTGATTGCCACGGCCAAGAATGTGCCCTTGGCCGCCTATCAGGGTAATGACCAACTTAACCTTTTGATTTTCAGTGGCACTCAATAACTGCGCCGCATTAAGATCCGAGGCCAGCAGGGTCTTGTTCTGCACCAGATCCACCCCGAGCAGGGTGTTATCGAGCCCCAGCTCCTCCATCACGGCCGCCACTGTACTGCCGGAGCCCATGATATAGAGCTCATCTTCCATATCGCCGACCACCTCGGCGGCAATATCCGCCAGCACCAGTTCATCCACCTCGCGGCCGCCCATCTTCACCGCCTGGATATATCGCGGCTCGGCAGGCACTGTCATTTCACCATAACGCCGCGCCCTGACAGTGCCTTGGCGGAAGGCCTCTTCGTCTATGTCCATCACATCGGCGCTCATCAGACTCACCAGGGCGCCTTCCAGCAGTTGCTTCAATACCAGCCCGGATGCATGGGGAGTAATGCCGTAAACACCCGAATGAATTTTGACCCCGGCCGGTACACCGAGTACAGGGAAGTGCTCACCGACAACGCCATAGATATCCCTTGCCGTGCCATCGCCGCCGGCAAACAGCAGCAAGTCCAGGTCCTGCGCCATCAAGGCCTTAGCGGCAGCCTGGGTATCACTGCGACTGGTATCCATTGCCGCCTGGTAACACACCTTTGTGCGAAAACCCAGCTTTTGCGCCAGGTCGGCGCCCATGTTACCCGAGGCGGTATAAATTTGCAGGCGCTCGGCAAAAGGCGTTATCACAGCCAAGGCCTGCTCCATTCGCAGCCCGGCCTTGGGGGTGGCGCCAAGGCTCAGCGCCTCTTTTGCCACACCGTCGCTGCCCTTGAGGGCGACACTACCCCCAAGCCCGGCCAGCGGATTAATGATAAGGCCCAGTCGAAACATTTTACTCATAACTCTCTCCGGCAAATGATGCTCTGCTCTTGTAAGAAATCATCAGGCGTCAATGGGGTCACTCTGTGATTGACGCCTGGAGTCGCTACCCGGAATAGCCAGCACGGCCAACATGGACAGCAAGGCGCACGCGGCGGCAAATACCCAACACCAGAAGGCGCCGCTGCCATCGCCCCAAATCAGGCCGCAGATCCAGGTGCCCAAAGCGCCGCCGACGCCAAAGCTCAAACTGGCGTAAAGTGCCTGGCCCTTGCTGCGGTGACTGATATCAAAATTACGGTGAACAAACTGGATGGATGCCGCATGGGTCAAACCGAAGGTAAAGGCATGCAGCAGTTGGCTGAGCCCCAAAAGCAACATGCTTTCGGCGCCAAAAGCCACCAGCAGCCAACGCAGCGCCGTCATGCCTATACTCACCAGCAGCAGCGTCTTGACCCCATAGCGACCGAGTAACCTGGGCGCTATCATAAACATGAAGATTTCCGCCATTGCCCCGAGAGCCACAAAAATACCGGCGCTGGCCTCTGTGTAACCCACCTGTTTGAGATAAAGCACGAAAAAGCCGTAGAAAGGCCCTGCGCTGGCTTGAAGCAACATGGCAGACAGTAAAAACCACAGCAGCGGCCGCCCGAGTTTGAGTGCCGGCTTATCCTGCCCGGCCCCCGCCGAAGCCCGATTCGAAGGCAAGGGTAAGGCACTGCCCAGTAACCCAAGAAACAGACTCAGCCCCACATAAAGCAGCACTTCGGGGCCAAATTCCTTGATGGCCCAGCCTGTGCCCACCACCAGCACGATATAGCCGACACTGCCGAAACTGCGAATGAGGCCATACTTGTTGGCTTCAGCCCCCAGGGTTTCCAGGGTGATTACCTCAAGCTGCGCCAGAATCGCATTCCAGAAGAAGGTATAGAGGGCCAGACTCAGCGCCAGATAGAGAAAGCCACCATGATAAAAGAAACTCAGATAGGTCAAGGCGGCGGCAAAGGCGCCGAGCTTGATAAGCTCAGAGCGCATGCCGGTGCGATCCGCCACCAGCGCCCAGACATTGGGCGCGACTATGCGGGTTGCCATGAGTATGGCCAGCAGAAAGCCTATTTCGGCGGCGTCGAAACCGCGGTTGTCAAAAAATACCCCCAGATAGGGCACCATGACACCGAGTATGCCAAAGAAGAAGAAATAGCAGGCAGAAAGCCAGGCGAGCTGTCCCCCTGCGGGAAACAGTCCGTGCATTTATCGCATTCCAAGTACAGGTGTAAAGCTGCTGACATCCTGGTTTTGGGCCCGATGACGCAGCAAGTGATCCATCAAGACTATCGCCAACATGGCTTCGGCAATGGGCACGGCGCGGATCCCGACACAGGGGTCGTGCCGCCCCTTGGTCACCACTTCAGCCTCAGTGCCCTGCACTGTCATGCTCTTGCCTGGCACGCTGATACTGGAAGTGGGTTTCAGCGCCATATGCGCCACTATGGGTTGCCCGGAAGAGATACCCCCGAGCACACCGCCGGCATGGTTGCTGTCAAACCCGGCAGGCGACATCAGATCTCTGTGCTCTGAGCCCTTTTGGTTGACGACGGCAAAGCCATCGCCGATTTCAACGCCCTTGACCGCATTAATTCCCATCAGCGCATGGGCAATATCGGCATCGAGACGGTCAAATACCGGCTCGCCAAGGCCGACCGGCACATTGGTGGCCACCACACTGACCTTGGCACCGATGGAATCACCGGATTTTTTCAGCTCGCGCATATAGTCATCCAGCGCTTCCAGCTTGGAGGCATCGGGGAAGAAAAAGGGGTTCAGTTCCACCTGTGCCATATCCAGAGTGTCGGCGCAAATAGGCCCAAGCTGGGAGAGATAACCCTGGATCTCAATGCCGTGTACCGCCTTGAGGTATTTCTTCGCCACGGCCCCTGCCGCCACCCGCATGGCAGTTTCCCGCGCCGAGGAGCGGCCACCGCCGCGATAATCGCGCAGGCCATATTTTTGCTGATAGGTATAGTCGGCATGTCCGGGACGGAACAGATCTTTGATATTGGAGTAGTCCTGGCTGCGCTGATCGGTATTTTCAATCAACAGGCCGATGGAGGTGCCTGTGGTCTTGCCCTCAAACACGCCGGAGAGAATACGCACCTGATCCGGCTCGCGCCTGGCTGTGGTATAGCGGGAAGTACCCGGACGGCGACGGTCGAGATCCTGCTGCATATCGGCTTCGGTCAGCTCAAGCCCTGGCGGGCAGCCATCGATAATGCAGCCGAGTGCAAGCCCATGGCTTTCACCAAAAGTGGTGACGACAAAGTTCTGACCTATGCTGTTTCCCGACATCCGCTTAATTTCCCCCTGGAGATAAAATGACCGAGCGCTGAGGTTCGGCCATCCGAACCTCGCCTTTACTGGCCCATTGGCTAATGGGCCGCTTTATTATTCACTGTCTTTAAAGATGGCGAACAGTGATTGATTTTCAACTAGCTGATCTTTTGTCAGCACAAACACCCCATCACCACCATTTTCAAAGCTGACCCAGGTGAAAGGTACATCGGGGAACTGCTCAATCAGGTGCACCATGGAGTTACCCACTTCAACCACCAGAATACCGTCATCTGTGAGGTAATCGGCGGCATTGGCCAGAATGCGTTTGGTGATATCCAGGCCGTCTCGACCGGACGCCAAACCAATTTCCGGCTCATGGCGATACTCATCCGGCATATCGGCAATATCTTCGGCATCGACATAAGGGGGGTTGGATACAATCAGATCGTACTGCGGCGCTCGTGGCACTGCGCTGAAAAGATTGGACTGCATGGGAAACACCCTGTCCATCACGCCGAGCGACTCAACGTTTATCTGCGCCACTTCCAGTGCATCCTCGCTGATATCCAGCGCATCGACCTCAGCCTCTTCAAACTGATAGGCACAGGCGATAGCGATGCAACCGCTGCCGGTGCAGAGATCGAGGATCCGTCTTACCGGCTTGTTGTAGAGCCAGGGACCGAATCCGTTTTGGATCATCTCAGCAATGGGTGAACGCGGTACCAGCACCCTTTCGTCCACATAGAAGTCCAGCCCGGCAAAACGGGCGGTGTTGGTCAGATAAGGCACGGGCAAGCGCTCGCGTACCCGGCGGATGATAAGCTCAACTATCTTGTGTTTTTCGCTGCTGGTGAGATTGGCGTGGATCACCTGCTGACCAATGTCATCGGGCAGATGCAGGGCGTGAAATACCAGAGAAACCGCTTCGTCCCACGCGTTATCTGTACCATGACCATAATAAACATTGGCGTCATTGAAACGGCTGACGGCCCAGCGCAACATGTCGCCTACCGTCCGCAATTCAGTGACGGCTTCATCCACAAAGATCTTATCCAAAATCCGACTCCGGCTTTATTCTTATTCCGCCCCCATTGTAACTGAAGTCTGTTCAGAAGAAACAGGATTCAATAAAATAGCCTAATGAACGAAGAAAACGACAAAGAAGGCCTGGCGGAATTTCAGGCACTGGTATCCGGGATCACCCCGCTCGACCAGGATAAACGCCATTTCCGCCCGCCGAGCAAAACCAAGAAGCAACTGGCTGAAAAAGAAGTTCAGATCCAGGCGGACAGTTATTTTTCAGACGTTTACCAGCCATTATTGCCAGTTAACGGCCCTATGCGTTGGTGTCGGAACGATGTGGACGCCATGGAAGTCAAACGTCTGCGTAGAGGCGATTATGTGCCTGACTTTCTTTTGGATCTGCATGGTTACCGCCAAACCGAAGCCAAGCTGGAACTGGCAGCCTTGATCCAGGCCTGTATCCGTGAACACAGCCCTTGCTGTAGTGTCATGCACGGCTACGGCACCGGCATTCTCAAACAGCAGTTACCCATGTGGCTGGCGCAGCACCCCAAGGTCAAAGCCTTTCACCAAGCTCCCAAAGAATGGGGCGGCGATGCGGCGCTGTTGGTACTGATAGATATCGGTGAACATCCCCACAGACGCTAGCCACAGTAGAGCTGCCCCCTTTTAAAGACTTAGCGCGATAAATGCAAGGAACCCGGCCATGGCCGGGTTCCTTGTTTAGCTGGCGCTTTAAGATTCATCTTTTAATCACATAAGGCGCATGATTTCAGGTTAGTTGCAGCACTAAAGGCGGCTTTAAACCTGGGGAAAGCACTAGGCGATATTGTGCGGCCCTTGCTGCCACATCACGCTTGCCTGCTGACCATGTACATCAATAAGTGCCACTGACGAGGTCGCAAATAACGGCGGCTCAATGCCGGCCACCAATTCACTGACCATATAACCCAATAGTGGCATGTGGGCTATCACCAACACCTTGTCAGCCTTGAACTGTTCCGCGTATGCCTTCACCAGGCTGGCAGCCATTTCAGGGTCAGCAGATGGTACCAATTCATCCAATACCATCCATTTACGCGGTTCAGGAAAGTGCTTTCCCAGTTCTTGCCAGGTCTGCTGCGCTCTGAGGTAGGGGCTTACCAACACCAGATCAAAGGCAGAGACTGAATCATTCAGCCAGTTGCTCATCTGTGTCGTATGGAGGCGTCCGGCATCAGTCAGCATTCGCTCCCGATCCGAGGGTGCTTCGAAACTGGCCTCACCATGGCGCATTAGAAAAAGCTGCATACATCACTCACTACAGAAAAAGTTCTTATGGTTCTATGTCAATTGTAGCCGTTTATAGCGCGGCAACAAACCGCACAGCTCTCAATCTTTAGTCGAAAAATCCAAGAGATATTTGCCAAAAAAGCATAAGGCTATCAATATATAACAATCTGTCTATACGGGAGTTATCCCTTGAGCACTTGCCAGTCTGTCATTTCCAGCCCCAATGACCACCGCAGCTATCGTCATCTGACTCTGACCAACGGCCTGCGGGTGTTGCTGGTGCAAGATATGCATTCTGCCCAGGCCGCCGCATCCATGGCGGTCAATGTCGGCCACTTCGATGATCCTCAATCCCGCCCCGGGATGGCACATTTTCTCGAACACATGTTGTTCCTGGGTACAGCCAAATTTCCCGAGGCAGGAGGTTATCACAGCTTTATCAACCAACATGGCGGCAGCAATAATGCCTGGACGGGCACAGAGCACACCAACTTCTTCTTTGCCATAGATCCCCTGGTATTTGCCGAGGCACTGGACAGATTCAGCCAGTTCTTTATTGCACCTTTGTTCAATCAGGAGTTGGTGGACAGAGAAAGACACGCCATAGAATCTGAGTTCAGTCTCAAGCAGAAAGATGATATCCGCCGTATCTATCAAGTATTGAAAGAGACGGTCAACCCGGCGCACCCTTTCAGCAAGTTTTCCGTCGGTAACCTGCAAACCCTGGGCGGAGACGAGCAACAGCTCAGGGAAGAACTGCTTGCCTTCTACAAGAGCCATTACAGCGCCAATCTGATGACCCTGTGTCTGGTGGCTCCCATGGCAATCGATGAGCTCGAGCAGTATGCCAGACGCTATTTTTCGGCAATAGAAAATCATGATCTGCAAAAAACTTATCCCGAACTGCCACTGTTCTCCAGTGAGCAACTGCAAAAGCAGATCCATATAGTGCCGCTTAAAGAGCAAAAACGCCTGACCCTGAGCTTTGCCCTGCCCGCTATCGATCGCTTCTATCGCAGTAAGCCACTGACCTTCATCAGTCACCTACTTGGGAGTGAGAGCCACGGCAGCCTGTTTTCCAAACTCAAGGAAGCCGGTCTTATCAACGGGCTTTCCGCCGGTGGCGGCATCAACGGCTACAACTTCAAGGAATACAGCATCAGCATTCAGCTGACCGACAGAGGTTTGAACCAAACCGACAAGGTGGTTGCTGCTTGCTTCGGTTATATCAAACTCATTGCCGATACTGGGCTGGAAGACTGGCGCTATCAGGAAAGGGCCAATCTGCTCAAACTGGCATTTCGCTACCAGGAGCAGATAAAAGCCTTGGATCTGGCCAGTCATCTCAGCATCAATATGCAGCATTATCAGGTTGAAGATACCGTCTATGGCGACTATCGCATGGATGGCCTGGATGTCGCTGAAGCCAGAGCACTGATGAGCCTGATGACCCCGGATAATATGCGCCTGCAACTGGTGGCCCAGGATCTGGATACCGAGCAACAAGCGGCCTGGTATCACACCCCCTATCAAATTAAGCCCATAGAAGACGCCAGGCTGGCACTGTGGCGCTGCGCAGAGGCTGAAACCGGGATGGAGCTGCCAAGGCCTAACCCTTTCATCGTTGAAGACGCCATAGCCCGAGGTGAACCCAGCCGGCATCCTGAGCCGGTGATTGTCGCCGAAGGTGCCGGTTACCGTATCTGGCACAAGAAAGATGATGAGTTCAATGTCCCCAAGGGCCATCTGTATCTCTCACTCGATTCGGATCAGGCCAGCCCCACGCCGAGACATGCCGCCTTGACCCGGCTGTATGTGGAGATGCTGCTCGATCATCTGACCGAACATACCTATCAGGCGGAAGTGGCCGGCCTCAGCTACAACATCTACCCCCATCAGGGCGGGCTGACCCTGCATTTAACCGGTTTTACCGGCAACCAGGAAACCCTGTTGGCGCTGCTGATAGACAAAGCCCGGGAGCGCAGTTTTACCCAGGAGAGGTTCAACCTTATCAAACGCCAGTTACTACGCAGTTGGTATAACCATGCCCAGGCCAAACCCATCTCCCAGCTGTTCACCAGCTTGACGGTAACCTTGCAAAAACGCAGTTATGAACCACTGCGGATGGCAGAGCTGTTGGAAGATATCACCCTAGACGATCTGCATGACCATGTGAGCGCCTTCTATGAAAAAATCTATCTGGAAGGCCTGGTCTATGGTGACTGGCTGGAACAGGAAGCCCAGTCTCTGGGAAAACGACTCAGCCACATTCTGTCGCTGGTTTCCAAGCCCAGCCGTGAATCGGCCAGGGAGTTGGTCAACCTTCAGGGGAAAGGAACCGTACTCAGGGAGCTGAACATAGCTCACCCGGACAGCGCCATCATAGTCTATTACCAATCCGTGTTTGCCACTCCTGAGAAAATGGCGTTGTTCAGCCTGCTGAATCACACCATGTCGTCAACTTTCTTCCACGAGCTGCGAACCCAAAGACAACTCGGTTATATGGTGGGCACAGGCTATCTGCCGCTGAACCGCCACCCGGGGATGATCTTCTATGTACAGTCACCGACCGCCGGGCCACTGCAATTACTGGAAGCCATAGATGAGTTTATCGCCGACTTTAACTACGCCGTGATGCAGATAACCAATGAGCAGTGGGAAAGCACCAAGCAGGGACTGATCAACCAAGTCATGGAACATGACGCCAACCTCAAGACCCGCGGCCAACGTTATTGGGTCAGCATAGGCAATAAGGATTATCACTTTAATCAGCGTGAGCTGGTGGTAGCAGAAATCAAGCGCCAAACCCGGGCCGGCCTGATCAAGTTTATGATGGATAAAATGCGCACCAAACACAGCGATCGTCTGGTGCTGTTCAGCACAGGAGAACAACACAGACATCTGGAACGTCTGCAAGCCGGTTCCTTGATCACAGATTTACGCGCCTTCAAGCAACAGGCTGAGCAGTTTAACCTTTAATCCCTGGACTGCCCTTGCTCAAACGAGGAATTTTTCTCCATTCCAATTGGTATCGAAGATTGTTCCAAGACAAAGGGCTGCAGCAGTTATAATCAAAAGGTATTATATTCAATAACAGCACAGCATGCTTTTAAGTGGATGGCACAGCTCGATTTATCACCACATATCTGGGGCAGAAATGAGATAAACGTATGTGATAGAAAGGTTTAATTTTGACAATCAGGCTACTTTCTGAAAGAGTTATCATTCAACGGTACTGGCATCACTCATTATAAAATTTACTAAATTTATGCCTAAATCACTGCACGGTCTCACACTCTCCTTTTCGCTGGTGCTTGCTGTTTTATTCACTTTGGTATCATCACTTCCTGCCTCAGCCATCCCAATCCAACTTAAAGCCGATGTTTACAGCGTTCCCGAAGGGCTATCACAAAGCACTGTTACATCAATTGCTGAAGATCCGGATGGCTACATCTGGGTTGGTACAGTAAATGGGTTAAACAGGTTTGATGGAAGGTCCTTCAAACAGTTTTTTTCCAACGATGGTTCTGGATTGAAAAGCTCATTCATCCGTTCTTTAATCTATTCAAGAAAGTACCAAGCACTCATTGTTGGAACAGATTCTGGACTATCAAAATACGATCCGGAAACGGAAAGATTTATTGGTGTGAACTTTTCAGAATCGGTACTAAGCATAGATGAAAGTGATGACAAACTCTTTATCACAACACCAAAAAATACCTATATTTTCAATGAAATAGAAAAAAGCCCTATCCACAAGAGCTCAACATCTGTAAAAAATATTAAATCCGGTATCTTAATAAAAAATAGTGAATATATTCTCACTTACTCGGGTGAGTTATTACACAACAATAAAACTATCAGCCTAAATATTGAAAACATTGAGAAAATTTCTGATTCCCTGTATGCAGCAAAAAAAGATGAAATCATTGAGTTTATTGATGGGAATAGAGTAAATTCCATTCCTGGTACATACGACTCTTTAGGTGGTGACAGTGAGCACCTTTACTATACCTATGGCAACAGTATTTTTAAGCTGAACAAAGATAATTCAAGCTCTTATATCGGAAGAGTATCATCAAAAAAGTACTCTCTTAAAAGTCCATATATAAAAAAAGTTAAAAATGGAATCTTACTTTCAAATATAAATGAAGGGTTCGTTTATTTGAAGAGTAGTAAAAACCTGTTAAAAAAGCTTGACATAACCAACAAACCGACTTGGTCATTAAGCCTAGACAGTAGCGATCATGTCGTTATTGCAGATCAAAGTGATAAAATACGAATATTAAACAGTGACCTTGTTAAAGGTGAAAGTTTTGATAGTAAATTTACTGGTCCAAAGTCAGTACTGAGTGACAATAATAGATTCTTGATTGGAAATAGTGACGGGTTATTCCAACTGTCTAAAGATACTATGTCTATTAGAAAGATTATGGCTACTCCTGTATCCGTTGTGAAAAGAATAAAAGATCAGTTTTTAATTGGCACTGTTGATGGTCAGATAATATCTTTAGATGCAGAAAATCTAACCGAGATAGAAAGTTTTACTGTAGACACTCAATTCCCAGTTTTTGATATGATCAGCCATAACAATGAGTTATACATTGCAACACAAGGTGGCTTGTATAAAAAAGACAGTAGTGGTATCAATAATATTTATTCTCATGATATGGTTTTCTGCTTGTCAGCAAACAAGAATAGCGTTTATTTTGGCACGCCTAAAAACATACTCAGATATGATGGAAAAAACACTTCATTATTTTACTCCAACAATAAATCCATATTCTCAATTGTCGCAACAGATGAATTAATTGCCGCATCATCAATAAAAGAAGTTGTAGTGTTTAAAGACAACCAAGAGTTTGTAATCAATTCGAGTTATGGCGCTCAGTTGGAATACAACTCTCAAAGTGGCGTTATAATTAACAACAAATTACTATTTGGGGGTAATTCTGGCGTAAGCATACTAGATATAAGCGAGCTATCTGATTATATAAACTCTCAAGAAAGAATCATTCCAACCATTGACTCCCTACTCATATTCAACATAGAAGAGAGTGTTGGTGACGGTGTACTGGATAAGTCTATTCAACATACAGAAAAAGTCGTATTAAAGCATTCAGACTACCCTTTCACTCTAAAATTCAGTGCGCCTAGCAGCGATATAGATAATATCGAATTCATGTATAGCATGGAGGGACTTTCTGATGACTGGATTTCATCGAAAGGAACGAACTCAGCAACCTACACCAACTTATCTCCTGGTACCTATAACTTTCATGTTTATGCGATTAATCCTTTGACTCAGCAACAAGGCATCACCAGAACACTGCAAATTGAAATAACCCCTCCTTGGTGGCTTTCCACGCTTGCCAAAACTCTCTATGTATTGGCGATACTACTGATACTGACGGCTATCACCAAAGCCGTGCTGCGCAAGAGAGAGATCCAGCGTCAAATAGCCTTGAGTGAGGAGCGTCTAAAGCTCTCCCTCTGGGGTAGCGGTGATGAGATGTGGGACTGGGATATAGAAACGGGGCAGATATACCGCTCCAATATCTGGGGTTCTCTCGAATTTCCCCGCGACGGCCAGCGCTCCGGCCACCATGGTGAAGAGAGCAATATACACCCTCAAGATAGAGAGCGGGTAAGAGAAGCACTCAATAAACATTTTTACGGTGAAACAGATCATTTCGAAGCAACCTACAGAGTCAAAAGCAAGAGTGGTGAGTGGCTGTGGATCCTCGACAGGGCCAAAATTGTTGAGCGGGATGAGCATGACAATGCCCTTCGTATGACGGGAACCATCAAAAACATCAACAGTTTCAAGACAGCAGAAGAGCAGCTGCGCCTGTTCGAGCGGGCGATAGAGAATATCTCGGAAGGCATGTTTATTCTGGATGCCGATTTCCATTATGTTGAGGTTAACGAAGCCTGCTGTGAACTAACCCAACACAGCCGCAACCAGTTGCTCGGCACAACGCTGCAGTTCAGCCGTTATCCTGACAATTACAATCAACAAATAAAACAGTTATTGCAGCAGTACGGTCGCTGGAGCAACGATATAGAAGCCATTAAGGGCGACGGTTCAGAGTTCTTGATGGAACTCACCATAGATGCGATTTACGATGAGCAAGGGATCCTGACCCATTATGTTGGGGTGTTTTCCGATATCTCCCGTCGTAAACAGCAGGAAGAAGAGCTGCGCAAACTCACCAATAATGATCTCCTGACCGGTCTTCCCAACCGCTCCAACCTGCAAGTCACCCTAGGCAACCTGGTGAAAAAAGATCATCACCACACTCTGATGGTCCTTGACCTGGATAATTTCAAAAAGATCAATGACTCTCTTGGTCACCAAATAGGTGACGAGCTTTTGATCCTGGTCGCAGAAAGGCTGCAGCAATCTATACCCGGACACACCAACCTTTATCGCCTCGGTGGTGATGAGTTTGCCATTTTGGTAGACAAGAATCCCGATATAGGTTCCAGTGCAGTGATAGCCAGCCGCGTCATAGACGCATTCGGTCAAGCCTTTGAACTGGTAGGCGAACAGCTGGTTGTCGGCGTCAGCATAGGCATAGTGCTTTATCCCGAAGACGAGCAAAATGAGCAAGCGCTGCTGAGAAAGGCCGATATTGCCATGTACCATGCCAAGTCTGCCGGTGGTAACCGCTATCAGTTCTACTCAGAATCATTGAACCGCAATGCAATCCGGCAGTTGGAGGTAGAAAATCTCATCCGAGAGGGCCTAAAAGACGATCTGTTTGAAGTCTATTACCAGCCAAAAATCAACCTGCGTAGCGGTTTGGTGTCGGGTATGGAAGCCTTGGTTCGCTTGAATCATCCTCAACACGGATTGATCCCACCCAATGACTTTATTCCGCTGGCAGAGGAAAACGGCCTGATTGTTGAAATAGGTGACCTTGTTATGCGAAAAGCCTGCTTTGCTGCCCAACAGTGGCGTGAGCAGGGATTGTTTGATGGCCGTGTGGCTGTCAATTTGTCGTCGCGACAATTCGCGCTTCCCGATCTGCAGCAAAGAATCGCGTCAATTTTACGTCTGACCCGCCTGCCACCGGCTAATCTGGAACTGGAAATCACCGAAGGGACTGTTATCAAGCATCCGGAAAAAGCCATTAAAGTCATGCAACAACTGGCTAAAATGGGAGTCTGTCTGGCACTCGATGACTTTGGTACCGGCTATTCATCTCTGTCCTATCTGAAACGATTCCCCATTCACAGCTTGAAAATAGATAAAGCCTTTGTCGACGATATCGATAAGTCTGACAGAGACCTAAAGATGGTCGATTCCATCATCACCATAGCCCACAATATGGGGCTTTCCGTTGTGGGAGAAGGCGTGGAAGACTCATCACAACTCAGTATTTTAAAAGCGTTAAACTGTGAAGAAATACAAGGGTTTATTTACAGCAAAGCCGTACCGGAAGCTGAGTTTTCCGAGTATCTGAAACAAAATCTGCCCGCATTTACAGGAAAGAAAAATACAATTTAAAAACCAAATTTAAACCGCATATGAACCGATAAAAAGCCAAAATAAAACCAATTTAAAACTGAAATAACACTTTGGCATAACTCCTGCTTTATCTCTCTCAGCGTCAAGAAGTTAACCGCTGACTGTTACCACTACCCTGAGAGAGATAAAATAATGATTAAATCAATACTAGTTACCGCCGCCGTTGTTACCAGTTCACTGGCTTTTGCCGCCGTCCCTCACATTAAAGTACTGGACACCCAAGTCGCTGCAGTGCCACATATCAAGGTGCTAGATACTCAGGTCGCCGCAGTACCGCACATCAAGGTGCTGGATACTCAGATTGCTGCTGTGCCACACATCAAAGTGTTGGAGACTCAAATTGCTGCTGTACCACATATCAAGGTGCTGGATTCTCAAATTGCCGCAGTACCACACATCAAGGTGCTGAATACTCAAATTGCCGCTGTACCACACATCAAGGTGCTGAATACTCAAGTTGCCGCAGTACCGCACATCAAGGTGCTGAATACTCAAGTTGCCGCAGTACCGCACATCAAGGTGCTGGATACTCAGATTGCTGCTGTGCCACACATCAAGGTGCTGGATACTCAAATTGCTGCTGTGCCACACATCAAGGTGCTGGAGACTCAAGTCGCAGCAGTGCCACATATTAAAGTCGTTAACTCTGTTGAGAGCATTGCGTAAGGGGTTCCAATATGATCATATCAATCAAGAAGTTATTGGGTCTGACCAAACCAGAGCGTAAACGGGTGAAACTGCCGGAGGGTCTGTGCCACCTGGAAGTGGTTCCTGCCAGAGGTTGGTGGAACTGATGAAACAGCGAAAAAACAAGGGAGCATTTATGCTCCCTTTTGCTGTGATTTGGAATCAATAGACGATTCTAGAAGGAATGCTTGCTATCGCCGGGCCGAGTGGTTTTGCGGTACGCTAATTGCCTATGTGCATTAAATAACAACATGGCAGCGGGTCCCAGCAACAACCCGGCAGCCACCCAACGTTTAACCCCCATCCCCGCCTTGAAGGCTGAATGTCCCAGAGTGTAAGCGGAGACGCCCAGAGTCCCCGCCAAAGCCAAAGCGCCTGCCAGTATCAGTGTCAACTTGCCTCACCTCACTTGTTGCAGCGCATCCCTTCACTGTCCAAAAGAAAGCCGGAATACTACCCCAGCAGCGCTCAAAATAACAGCAAAAGGTCAGTAATTCGCCACTCAAGCCTGGCAAAAAATGGTTCGACAAAATAGCCTGACAACCAATCCCCTGGCATTACTCAAGCCTTAACAGCTCACCACAGGACTTTTGCAGCAGACTGCGACAACGCCACAGGCCAAGCAGTGCCACCAACAAGGCGCCACTGAGGGGAGCCAACAGCCACCATTGCCAGTGAGGGCTGACTCTAAGTTCAAACACCTGAGTTTTCAAAAGCCAGAGCGCAAACTCCGCCACTGTGACCGCCAGAATGCCCGCCACGGCACCTAGCAGTGCAAACTCCAACGCCGTGGCAAGCTTAAGCAAGCTTCCCGGCGCACCAAAGGTGCGTAGAACCGCCAGTTCTCGTTGGCGACTGGCCATGCCGGCTTCGGTCTGCGCTATCATCACCAGGGCACTGGCCAATACCACCAGCACCAACACCAGCGTCAGCGCCAAAGATACCTGGGCTACTATCTCTTTGAGCTGAGCCACCATGGCCCCCACATCTATGATGGAGACTGTGGGGAAATTACGGATAAGCTCAAGCACAACGGCCTTTTGGCCATCATCCAGATGAAAACTGGCCATGGAGGTATAAGCAAAGGGGGCTAAGGCTTCCTGACTGAAAATCATAAAGAAGTTGGGTTGCAGAGTTTCCCACTGCACAGAACGAATACTGGCCACCTTGACAGTCAGCGTTTGGTTATCGATAACAAAACTCAGGCTGTCTCCGACAGTAATTCCCAAGCGCTCGGCCACCCCGGACTCCACTGACACGTCATCGGTTTGTCGATTAAAATGGCCCTCAAGGATCTCATTGTTGGGCGGCAAGGTATTTCGCCAGGTGAGATTCAGTTCCCTTGAAATCCCAAGGCGCCCTCTCTGCCCCTGTTCCTGCTCTTCGGCAGTGATCACCTCCTCACCATTGATAGCGCTGAGCCGACCGCGGATGACAGGATAGATATCTGTGGCAGCAATCTGGCGCTGAGCCATAAAGTCCGCCAGCGGCTCTACTTCGTCCGGGGCTATGTTAACCAGGAAATAGTTCGGTGCATCCTCAGGTAACTGCTTCTGCCATTCGCTGAGCAAGTCCTGACGCAACGCCATTATGGTCAGCAATAACACCAAGGCGCTGGAAAAGCCCACCAGTTGTACAGCGTTTTGTCTGGCACGGCGCCGAAGGCCCGCCAGTGCCAGCGACAAGGGGTTGGTCGTACGCATGCCAACACTCTGCCCCAGGCGGATTAACAAAAACCCCATCAGGCTGAGCAGCACCCCGAGCAACACCACGCTGGCCACCACGGTCAGGGTCAAAGGCAAAGAGCGCGAGTAGAGCCAGCCGAGTAATCCCATGGCCGCCAAACTCAGCAGCAGATGCAACCACATGCCCAGACGTATTCCTTCGAGCTGGCGTTGCAACACCCTGAGCGGCGGAATAGCCAGCAGCCGCATCAGCGGATAGGCACTGAACATAAAGGCGCTGATAAACCCTGTAGCCAACCCCAAGAGAAGCGGTCTGAGCATAGGCGGAGAATAGGCGGCAATTTCCGCAGGCAAGGCTCGGCTGATGAGATAATCCAGCATCAAGCCACCGAAGATCCCCAAGCTCACTCCAAGAAAGGTCACCAGCAGCAGGTGCAGACCAAACAATAAACGGATTTGTCTTGCACTGGCGCCAAAGGTTTTCAACATGGCAACCACATCATAGTGACGCTGGCAATAACGCTGGGCGGCAATGCCGATGGCGGCGCAGGCAAGGGCTATCCCCAGCAAGCTCGCCAGCAGCAAGAATCGCTCCGCCCGCTGCACCGCCCCGGCAATCGGCGAATCGCCGGATTGTACATCAACCCAACGTTGGCTACTGGTCAGCAGTGGCTTGGCGTATTCCTCAAAACGGCTCAGCGCCTGGTTGTCCCCGACAAACTGATAAAGATATGTCACCCGGCTGCCGGGTTGAATGACCCCGGTTGCCGCCACATCATCAAGGCGCATCAACACCAAGGGGGAAGAAGCAAATGGATTGAAACCGGCATCGGGCAGCCTGTCTATCTCCTTGGCCAGCGCCATCTGGGCGTTACCCAGCTCAACACTCTTGGGATACCCCAGCAAGCCCCCAAGACGCATTTCAAACCACAGTTCACCTGGCTGCGGCAAGGCACTGGTTTCTCCTTGACGCAAGACAATTTTGCCCTTGAGCGGATAGGCATTATCAACTGCCCTGACAGTGACCAACTGAAAGGCATCACCGCTGTAAACCATAGAGTTGAACTGCAAACTCTGAGACTGCTTCAGCCCCAACGCGTTGGCCTGCTGCAGTATGCCTGCATCTATGGGGACGGGTGAATTAATGATTCGGTCGGCGGCAATAAACTTGGCCGCCTGGCCATTGATGGCGAGCTGCAATCTGTCACTGACCCGGGCCAGACCGGTGACAGACAACACCGCCAGGGTCAAGGCCAGCACAATCAATACCAACTGCCCTTGCTTGAGTTCGCGGCGAAACAGGCGCCATGCCAGCGTCCATTCCATCAGCGCCCCTCCTCTGCCGTTACCGATGCCGCCGGCACCTGGCTCTCTGTCTTGGCCTCATGCAAACCGGCCTCTTCCGGCAGGGTTTGCTGCCCCTGTTCATACAATCGCCCTTCGTGCATCTCCAACTGGCGCTCACAGCGACTGGCCAATTGCATATCATGGGTCACCAAAATCAAGGTGGTCGAACTCTCGCGATTGAGCTCAAACAGCATGTCGGCAACCTTGTCGGCGTTGTGTTTGTCCAGGTTGCCCGTGGGTTCATCGGCAAACAGCACCTTGGGTTCGCTGATAAAAGCTCTGGCGATAGCCACCCGCTGCTGCTCACCGCCGGAAAGCTGTTTCGGGTAATGATTGAGCCTGTGCCCGAGGCCAACTCGCTCCAGCATGGTTTTGGCTCGCTCTCTGGCATCCTTGATACCCGCAAGTTCAGCCGGCAGCATGACATTTTCCAGGGCGTTGAGGGTATCAACCAACATAAAAGACTGAAAAATGAAGCTGACCTTCTGCTTACGCAGCGCAGCCTTCTGCTCTTCATTCAGCCCGGCCAGGGCACTGCCATCGAGCCAAATCTCACCGGACGAGGGGGTATCCAATGCCGCCAGCAGGCCCAGCAGAGTTGATTTACCTGAGCCTGAGGGCCCAAGAATGGCCACACTCTGGCCCGGCTTGACATCCAAATTGATGCCACTCAGGATAGTCAGGTCACCTTCCTGGGTAGTGACAGTTTTTACGAGATGGGAAACCTTAATGGCACTGTTCTTCAAAATTGCTTCCTTATGCTTGCGTCCGCTGACATTGATACCAGTCATATTCTTGTTCTCTGCGCTGCCCGTCAAGGCCGCTGATGTACTGATCCTGGGGGACAGCCTGGGAGCCAGTTACGGCATGGCCGAGAAACAGGGTTGGGTCGAAGGGCTGAGACAAGCCTTACCCGAGCATAACATTGTTAATGCCTCTGTCAGCGGCGAAACCACGGCCGGTGGCCTCAGAAGATTGCCTCAGTTGCTGGAGTCGGTAAAACCCTCGCTGCTATTGGTGGAGCTTGGCGGCAATGATGGTCTGAGAGGCTTTCCGCCAACGGAGCTGAAAAACAATCTTACAAAAATCATTGCGCTGGCCCGTCAATCCGGCGCCAAGGTGCTGCTTTCCGAAGTCATGGTGCCGCCAAACTACGGCCCCAGATATGCTAACGCCTTCAGCGCCGTTTACAGTGACCTGGCCAAACAGCCCAACGTCACCCTGATGCCCTTCTTTATGACAGAGATAGCGCCCTTCCCCGAGTTGATGCAGGCCGATGGGCTGCACCCGAACGAAAAGGCCCAGCCCAAGATCACCGCCTTTGTGCTGCCCTGGGTTGAATCGGCAATCGAAGCCATCAAAGCCCCTGCCACAGACGCATCTGCGCCGGCAACAGGCGGATAAGGCAATCACCGGACATAATTGCAGCCGGACATAATAGCCGCAGGACGACATAGCTAAAAACGACTAAAGGTTGCGGCTGAATACCCTCACCTTGTGCCCCATCAGTTCACTTTCTTCCTGCGGCAGCATTCCCAACTTGAGGGCTATCGCTTCCGAGCCCAGGTTGCCATCCATGATCAGGGCTATCAACTCATTCACGGCGCAAATCGCTTTTATTTTGGGCAATGCATGGCTGGCGGCTTCATAACCCAGTCCCTGGCCCCAGTATTCAGGCAGATATCGGTATCCCAACTCAACCTTGCCGAACTCCGGCAGGAACTTGGGGCCGCAAAAACCTATCACCTTGCCATCGGCCTTATGCTCAACTGCCCAACGACCATAGCCATACTTGCGGTAGTCGGCCAAAATGACCTTTTCAAGCACCTGTCCGGCCTCTTCAATATCCTTCAATGGCTCGCCGGGGATATACCTCAGCACTTCGGGAGTACTGTTCATGGCAAATAAAGCCTGCTGATCACCATCACGGAACTGTCTCAAAATTAATCTGGGGCTTTCGGTAATCAAGATTAACGACTCCTTGTTATTCAGTTTGTTGCCTTAAGGTTGGCTAAAGTTTATTAATGTTTAATAAATCATAACCATAGATTACACTAGGGCGGGCGCGATAAGTCCATACCCGATCGGATTGAAAGTTGTTTTGTCGCAATAAGATTGCAGTGCAACCCGGCTAGTATGCCCATACCGGCCTGATAACATAAAACAAGGAAAGCGTATGTCCCAGCAAAAAGTCTATATTCCCCTGGCCACCCGTACCAGCCAGTACATCATGGCTGAAATACTGATGACAGATGCGCTGCTCAGCCACTATGCCAGTTACGAAAACTGCTACCGCGAGATCAGCAAGTTGGTATTCCAGTTGGCAGAAAAGGAAGATCTGCACAACATTCATGTGATCGCCAATGACAAACTGCCTGTGGTGCGTTTTCACACCGAGGCCTACTGCTTCCAAACCGCCGAACAGATCCTGTTCTTTTACAACCCGGCCTACCATGAAGCCCAGAACCTTTTCTTCCAGCCGGACTACAAGGCCCGCAAGTTAAGACTGCTGTTTTTGGCCACAGGTAAGGAAATTCGCGCCAACGCCGCCAATTTCCACAGCCGGGTCAATGCCGTATTGAATGGAGTGTTGGACAACCTGCCGGAGCAGGAATTAAGGGTCAAAGTCCGCGATCACCAGCACATGGCCTACGATCTCTTCGCCCGTGCCAAGGGGGAGAAAAAGACCTATGGCTACAAGCTCAGGGATATTTATCAGCGCTACAAGTCGCGCAAGTGCAAACTGCCGGAAGATCACAGCTCATTGGCCTATGTCACCGTCAGCCTGCCGCTGAGCCGCCGCCTGAAGCAGAGCGTGCTGGAAGAAGAGCATACCGAAGACTTCAGCCCGCTGTACCAGTTTCTTGAGGACAAGTTCCGCAGCGCGGCGGCCGGCAAGCAATTGCACCGCATCGCCATGGTGGCCAACGGCCTGATGCCTTTGGTTCGCAACAGTAAGTTCGAGAAGGTGGAAAGTACTGCCGAAGCCCAGATGATAGGCTTTGATCCTGCGGCAACCGACACTCAGTTTGTCAGCCATTGGGATGGGCGCAACCTGGTAGAATCGGTGCACTTTTTGCTGGTTGCCGGTAAAGAGGACTACACAGAGCCAGGTTATGGCCGCTACATGAACCAGGTGGAAGCGGCTTTGAAAGACTTTGCCGAAGCCATAGGTTTGGATCCGGAGCGCCGTGAACTGGTGTTGAGATTCCATCAGCACATCAGTTACAAGCGTTAAGACTCAAAAAAGCCGGGCTAGCCTGCACAATGCAGCTCAGTCCGGCTTTTTACCTTGTTATTATGAGTGTGCTATGAGTGAGTCCCCTGGGCTCGGTTATTTCCGCCCTGTGACCACATTGATTCTGGCAACATCCACCAGATCGCTCACCTGATATTTGTCGAACAGATCCAACAAGGCATCGCTGCCCTGCTCCAGTTTCAACATCATCTCTTCTTCATAAAGCGGCACCAGGCTATAAAAATTGATGCACTTGTCCTGGTCAATCTCCAGGGTGTGGAAACCCTCATCAACCAGCAGTGACGGCAGAACTATCATGCCGTTTTGACGGGTATTTTCGGCAAAGGCTTCGGCAGGATCACCATTGGGTATTGTGTGTCCCCAGCCCAGCCAGCTGTCGTATTTATGCGGAAAGCGCGCCAAAAACTTAAGCTGCCTTACAGGCCAGTACCACTGTTCATCGCTGAAGGCTTCCTGACTTATCTGCCAATGCGCCGGCAAGGTGATCATCAGCTCCATAAACCTGGGGATATCCGCCTCTTCGGGGGTACTCATAGGCAAGTCACTCATGCCGGAAGTCACCAGAGTATGGAAAGGTCGCTCGTCTGTCGGTGCCACATAATGCACATCAATATGCACAGTATCCGAGATAACTTCATGAAAGACCCAGGTGACTTCACCAATATGGCACTCAATATGTTCGCTTATCTGGACGATACACTCTTCACCCATAGGCGACTGCCATTCCTTTTCACCATCCGTGTATCTGAAAATGGGATCACCGGAAAGGCTGTATTCTTGTTCATCCTTACTCATGCCAACTCCTTTTGATTCTGACGCATGAGGTTTTATCACTGCCGGCGAACTAAATCCAGAATAAATGATGAAAAACAAACTGTTGTTAAAATAGTGTTTACATATGGCGATAACATCTCAATCTGTTATTTGCCGCTACTTGCATTATTTGGCGCTAATTTGGCCGGATTTCACATTGTCAGTCGGGAAATGAATCGGGATCTTGTTAACGGAATAATAACAATAATCAGGAGAGATTATGTTCAACAAGAAAAACCCCCTGACTTTGGCGTTGCTGGCAGCCGGGTTAACCGTGGGACTCATTGCCTGCTCGGATGACGACAATACGTCTCAAACCACTGAACCGCCGGTCGTGACGCCACCGCCGGTAACCAGCCCCTTCCCCGAAGGCGCCATCATAGTTGAAGCCGGAGACAATCTGACAACCCGAATTCAGGAAGCTCTGATCAACGCCCAGAGTGGCGCTGTAATCGTGTTGCCAAAGGGCCGATTTGAGATAGATGCCACCTTGTTGTTTGACGGCGATGTCGACGGTGACGGCAGCTATGCCAGCAATGTCACTGTCATGGGCCATGGCCGCGATGAAACCATTCTCGACTTTGCCAATGCCAACGCCGGTGACGGTATCTTTGTGCAAAACGCCCTCAATATCACCATCAAGGATCTTTCGGTCTATGAAGCCAAAAACAACGGCATCAAGCTGAAAAACACCAATGGCATCATACTGCGCAATGTCTCCGCAGTGTGGGAAGGTGAGCTGGATCAAGGCAATGGCGCCTACGGCCTTTACCCGGTGGAATGCGAGAATATTTTGATTGAAGACAGTTATGTCCGCGGCAGCGCCGATGCCGGTATCTATGTGGGCCAGTCTGAGTACATAGTCGTCAGGCGCAATATCGCCAAGGAAAACGTCGCCGGTATCGAAGTGGAAAACTCGCGCTTTGCCGATGTCTATGACAATGAGGCCATGGGCAATACCGGTGGTATTCTGGTGTTCGACCTTCCCATTGGCAACCACAAGTACGGCTCCAGCGTACGGGTATTCAACAACAAGGTTTATGACAACAATACCCACAACTTCGCCAACGCCTCTGCCAACCCGGCCGGAGTGCATATTGTTCCTCCCGGCACCGGGGTGATCATACTCTCCACCAACGATGTGGAAGTGTTCAACAACCAGATCAGCAACCACGATACCCTAGCGGTCACAGTCTCCAGCTTCTTTATCGCCGAGCCGGATGTCTCCGCCTTTGCCGCCAGCTATGCCCAGCCGGGTCAGGCCATTGAAGATGGCTGGCGCGCCACACCACGCAACATCTATATCCATGACAACCAGATAAGCGGTTTTGCCACCAAGCCCAACGGTTATCTTATCGAGGATATCATCAAGGCTTACATCTACAGCCATGGCCGCTTCCCGGGGATCCTCTACGATGGCCTGGGTGAACTGCTCGCCAACAATGGTACCGGCGCCTATCTCGGCTTTGGTGAACTCCCCTTCAACCCTGACGGCAGTGAAAATGTCTGTGCCAGCAACAATGGAGATGTCAGTATTGGCCAGCTCTACGGCAACAGCAATACCGATGTCAGCATTCCCGATGTCATGTATGAAGCCAAGCAGCAGCAACTGTTGCAATGCTCTTTGGTCAGCCTACCTGTGCATACCGTCACTTTCGGCGAACAGATCTTCGGCTGCGGCGTGGATGATGATACCGAAGGTTGTGACGGTGGCGTGCTGGTCGGCGGTGGCGGTACTATAGGAGAAGGTGAAGGCGGCCTTGAAGGCGATGGCGACCTGTCGCTGTGCAGCGCTCAAGGCTCTGGTGTGAACTGGGATGCTCTGACGGGTGCCAATTGCAGCAGCCTGGCACAATACCGCCTGTTTGCCGACGCCTCTATGCCGGCGGCCATGCCAAACAGTGGCGGGATCCCTTACGATCTCAACACGCCGCTGTTTACCGACTATGCCAGTAAGTATCGCTATGTGTTTGTGCCGGAAGGGAAACAAGCCAACTACAGCAGCAATGAGGCCTTTGACTTCCCGGTAGGCACAGTACTGGTGAAAACATTTGCACTGCCTGCCGATACCGCAACCAGAGGCGTGGACAATGAAACTCTGATTGAAACCCGGTTGTTGATCCACAGAGAGTCGGGCTGGACCGCCCTGCCCTATGTCTGGAATGCCGAGCAAACAGATGCCACTTTGGCCAAGGCCGGTGCCATTCAAGGCAAGAGCGTGGTGCACAAGGGGCAAACCCTGAACTTTGACTACGTTGTCCCGTCAATGAATCAGTGCAAGCAGTGTCATCAGTTCAAGGCCGACAGCGCCAGCCAGGCGGTGTTTATGCCGATTGGTCCCAAGGCCCGCCATCTGAACCGTGACTACCCCTACCAGGATGGCAGCGCCAACCAACTGCTTCATTGGCAAAGCGCGGGTATTCTCAGCGGCCAGCCAACCCTTACCAGCGTCGACAAGGTACCAGCCTATGTGGATGGTGATGAAGCCACTTTGACTCAGCTCAGTGACAGCGAGCTGATGCAAACTGCCAAGGGTTACCTGGATATCAACTGCGCCCACTGCCACAGACCCGAAGGCAATGCCTCCAATACCGGGCTGAAACTGGAGTACCAGCGCAGCTATGATGAAGACAACGGCTTCAGCCACGGCACCTGTAAATCGCCTGTCGCCTATGGCGGCGGCACCCTGGGCTACGATGTGGTACCGGGTAATCCGGCCGAGTCCATCATGCATTTCCGGATGCAGAGCAATGAGCCGGGCGACAGAATGCCCGAAATTGGCCGTAGCCTCAGCCACGATGAAGGAGTCGCGCTGATAAGCGAATGGATTAAACGTTTACCGGCAGCCAGCTGCTCCAACTGAAGCTGGAGCCAAGCAGACTGAAAAACGCTTACCGCAATAAGCAAAAGGCCCGGGTTTGAAGACCCGGGCCTTTTTAGTCTTCCTGCCCCAAGCGGCTGAAATAGCCTGGTGGATAACCGAGCCAATGCTTGAAGCTCTGGCGAAAATGACAACTGTCGCTGTATCCCAAACGCTCGGCAATCTCACTCACCGATAGCCGGCCCTCAAGGATCCAGCTCACCGCTCTTTGACACCTTTGCTGATCCACCAGGCGTTGATAGCTGCTGCCGAGGGCCGCCAGCTTGCGCCTCAGGCTGCGACTGCTCATGTGTAACCTGAGTGCCATGGTTTCCAATGGCGGCACAGCGGGAAAGTCGCCATCCAGCTCGGCAATAATCTTTTCAATCAGCGAACTCTGCTGCTGACAGTTTTGGCTGTGATCGGAAAAATGACTCAGATCCACAGCCAGCGCCAGGTAGGATTTATCGAGGCGCCATTCATTGAAGTCACTCTGAAACTCCAGCTGTTTGGTCAGTTTTGCCAATCCCTCAGACGGCATCAAGGTGCCGGTAACACAGATACAGTTAAAGCTGACCTCTTGACCGGTTAACTCCCGCGCCAAACTCAGCAGCGCACCTATGCTGTGAAGAAATTCGCCGCGATAGATTAACGACTCGGCCCGGCCGGTATTGAGCCAGCGCAGGCGGATTTCCCGCTCATCTTCCAGCAGCAACAGATCGGCAAAACTGCCCACCCACTTGGGATGGTTGAGCACAAAATCCAGGCATTCACCGAGATCCCGGCAATCCCCAAGCAAAGGCAACAGAAAGCCCAAGTCGGTTACCTGGGTATTGAGACCAGCCAGCAGGCTGATATCCTCACGTCGACTACGCTGCATGAGAAACGCTATGGTGGCGCTGAGCTGCCAGACCCGCACCAATTGGCACTCCTTGAGTTCATTGATACCCGTGCCTATGTGCCGGCATATCTCTTCGGCAGCCTCGGCTCCCAATTGTGACTGAATAAAACGAATAAGGTTGGCCAGTTCAAAAGCCGGGTACGCCTGATCCCCAACCATCATGTTGGCTCGGTATTTGATCTGCATAGTTATTGTTATCTTTTTGTTAATTCCCCAAGGCTGTTTTAACGTATCCAGCCAGAGAATTAAAGGCGTACTGCATAAAAAGGCCTAAATGCCTCTGTTTATGAATTTTAAAAGCATTAATGTCGGTGTTTTATGCAAAATAGCGTCAATTAGCCGCTCGAATTGGTCTGCGCTTGCGGTCGTTTTCTCAAACTCATCCGGAGACAGAAGCAGCCAAGGTCTTAAGCACATTAGGAATGCGTTCGGCCGAGGTAATCCTGTGGCTGAATGGTTTTGGTAGCGACTTGAGTGACGATAACGCCGGCACGGCTTTGCCGGAAGAAATAGTGGCATAAAAAGCCCCGGCGTGCCGGGGTTAGATTAGCGAATGGATTAAACAGCAGGAGTTACATTGGCCGATTCTTCTCGGCCAACTTGTTGTAGCAGGCGTTGAGCATCAAAGAAGCGCTGTGGGCCAACTTGTCGGCCAGTTTCTTGCGCAGCTGATATTTTACCTTGATCACAGTGCGATCCGCGGCCAACTTCAGCAAGAGATCATCACTGGTGCCGACTTCATCTATGAGCCCCAGCTCTATGGCCTGCTGACCATACCAATGTTCACCGGTTGCCACCTTGTCCAGCTCCAGTTGCGGCCGATAACGCCCGACAAAGTCTTTGAACAGCTGATGGGTTTCTTCCAGTTCCTGTTGGAACTTGGCTCTACCCTCATCTGTGTTCTCACCGAACAGCGTCAGGGTGCGCTTGAAATCACCGGCGGTATGCTGCTCATAATCAATGTCATGCTTCTTCAGCAACTTGTTAAAGTTCGGCAATTGGGCAACAACACCTATGGAGCCTATGATAGCGAACGGCGCGGCAATAATGCGGTCGGCAACACAGGCCATCATATAACCGCCACTGGCAGCCACCTTATCGACACATATGGTCAGCGGCAGCCCGGCATTGCGGATCCTGTCCAGTTGGCTGGCCGCCAGGCCATAACCATGAACCATGCCGCCACCACTCTCAACGCTGGCGACTACCTCATCACCTTCCTCGGCGATTGCCAGAATGGCACTGATCTCTTCCCGCAGTGACGCCACTTCGGCCGCTTCTATGCCACCTTTGAACTCGACGACATACACCTTGGGATCTTTGGCTTCCCCGGCATCAAGTGCCTTGTCGTGAGCCTTTTGCTCGGCCTTGAGCTGTTTCTCATAGGCCTTGAACGCCTTTTTGCCCAAAAGCTCTGCCTTGAGGTGATGCTTGAGCGATTTAAGCTCATCGCTGAGATGCGTCAGTTTCAGCTCGCCCCTGTCACTCTTTTGTTTTACCGCCGATGCCACAACAATTACCACTATGGCACCCACTGCCACCACCAAAGTGATCGCCTTGGCCAGAAATAATCCGTACTCGTATAAAAATTCCACTACAGGGTTCCTTTCACCGCGAGAAAGCACACAAAATCGCGCTATTCTAGCAGCCCTTGCATAGATAAAAAAACCCGGCATTTCGCCGGGTTTGTTACAAAAAACATATGAGTAACCGCTTAGCCACCGCAGCTTTGCAGAACGGACGAGTCGGTCACCAAAATGCTGGCACCATCTTTACCGGCAGAAGAGGCAAAAATAGACACCTGAGACTGCATTTCTGCTGTCGCCTGAGCCGCCATGCCATCGGTCACGCCCGGTACTTCGGATGGGTCGATGAGTGAGCTGTGATGCCCCTTGGCAAAGCGCACAGCGCCGCCACCGGCACTGGTCTGATCGACGCAGTTAAGCCCCAGAGTCGCAATCAAAGGCTCAGTGCCTGACAGCGGGAAGCCCGCGACAGTACCAGGCAGAACCTGATCGCCCTTGTTACCAGCGCCATCACCGACGATTTCCACCAGATGAACCGGCAAACCCGTGGCCTTGAGCATGGCAGTCTGGTTGATAGGATCGGCTGACTCTATCCCGGTCTGCACCGCAAAGGCGAAGGTAGGGATAAATTCGGCGTATACCTCCTGAACCAGTGCCTCATATTCGGCCGAACCCGGCTGATATCCTTGTTTATTGGCCGCGTCCACCAAGGACTTGAAGGTATCGGAAGCCGTCACATTGGCAAACAACAGAGGTGCAAAGGTGGCTGAACCGGCGAAAGACCCCGCCAGGCCGCCGCTAGGCGCCACCAAAGATGCGCCCTTGATGCCATAGTAGTTGGGCAAGGCTGTGCCGGATGCAGGGTCTTTCAAACCTGTGCTGGCATAGGTCGCGAAGTTGGTGCCGACAATGGCGCCAAGGCTAAGCCCCTGAGCGGTTATCTGGTTATTGTCAAACACCTGAGGCGCGCCCATTTCGGCCAGTTGCGCCGACATACCTGTTATCGCGGCTCTAAGCGCCAGATGATCCATGGTCGCCTGACGGAAGTTATCCCGTACAGACAGCGTGCTTTCTATGTTGACAAATACCAGCGGATTGCCGTTTTGGAAGGCATCCGGCTTGCCGACAACATTGCCATAGGCAGCACCTGAGGCCGACACTTCATAGATGCCGTCACCATTTGCATCGAATGAACGGGCACCGTGCAGCGGCATATCTATGGCCACTGTAGCCACACCGGCAGCGGCATAACTACCGGCATAGGCCAGCGACATCTCTTTGCCGCCACCCAGACCATGCAGCGCTATCGTGGCAGGCCAGCCACTGGTTGGTGGCGTGAAAGGCAAGCCCTGGCTGGCATAAAATGCCGCCAGCTTAGTGGCGTTGGGCATGGAGATCAGCACAGGCACAGTTTCGTAGTTGCGAATCGCCGGAATGGGATTAAAACGGGTCAGGTGCTTGGTGGCATCGACCGCACTGTCATCATCCAGTTTCCACGCTTTGCCGGCCAACAAGGAAGGATTGGCCAGTGCAGCGGCGGGATCTATGTTGTAAGCCATCGCCTGGGCGGCAAAGTTCTCCTGGCTCAGAGTACCGGCCTGCAGCGCCAGCATCACAGATACCGGGCTGTCGCCCTGGGCCTGCCAGTAGCCGTTAATGCCGTCACAGCTTGCCGATGAACAAGTGCCGTAAACCGGTACTTCAATGGCCGCAGTGTAGACATCGGCCAAATCCGCCAATACATAGGCTATGCCGTCAGCAGGGGTAAGCCCAGCTGCCATCGCCACTGTATAGCCGGCTGGAGTCGGAGTTTGCAACCACTTGGGCGCATAGGGTGAGCCAGGTTGCAGCATCAGTAGCTTGGTGGTTTCATAAACATCGGCCACCGACTGGGTGGTAAACAGGCCTGAATAGGTAATGCTTTCCTTGTCGACGCCATGAGCCGCCGCCATGCCCTTCTCATAACTGTTTACCAGAGTTTGCAGCATCAATTGGTCGGCGGTTTCCAGCGGCGCTGTGTCGATATCCAGTTTCAACAGGCCATAGGTATAGGAAGGCGCTATCGGGCGCTCGGCCGAATCCATGATGAGTTTAGTGGTGGCATAGATATAAGACTGAGCGGGCTTAAGTGGCTTCAGTGGAACAATGACAATCTTGTTGCCGGACGCTTGAGTGATAAAGTCTTCCCCCCAAACCAGCTCTTCACCCACTTCACAGGCAGAAACCGAAGGCTTGGCCTGGCACTCGGCTTTGGAAGAAAGCGGGCCGCCGCTGACGGCTTCAAACATTCTCACCGCTCCAGGCTGGGCCACGGAAGATGCCAGCAGGCTCAGGGTATTGCCGCTGTTATCTTTGGAAGGTTCAATATCTATGGTTATCGGTTGCGTGGTTGACCAGCCATCCAGCGCGCCCAGCGCCAGCTGCGGATTGGTATAGTCACCGGAGGCTTCTCCGGGAATATTCAAGGTACCGTCTGTGGTGCCGTTGAGCAGTAGGTCGTTTGGCAAGGGAACTTCAGCTTTGGCAGGATCAAACACCAAATGGGACTCAGGGATGAGCGGCTCTGTCTTATCCTTAAGTTCGTTATAGCTGTCTTCACCACATGCTGTCAGTCCAAGTGCAGATGCGATTGCAACACCCAAAATGAGTCTTTTCATCTTTTTTCCCCAAATCTTGTTGTAATAATTTTGTTTTCCCCAAGAAATTGGTCACAATACCCCAGACACTGTGACCAGAGGAGCTGAAATCAGTCCTCAGCTCGTCTCAAGTTAACGTAAAAATATTGAGTTAGCTACATTTTTGTCACAGTTGCACGCAACGAAAAGTAACAATGAACAGTCATTTGTTTTAAACAGATGTATACCGCTGTAGTGAGTCGAGTATTGGCGGGCTTTAGCGCGAAGAGGAAACAACTCCCCATGTTGGAATATCAAGCAGCAAAAGATCTTCTCAAGGGCAAAACTATTCTGGTAACCGGTGCCGGCGACGGCATTGGCAAAACCGCAGCCAAGACCTATGCCGCCCATGGCGCCACAGTGATCCTGCTGGGCAAAACGGTCAAGAAGCTGGAAGCCGTTTACGATGAAATTGAAGCCGCCGGTGGCCCGACTCCAGCGATTGTGCCTCTGGATCTCAAGGGCGCCAGCGAACAAAACTACCGCGACATGGCCGAAACCATAGAGCAGCAATTCGGCAAGCTCGATGGCCTGCTGCATAATGCCAGCCTGTTGGGCGCTTTGGGGCCATTTGAACATATTGATATTCAGTCACTGGAAGATCTGCTCAAGGTCAATGTGGTGGCGGAAGTCATGATGACCAAGGCACTGTTGCCTGTGATGCGCAAGGCCGAGCACGCCTCAATTATTTTTACTTCCAGCAGTGTTGGCCGTAAGGGCCGCGCTTACTGGGGTCCATATGCCTTCTCCAAGTTTGCTACCGAAGGCATGATGCAGGTGCTGGCTCATGAATGTGAAGGCACCCAGGTGCGCGCCAACAGTATCAATCCGGGAGCAACCCGCACCGGCATGCGCGCCAAGGCTTATCCGGCAGAGAACCCTCTGGATCTCAAGACGCCAGAGCAGATAATGCCCGTTTATCTATATCTGATGGGCGACGACAGCCTGCAGGAAAACGGTCAGGCCTTTAACGCCCAGTAACATTTTCCTCAAGAATAAACGCAGTCCAATGGGCTGCGTTTTGCTATTCATACGCCATTCATACACGTTTTATAAAAGAAATAAGGAGGCAATCCATGAGTCAAGAATACCCTATAGGCACTCCAGGTACTCCCTGGGGGGATGCCGAAAAATCCGCCTGGCGCGCCACCCAAAACATCAAACGCAGCTACCGTGAACAGGTGCTCGACAAAATCGATTCCCTCAAGACAGCTTTTGAATGCCGCCGGTACGGCGCCTTAAGTTATGACCCGGAACGTTATCCCCTGCTCGCCCTGCAGAGTAAATCGCCACAGGCAGATAAGCCCTGGGTATTGGTCACTGGCGGGATCCACGGTTATGAAACCAGTGGCGTTCAAGGTGCGCTGCAGTTTCTTGAGCAGGAAGCCGAACGTTATCAAGCAGATTTCAATCTCCTGGTCGTCCCCTGTGTCAGCCCTTGGGGATACGAAGTCATCAACCGTTGGAATCCTTTGGCTATCGATCCCAACCGTTCCTTCTTTGAACCCAGCCCGGCAGAAGAGTCTGCCGCATTGATGGCTCTGGTTGCTAGCCACGGCGCCCCTTTCCTGGCTCATATCGATCTGCATGAAACCACAGACACGGATGAAACCGAGTTTCGTCCGGCGCTGGCGGCCCGCGATGGCAAAATCATAGCTCCCGGCGAGATCCCGGACGGTTTTTATGTGGTAGATGATGAAGCCATGCCGCAACCTGAATTCCAACGAGCCATTATCGAAGCGGTCGCCAAAGTGACCCATATCGCTCCGGCCGACAAAGACGGCAATATCATCGGCTCTCCTGTGGTCGACCACGGCGTTATCCGTTATCCGCTCAAGCAGCTTGGTCTATGTGCCTCGGTTACCAATGCCCCATACACCTGCACCACAGAAGTCTACCCGGACAGCCCGCAGGCAAGCGATGAACAGTGCAATGCCGCCCAGGTCGCCGCGGTTTGTGGCGCGCTGGATTATCTAAGGAAGGTGCGAATAAGTCCTCGTGGCACTCTGGCTTGCACAGCAATTGGCGTTCAAGGCATCTGACTGAAGGCATGCCGGGGCCTGTCGAAGTCGGATAACGCTGAGAGCCGGTTGCTGTGAAAGCCCCGAAGGGCGTGGCTTACAGGCCTGCCTGCTGTGTTGGGCTTCTTGCAAAGGACTAGGGCCATTTGCTGCGAACCACGCCTTGCATCCAGGCCCGTAAGCCGACGCAGAGCACACATGGGACTTGTTCGTACCTTCCCTAAAGCTAACCCGGAATTAAGTTTCCAGGATTGAAGCTGGAGCCTTGAAACTTAAGTCTTGAGGCTCAAATAACTAGATCCGGCACTAAGCTTTGCGCCCCAGTGCCGGGTCTTAATCAACTTATTTTCCTCGCCTTTTGGCGATGCGACCTCACAACAACGCCAGTTTGGCACTAAGACGCTTCACCATGGTATCTGCATCGGGATTCGGCGCATTCAACCCTTCAACCAAGGTCATAAAATAGCAATCCATCATAATGGTTGCCCTCACTGCATCATAATGAGGCGCACCGGTAAACAGCAGCTCTTTGAACTGGCGGATCTGTTCATCAAAGAAAGCTCCTTGCCAAATTAAGCCTTGCAGCAAGGTTTTACTGAACTCCACATGCTGCAAATAGAATCCGTATAAATGCCTGGCATAATGCTGCATCTTCAACTTAGGCTGCTCAAAGTCATCGCTGCTCTGCGCCTCGCTGATAACCCCGGCGATAAGCTCCAACATCAACGCCTTCAACAACTCTTCTTTATTGCTGAAGTGGCTAAACAAGGTGCCATTGGCAATCCCAGCTGCTTTGGCAATATCGCGGGTCGATGTCGCTTCAAAACCTTGCTCGATAAACAGCTCCCATGCGCATTGGCAGATGCGCTCGCGGGTTTGGCGTTTTTTAGGGGTCATATCTGCAGTCAAAAGTGAACCTTTTACTTGTAATTGAGCGTGCTCAATAAATATAATGAGCGCGCTCATTTTTATTTATACCAAGGTAAATCACATGAAATCAGTCGTTAAGATTCTAACACTCGCAGTAGGCTATGTCTTATACATCCCCTTTATCTGCTTCTATTCGTATATCTTGGGGGCGATACTGAAAGCCGTCCTGATACCCGGTGGACTAGTGCTTATTGCGCTTATGATGGGCCCCAAGGCGGCATGGCAGGAGTGGAATAGTGCCAGGCAGCCGCAAAACAGCCCCCAGTCAAAGCAGGAGTGATGCCGCTCATCGCGAGTCAGCAAACAACAAGCCCCGGCAAAATCAAGAAGTAAGTCAGTCTTTCAACTTTCACTCTTCTGATACTGGGGCCGGTGTAGGTTATAGTGCATATAACGGAGACAAATTATTTTAGGGGAGGTTTACACAGTCGGAAACTTTGACAAAATTAAGTGTATCGACCTTGAGTTCTTTAAAAACCTTAACAATCTTCTCGTGAACCATGACATGAGGAAAGTCAGAGTATTCAGGCATAAATACCAAACGTTCATTTTCGGGTATAGTTTGCATCTTTTGCTTGCAGAGAGAGTATCGTTTTATTACATACTCGTCTTCACCTGGCTTGTAGTTGTTAATCAAGCACTCTTCAAGGTTCAAAACATCCATATACTCAAAAATATTGAATACCCAAAAGCCTTCATGATAATTTTGCTCGTCGTCGACAATCACAGCGGGGTATAACTGAAAAAACTCATTGTCTACCTCACCAAGCTCCCGTTTGATCTCGTCATCAATAATAGGGTAGTTAATTGCCATATGCGCTTTTTTAATTGGTCGCTTAACCCCTTTTGCAAGGTCCTCATCCCGATAGCCATTTTTAAAAAACATAGGATCACCGGCCGTTAGTTTCGTGAACTCATAATGTCTCATGGCAGAACGCATTTCTGGGCTAAGGTATAGGGTTTCCTCATCGTGGTTCAGGGAAAGAATATAATACTGCTCGTTGTATGGGTTCATCTGCCTTCTCTTTGGAATTTACACAAGTGGTCTTTTCAGTTTTTCTTTAAAATCATTACTATGAACGAAATAAAAAATAATCTCTCATTGCCGGCATTCATGTTCCAATAGCGTTGACAACCAAATTATAGTAGTTCTGGACACTTAACCGGCAAAAGTAAATCGCTCTGCCCCCTTTCAGCTGTATTTCCCGTTCTTATGTCCCGGGTTTTCTCAGGCTCCACTCAATCAGCTTGGCTCTGATCAGGCGTTGCGAAAACTGCTGGGGATCAAGAACCCAGTTGGTAGCAATTTCCCGAACGCTCACCTCATCCGGATAACCTCCCCCTGTAGACAAACCGTTAATATGGCAACGCTTGGCCGCTTGAACCTCAGCCTCTGTAGGTTCACCCGCCGAAATGTGGCTTTGGTCATATTCATGCAGCCCATCATGATACACGGCGTATTTTCTTGTTACTTGACCGTCTTCTGCCATAAACCAAAAATTGTATATACCGCCCTGATGGTCGCCAAAGCCATAGGTTTTCCCAAATTTCTGGCTTAACCTAGCGGCGAATTCTGAAAGGTTGCGTAGGCATTCATCCAGCATCTCCATACTGTCCCTGCGGCCATACTGCCGGAACGGCAAGCCCCAACCGCCAAGGTAGATAAGCCCATCAAGATCCGCGACAACCAGGTGTGAAGTTTTCCAGATAAACTTCAGATCGTCGGCAGACCCCAAATCACTGATGGACTTGATATCCGCTTCCCCCTTCAGGTGTTCAACTATTCCATCTAGGTCGCGGCTTTCTACGACCAACCAAATCATATTGCGATACATCGAAACGCTCATTTCTATTCCCTTAAATATCTGGCGAATGCAATTTCAGTAGTCCACGGATTCTAGTGGCTCAACAATGAGCCGGGACAGTAACAAAACCCAAAAACAAAACCAAGACAATAAACAAAATCCAGACCCATAGTTTTCGACAAATTGTTGACTCCTTGCCTAGGTTTCAATGGTTTCTTAGGTATCAAGGACTCTTCGCAACTGATTGATGATAGCGGGCGCATCATCCGCAATAACAAGGTGGCCACACGGCAGCCAGCAGGACGACCTGTCCTTTTGAACCGTTTAATTCCCACCGACAATGGGTTGCTACTTCACCTATATCAGGGCTTCTTGGTCCCCTTGCAGCTATGACAATGCTCTATAAAACCAGAGTTACAACCACCTCCAACATCGATGAAGGCAAGGGTCTACCCATTGCCAGAAGCTATTTAGCTGAATTCCCAAGGCTCCATGCTCTCCCTCACCCATCGAACCCTATTCGATCTTCATTGTGCTTGGGAACTCGACTTTGTACCCACTTCAATAGCCGAGAAACCTTCACTGGAGTTGAAAGAGGATCTTCCTCAAGTGGAAACCTCTGCCTTTCTGTAACATTGACAACTAACGCCTTTACCCGGCTTATATCGGGTGTCTCCATTGTTCCTGGTTATATTGTTCCTGTTCCCTACTAAAGCAGTGGCTGTAGATTACATACCACACATATAATCACACACGCCCTCATTATTGGGTGATTGCGTTTCATCACTAACTCCTAAACTTAGAATGCTCGTCTTTGCTCGTGGGTTAGGCTCTGATAAAAAGGAGTATTGTAAGCTCTTTTTCGCACAGAAGAATAAGACGCTAATACTTCTGGAGAAATAGCTTCAATAGGGTTATAAGAAAAATCAATTCTCCTAAGGTTATTCCCAGGCTTCAATTTTGGCAAAGACATTAAACGATTGAATGAAACATCGACTGCTTTTAGCCAGGGCATCTCAGCAATCACACTGATATTATCCAAGTCGTTTTCACGTACAAATAAGCCTTCTAAATTAGGCAGTGATGCTACTGACGAAATATCAACAGTCCCATTATTCGTTAAGTTTACTTTTACAAGACTGGGTAATTCATCAATACCATCTAATGTAGGTAGATCAACGTCTGAGCCAAATAATTCTTTCAGATTTGGTAAGTTAGCCATATTTTTCAGTATATTATCTTCGATATGGAGAAAAGAAAGGTCTGTTAACTTAGGCAGATTACTAATTTTCGGTAGGCTACCTTTTTTTACGTCATAGATCGAAATCTTTTCTAAATTTTTAGGAAGGGCTAAGCCTTTAAATATTGAGTCCTTCATTCCATCAATACTCAATTCACGCAACTTATCTAAATTGTGTACAGTGGCAATATTCTTGTAACCTGGATTTTTTAACCTAAGCTTCTCCAAATTTTTCAAAGAACCTACATCAATGTTTAAAGATGACAAATCTATGGATAAGAACTTTAGCGACTTTATTTTATTGATACCGTTAAAACTACTCGAGTTAACCACATAACTAATCAATACATCGAGATTTACTTGTTTTTCTAAGTTACCAACAAGGTGTATCTCCTCACCACTAATCAATAATTTATGAAGGCGACCAGATTGAGGTAGAATAATATGTCTAACATTATCTACTGCTGAAATGCTGAGTCGTTCCAATTGATAAAACTGGCTTAAATCCATTTTATCATTAATAAACATTGACCGTCTTAAATGAACATAACGAGCATCCACAATAGCTGATAAAAACTCTGGAGGTATTGTTGTGTTTTTCTCAGATACAACGTTTACTGCTTTGCCATGTTGGTCTAAAAGCACGGCAATGCGAGATAGCGAACCCGAGCCTCCAAAATGTTCATTTCTTCCTTCGATTGAAGGAACCAGATGATCATTTTGCCTTTCACGGCGCTCTGATGGAATATCCCCAAGCTCTCCTGTTAGGCCATTGACAAAGAAGCTTAGTTTTCCATATTCAGGTTTAAAATTTTGCTTTATCTTTTGCACTACGGGCGAAGCTTGGATAATCGCTGCCGCTTTCTCTTCGGGAGACAACGCCAATACTTGCCCTACCACCAGTAACCATAATCCAAGTATGGCTGTCAACGAGCCCACATGTTTTTGTTTTATCACTTCTTTTCCCATAAATAGATTCTGAGTATAATTGAGGATACGAAATCTCGGGTGATTCCATATTCTACACAGGTGAAATTCTTGCTCGCTGGGTTCTGCTGGCGAAAATTAAATCAGCATTCAACAATTGAGCAACAGACATGACCTCAATGTTTACTCATTCATTCTCCAATAAATGAACTGAGATAAAGCACCTACCATGTCATGTCAAGTTAAGTCAAGTCAAGTCAAGTCAAGTAGTAAAAAACCGCCGAAGGCAGTTTTTTACTACTTATTTTTGTTAATTACCTTTCCTCAAAAGGCCAACGATAATAATGTGTAGCATTGTGGTCAAACCAATAATAAACACATAATCAAGCAAGCTATTGACCCCATCCGACAACTCGATATACATCCGATAAAGCAACGGTGGTAGATTACATACCACACATATAATCACACACGTCCTCATTATTGGGTGATTGCGTTTCATCACTAACTCCTAAACTTAGAATGCCCGTCTTTGCTCGTGGGTTAGGCTCTGATAAAAAGGAGTATTGTAAGCACTTTTTCGTACAGAAGAGTAAGACGCTAATACTTCTGGAGAAATAGCTTCAATAGGATTATCAGAAAAATCAATTCTCCTAAGGTCATTCCCAGGCTTCAATTTTGGCAAAGTCATTAAACGATTGAATGAAACATCGACTGACTTTAGCCAGGGCATCTCAGTAATCACACTGATATCATCCAAGTCGTTTTCACGAACAAATAAACCTTCCAAATTAGGCAGTGATGCTACTGACGAAATATCAACGGTCCCATTATTTCTAAAATCTACTTTTACAAGACTGGGTAATTTATCAACACCATCTAATGTGGGTAGATTACTAGCTGCACCAAATATCTCTTTTAAGTTTGGTAAATCAGTCACATTTTCCAGTACATTATCTTCGACAGAACGAAAAGCAATACGTTTTAACTTAGGCAGATTACTAATTTTAGGCAAACTACCTTTTTTTATGTTAAACATCCAAATCTTTTCTAAGTTTTTAGGGAAAATCACGTCTTTAACTTTCGGACTATCCATTCCATGTATACTTAGTTCACGCAAATGTTCCAACTTATTAATAGTGGAGATATTCTTATATTCCGGCATAGTTAACACAGCTCGCTCCAAATTCATTAAGGAACCGATATCAAGGTCAGATCCTGATAAATCTATTGACAAGTACTTTAGCGACTGACTTCCATCAACAATATCGAATCCATTAAAATTTACTACGGAGCTAATTAACACGTTAAGATGAGTTTGCTTTTCAACATTCAAAATACTCTCCAGATTAGCTTGTTCAATCCTTAACTTAGCTAAATTTCCAGCTTCTGGTAGAACTATATGTTTTGTCGTGCCTACACCTAAGATTGCAAGTCTCTCTAGATTACCAAACTGACTTAAATCAAGTGTACCGTCTAAAAATTGCACTCCCCACAGAAGCATATACCGAGTGTTGGCAACAGCCTTTATAAATTCAATTGGTAATTTGGTGTTACTCTCAACGACAACATTTATAGCTTTTCCTTGTTGATCAAGAAGCACAGCGATACGGGACAGCGAGCCAGTCCCGCCAAAAAATTCATTACTTCCTATTATTGCAGGAGTAAAAGCGTCATTATGTCTTTCATGCTGCTCCGAAGGTAGCGGGCCGAATTCTCCTGTAAGTCCTTCAACAAAAAAATATAGCGCGCCATATTCAGACTTAAAACTTCTCTGAATATTTTGTGCTACAGGCGAAGCTTGGATAATCGCTGCCGCTTTCTCTTCGGGAGACAACGCCAATACTTGCCCTACCACCAGTAACCATAATCCAAGTATGGCTGTCAACGAGCCCACATGTTTTTGTTTTATCACTTCTTTTCCCATAAATAGATTCTGAGTATAATTGAGGATACGAAATCTCGGGTGATTCCATATTCTACACAGGTGAAATTCTTGCTCACTCGGTTCTGCTGGCGCAAATTAAGTCAGCATTCAACAATTGAGCAACAGACATGACCTCAATGTTTACTCATTCATTCTCCAATAAATGAACTGACATAAAGCACTTACCATGTCAAGTCAAGTAATAAAAACCACCGAAGGCAGTTTTTTATTACTTGTTTTTGTTAATTACCTTTCCTCAAAATGCCAACGATAATAATGTGTAGCATTGTGGTCAAACCAATAATAAACACATAATCAAGCAAGCTATTGACCCCATCCGATAACTCGATATACATCCGATAACTCGATATACATCCGATAAAGCAACGGTGGTAGATTACATACCACACATATAATCACACACGTCCTCATTATTGGGTGATTACGTTTCATCACTAACTCCTAAACTTAGAATGCTCGTCTTTGCTCGTGGGTTAGGCTCTGATAAAAAGGAGTATTGTAAGCACTTTTTCGCACAGAAGAGTAAAGCAATATACAGGACATCCTAAACACTTTCCAACAAACATGCAGCCAAACATGCAGGACCCCCTAAACACTTTCTGAGCAGCAAGGAAGTACACTGCAGGGGGCAGTATCTGATAAATAACGACAGTTTTATGGAAATGAGACTCTCTGAGATGAGTAATCTGCGTGCTTCATACAAAAACTGCCGTTGCCAGGCAGGCCAACGGCAGGCTTAAGCCTGTTTCTATAAGATCACCAACGATTTAAGGTTAATGGGGATGTATTGCTTGGCTTTGTTGCTTACCCCGGCACCATTTACCGCCATATTTGGCCTTCATGGCACACATCGCATCCCATCGGCCACTCATGCCACTGTACTGATGGCGAAACTCCTTGGCGGAAGTTATCCAGGCATCGTCACTGATACCAAGCTCAAGCAGTAGTTTGGGTCTGGAAGAGGCAATAAAGCCACGCTTGTCTTCCCGCACCGCCCGGCCTGTCCAATCAATCAGCTCCAGATAGTCGGCAAAGTGAAACGGAATGCCGATTTGTTCGGCGGTAGTTGCTGCACCATCAAATTGCAGCAGCGGCTTAACTGAAGCGTTGGCAGTTGCAGGTTCAGCAACTTCTTCTATGCGCTCCTGAATGGATGTGTAATCAGAAGCTTGCAGCGAATCTGCAATACCGGCGCGAATGGGATTTAAATCCACATACATCATGCAGGCCAGCAGCGCCTGTTCATCGAGCAACGCCTGCGACTTAAAACGTCCTTCCCAGAATACGCCCTTGCAGCCATCTTCACGATTGGCCTTGCGGGCGATATCTTCGTTTAAACAGCGCATAAACCAACTGATACTACCAAGGCGTTCCTGCCAATCGCTAATCAGCGTATCCAGCAGTATTTGTTCACCTTCCGAGAGACTATCGCCCTTGAGGAACTTTGCCGCCACAGGATTGCCGCTAAAGAGCCCTGTCCAACGTTCAATGACTTCAAATGGCGACAACGATTGTTGCGCAGCAAGGTCGATTTTGAGCACCAAATGGTAGTGATTACTCATAACCGCATAAGCGCAAACGTCGATGCAGAATATTGACGACAACTGCCTGATTTTATCCACTATCCAGCCACGCCTATGTTCGTAACTGCGCCCCGACAGTGCATCTTCACCACACAAAAATGCCCTTCTCACGCAACGGTTAATCACGTGGTAAAAGGGCGTACTTTCAGCATCTATCAACTGACGACGGGCAGTGGTCATAACCAACCTCGACGGAGCTTTGATGGGTATTTCAAAGCCTAGTCAAGGCTGTGCGAAACATCAAAAAGATATGGCTGTCCTGTATTCTCTATTCTTCACTGTATTCTTCTTTCAGCATCTATCAACTGGCGACGGGCTGTGGTCATAACCAACCTCGACTGAGCTTTGATGGGTATTTCAAAGCCTAGTCAAGGCTGTGTGAAACATCAAAAAGATATGGCTGTCCTGTATTTGAGGGCGAAACATCAAAAAGATATGGCTGTCCTGTATTTCTATGCTGTATTTCTATCACGCGTTTGTCTATTCATCACCAAACTCAACCTTAGCACCCAATAATGTTTGCTCCGTTATATAGTAAGGCAAGAAATCCGAAATATAGAATTTGAATGCATTCCAAATATTTATAATTATCATTACTACAAATACTGCAACCAGAATCCAATCTATATAATTGTTGGCGGCCCCTCCCCAACATATACTTATTGCTAAAATAAGAAACAATTCAGATCGAGTGTGAAACGACTTTAACTTCACCCTCAAACCTTCAAGTTCTTTCGATAAATCTTTAGCAAGAAAATAATTCAAAACTTCCCGATGTGACTTTTGAGAATCAATCTTCTCTCTAATTCTAGAGATGTAAGAATCAAAAGATGACGTATTTGTTAATAATTCAAACGACTTACTACTTATCTTTGAGTATAAATAGCCGACCACTGCAGTTACTAAAACAGAAACAACCAATTGTTCAAAGCTAACGGAGGCAAGCAATCCCTTATTGAAATCAAAAATAAAGTTTAATTTTATATTCTTTAGCTCGGAAAGGGCCCGAACTTCATTTGCATTAGAATAAATATGTGAAGCAATTAGCACTATAAACATTACAAGAAAACGATGAAGCGGATACTTTTTTGTAATGTCTTCAACATACTTCTTTTGTACCGCTTTTGCTAACTCTTCCATAACTATGCCAGCTTAATGAAATAGATGTCACCAGCATTTGGATCGAATGCGCCGTACTCTATTAATGGTGAACCAACAAAAACCATTTCCTTTTTCTCTTGAAAAAATGGCATTGCCATCTCAAGGAAATCTTCGCTAAAGAAGTGAATATTGGCAACTTTCTCTGTAATTAAATTATATATTTTTCCATTATTATTATGTCTATCTAGTGATGAGATGGTGGCATTATAGAGTACAGGCTCGCCCAGTTCCCTGCGAGAAACAGTCGAATGGAATCTTCCAGCAGACTCTCTATTAAAGTCAAAATTCGCAGACCTATCACCACTTAAAAGAAGTTCAAAGGTACTATCTCCGGCATGACCGGCCCTGATGATCGAGAGTATTTGATCGACTTCTCTACAAATAGCACGATCTCCATAGCGCCTTATTACTGAAGCATCTGGATTATCTATCATTGTTTGCAGATCTTTAGGGACAAGTATTCCGCCTTCAACTTGAGCTATCCTCTTGCTTAGAGACTCTTCTATTTTGGTTGCTTTGTCCAGTCCAGCTTGCTTTGATGCTTCTACCGCGCCATTCACTGCACTAGAAACACGACTGATGACAGCTTTTGTTACTGGATTTGAAGACAGGAAGTCAAGAACATAACCACCTTCCTTTGGCTCTTGTACAAGTAGCTCAACATCTGGGTAGAACTCCTGTCGCATTTTCGCAAATTTCCATAACTGCCCATAATGGAGCTCTAAATAGGCTCTATCCATTGAATTTTGCAAATGAGTAAGCGTTTTACCCAAAGTTCTCATGCTGACTTGATGGTTTATCGCAATATCACCATCAAAATGAATTTGAACAAGACTCAAAGTAACTCCCTACATTAATTTCCCAAAAGACGCTTAGCCATTGGCATGTAACGCCGCACACTGGGGCGGTCCCAGCGGCCAATGGGAGCGACTGCCGCTGTGCTTTGTTAAGGGCTATTTACCGGATTTTCCTGGCATATCCCTTTTTGACTACTCTACCGATATAGCTATTTAAGCCTTGCCCGGCTCTTGCTAGTCTATGCATTTCGTTGATGTTAGCGACACCGGCACTTTGATTCGTGTATAGATAGACTGAGCCATCACCGAACTGAACGGTGATTTCGCCGGCTCCAATTTCGTATGCAACCACATTCGAGTTACCACCCAAGTTTTTATAACGTTCCATCATTATTTCCTCTTTAGTTGATACTATTTCGATTTGGAGCTAAAGCCCCTTAACAGCTGTATAGTGCGCACGCACGTTTTGGTCCTCGGATGAGTGTAAACGCGCATGCACCGTTTCTAAACCTATTACCAACCAGCATCTTGCAGCTATACGCCCCCAGCAAGACCCATACCTACCGGACAAGTCCAAACTCTGCTCTTCCCTGAATTCCGCTGAAAACAGAAAAAATATCACTGCCGCCGACTTTGAGCCGCTGAGTTTAAGGAAGCGCTAAAGCTAAGCGGTTGAATTGGTTATACAATACCTAGTACTGAATGTTAAAACAATTAGCCAAAGGTCAAGTTTTTGACAAAGGCCACAAAACCCTGATTTGGCTGATTTTTGCAACAGAATTGACTGACTTTGAAATCTAAAGCGATTTTCCCTGTTATTAAACCTGATTCAGTCACGCTGGCTGGTGTCGAGCAGACTGGTATTGGTTGGTACTTTAGCCTTTGAGCCCGATACGGGCGAAATAGATGGCGGTTTTGCCCTCATGGCTTGAGTAGTACACCAGCTTGAGTTCATCACCGTCCAGCTCGATACCGGCGTAGCTGGTATCTCCGCCGGATGGCAAGGTTAAGAGCTCGGTGACCTTGGCTGTGGCGCTATCGATTTCCACCAGCGAGGTGCGCACCTTATTGTCATAGAGGCGCACCACGGCCAGTAGGCGGTCGTTATAGACAAAGGCGACCGGGCCACCGATACGGCAACTGAGCTGCTGCCATTGCCAGGTTTTGAAAGGTGCCTTGGCCTTACCGAGCAGCCCGGTTTCTTGTGCGTCCCACACAGGATCGCGCCTTAGCAGGCAAAGCGCTTCTGTATCTGAAGAGGTTTGAGCAGAGCGAGTCTGCTCGCCGCCCCGAAACAGCAGTGATGATTCGTTGACATAGCCGTCATTTTGCAAGGGGGCGATCCAGGGCGTAAATTGCAGCATGCCGGATTGTGATGCTTGCAAGCGCTCACTGCGATAGAGCCTGACATCACCATCGGCGCCTGGGCGATAACCCACGCCATAGAGGCCATCTTCGGCCTCGGTCACCCGCCATAGCCAGTATCCGGTATCGGCGACTTTTTCGGGGGCCGACCAGTTGATGCCATCCAGCGAGTGCCACATCAAGGACTGCAGCGGCGCCTTGCCATGTTTGGAGGCTGCGCCAAAAAGCCATAAACGGCCAGCATGGGCGAGCAGTTTGCCGTCACGCAGATCGCCAAGCTCGCTTTGAATAAGCGCCTCGGCCTGCCAGCTTTGGCCATCGTCGGTGGATTTAAGCACTCTCAGCGCACCGTCATCAGACACATGGGCCTGGCCCTCCCGAAAGACGCAGTAGAGCGCCCCCTGCCAGCGGCATAGATCGCAAAAGGCGTTGTGTTCGCCTTGGTCCCATATTTTTGTGTGTGAGATCAGCTGCATGCCTTGGCTCCCTGAGTTGCTGTTCCTTTATCTTATACCATTACTTAACTGCGCCAAGGTAAGTGGACTTTTTTATGGTAAAAAGTGATGGCAAAAAACTTTGGTAAAAAGCTATGGCAAAAACAACGACAAAAACTATGCAAAAAAGCAACGAGAAACTGTTGAAAAAAGCTTAGAAAAACAGCAACAAAAAAGGCCGCCGCGGCGACCTTTCATTGCATTGGAATCACATCTTTAGATGGGATTAGATAGGCTATCGACAAGCTGTAACACACTGCCGATAAAGCCTTGGCAGTATCAGCTACGCTGCCGGGTCGGCTTGGGCTTGCCCGCCGCCGTTTTGTGTTTACGCACGGCGCGGCGCACCTTGGCACTGCGCACCTTGTTACGGGCCACGCTGTGTTTGTCGGCACCCAGCATGGAGCGGGTTTCCGGATCCATGCCCGCCAATTGGCGCAGGTAGTTAACCTGCTCCAGCGGCAGTTCGACCCAGCCGCCACGGGGCAGGCTCTTGGGCAGTTCTATCATGCCGTAACGCACCCGAATAAGGCGGCTCACCTGCACTTCCTGGGATTCCCACAGACGACGCACTTCACGGTTGCGCCCTTCGCGCAGGGTAACGTGCCACCATTGGTTGATGCCTTCGCCACCGGCGGCCTTGATGTGGTCAAACTGGGCCGGGCCATCCTCCAGCATAACGCCGCTGCGCAAACGCTGCAGCGCCGCTTCCGGCACTTCACCGAAGGTACGCACGGCGTACTCACGCTCCACTTCATTGGAGGGGTGCATCAGGCGGTTGGCCAGTTCACCGTCTGAGGTGAACAGCAACAAACCCGAGGTGTTGATATCCAAACGTCCCACTGCAACCCAGCGACTGTCGCGGGTGCGGGGCAGACGATCGAATACTGTGGGCCGGCCTTCGGGATCTTTGCGCGAGCAGATCTCCCCTTCCGGCTTGTGGTAGGCCAGTACCCGGCAGATCACATCATCGGCAGATTTCAACGATACCGCACGGCCATCGATACGTACCTTGGCGTCGGCTTCGATGCGATCACCCAGTTTGGCGATTTCTCCGTCAATACTCACGCGACCTGCAGCAATCCATGCCTCCATCTCACGACGGGAGCCATGGCCTGCACGGGCCAAGACTTTCTGCAATTTTTCGCTCATTCAAGTTGACTCTTCTAAGGGTTCCGGCGGTGTTTTCATCCCCGAAAATACCGCCTCTAATGATTCGGCGTCAGACAGAGGCGGCAGATCCGCTATGCTGTCCAGACCGAAGTAAGCCAGAAACTCTGTAGTGGTGGCGTATAACGAAGGCCTTCCCGGCACCTCTTTGTGCCCCACAACGCGGATCCAGCGTCTGTCTGTTAAATTCTTGATAATCTGGCTGCCGACAGCCACCCCTCTGACCAGCTCAATTTCGCCGCGGGTCACAGGCTGACGGTAGGCGATAACCGCCAGGGTTTCCAATGTTGCCCTGGAATACTTGGGCGCCTGCTCCTGCCACAGAGGTTGCAGCAAGGGGCTGAGGCTATCGCGGGTCTGAAACCGATAACCGCCGGCAACCTTGACCAGTTGTACTCCGCGTTCCTGATAATCCAGGGTCAATTCATCCACCGCAGCGCGAATACGCTCGCGGGAGACACTGAAATCGGCCAGCACGGTTTCCCTCAGCGCCTTCAAGGTCATGGGCTTGGCCAGCACAAACAGGCTGGCTTCGATCAGTTGTTTCAGCTGAAGGTCGTTAATCTTCGCCAAGTCGGCTCCCGTCAGTACGCCTTGAGATAAATTCGCGATAAAGGTTCGGCCTGGATCAGTTCCACCAGCAGTTCCTTTACCAATTCCATCAACGCCAGAAAGCTGACCACCACTCCGGCGCGCCCCTCTTCCACCTTGAACAGGGCTTCAAAAGGGGTGTAATGCTCACTGGAGAGCATGGCCAGAATTTGGCTCATCCGCTCCCGGGTAGAAAGCTGCTCGCGCTGCACCTGGTGAGAAGTGCCGGCTTCCACCCGCTTGAGTACTTCGCCAAAGGCCCGGGCCAGTTCGGCCAAAGACACATCCGGCGGCACCAGCAAGGGCTTGATATCCGGCGCCTTGCCCGCCTTGGCCTGGAATACATCCCGCTCGAGCCTTGGCAGTTCATCCAGCCGCACCGCCGCCTCTTTGATGGCTTCATAAGCCTTGAGTTGGCGGATCAGCACGGCTCTGGGGTCTTCCTCTTCCTCGGCTTCCAGCTCCTGCCTTGGCAACAGCAAGCGCGACTTGATTTCCGCCAATGTTGCCGCCATCACCAGATAGTCGGCCGCCAGCTCTACCCTGGCGCCCTGCAGCAGCTCGATATACTCAAGATACTGGGCGGTGATCCTGTGGATGGGCAGGTCTACCACATCCATTTTCTGCTTGCGGATCAGGTACAGCAGCAAGTCGAGCGGCCCTTCAAACGCCTCAAGAAATACCTCAAGCGCCTCGGGAGGAATAAAGAGATCGGCAGGCAGCTCTCTAAGCGCCTCACCCCGCACTACGGCAAGCGGCAGACTCTGTTGAACGCCTTCACTCAAGCCGTTTTCTCTCCTCTGGCAGCATCCTTAAGGCGGCATAGGCCGACCAAACGCGCGATTATACCTTTATTGAGCGGTTAAAGAAATGGGCTGATATCGCCACTGCCTTCACGGACTATGACCATTTCGCCTTCAGACATGTCTATCACTGTGGTGGGCTTTTCGCCCAGGTAACCACCGTGGAGAATGGCATCTACCTGATGTTCGAGAATGTCGCGGATATGCTCGGGATCCGACTCGGTAAAGTCGTTGCCGGGCAGAATAAGACTGGTGGACATCAAGGGTTCACCCAGAGCTTCCAACAGCGCCAGGGCGATAACATTGTTCGGTACCCGAATGCCTATGGTGCGTTTCTTGTCGTTCTGCAGTCTTCTTGGCACCTCTTTGGTGGCCTTAAAGATGAAGGTGTAACAACCCGGCGTGTTGTTCTTCAGAATGCGAAACGCCTGATTATCGACTCTGGCATAGGTCGACAGCTCAGATAAGTCGCGACACATCAGCGAAAAGTTATGATCATTGTCTATCTGGCGAATTCTGGCGATACGGCTCATGGCGTCTTTATCACCAATCATACAACCCAGCGCATAGCCGGAATCTGTGGGGTAAACTATGACCCCGCCGCTTTTCAGAATGCTCACCGCCTGGCTTATCAGACGGGTTTGAGGATTCACCTCATGTACGTAGAAAAATTGACTCATTTAGTTATTGTCCATTGCTTGCATTGCCAGACCCAGTTCAATCCCTGGGGCCGATACAGATTCTTGCCCAGTTCCAGCCAGCGGCCGGGAAAGTGGAAATCGGATCCCACCGAGGCGTAGAGGCCGTTGAGAGTGGCCAGCGCCCCTAAATTATTTCTGTCGTCTGTAGTTTGCTGCCCGAGCACCACCTCCATGGCATCGCCACCGGCGGCCTTGAACTCGCGCACCAGGCGTTTGAGCCACTTGGCCGACAGTTGATAGCCACTGGGGTGGGCCAATACGGCCACGCCACCTGCGTTGTGGACTACCTCAATGGCCGTCGCCATCTCGCCCCAGTTGTTGGGCACATAGCCCGTTTTGCCGCGGCCGAGAAACTTCTTGAACACGCTGGCGCTATCCGGCGCGTGCCCCTGCTCGGCCAGGAAACGGGCGTAATGGCCACGGCTCAGCGCCGCATCACCGGCGAGCGCCCTGGCGCCTTCGTAAGCCCCTGGAATACCGGCCTTTTCAAGCCTTGCGCCTATCTCGCGAGCCCGCTCTTCCCTGAGTTCACGTTGACGCTCGAGAAAGACAAGCAGGTTTTCGTCGTGGCGGTCGATATCCAGCGCCACGATATGAATATCATAGGCGTGCCAACGGGTAGAGATCTCAACCCCGTCTACCAGGGTCAAAGGTGCGCTCTGCCCGGCATTGAAGGCATGGGCCTCATCCAGCCCGGCGACTGTGTCATGATCGGTAATCGCCAGCAGCTCAACCCCCTTTTCCAGGGCGCGTTCGAGCAACTGAGACGGTGTCAGTTGGCCATCTGAGGCTGTGGTATGGCTGTGAAGATCGGCCAAAGTATTTTCAGTTATCATAGCGCTATTGTACTTGGTTTTGTTGGCAAAATGCGATTTATCTCCGCTGGGCGACGGCAAATTGGCAGAAATTTGCATAAATTAAAAATATTCAATTGACATTGGCGGGCAGCTGGGTTTTTCTATAGGTCAAACGTCGAGAGGACAAATTTTCAATGACACACTTCAACGCTTCACTCAACATCATCTGGTGGTGGCACTTCCCTTAACGCGGGTAGTGTGAAGCGCTGTGCACGATTGAAAATAACGCAGCCAAATTCAACAAAAAGCCCGCAAGAGATTGCGGGCTTTTTTGTGCTTAACGGTCAGGAAAATCCCGCAGCCAGGCTAAACAGCGGAACAACAGGAAGGACAGATGAACAGAATCGAGCCAATCGCCAGAGTACACCGCCAGACGCGGTCACTGCCCTATTACGACGATCCCCTGAAACTGTATCAGCAACTGACTCGGGACAAGCCTCATAGCATGTTGCTGGAGTCGGCCGAAATCGACAGCAAGGATCACCTGAAAAGCATTATCCTCAGCCACGCGGCGCTGGCCATTCGCTGTGACGGGTCGACCTTGAGCTTCGAGGCTTTGACAGACAACGGCGCCGGACTGCTGCCCGCGATTCACGACTTCTTTAACTCGCGTGGAGAGGTCAGCCTGGAACAGCAGAGCCTCAAGGTCGTACTGCGCCCGATCACTGCCGAGCTGGATGAAGATGCCAGACTCAAGGCAGGCTCGCCGCTCGATGGCCTGAGATTGCTGCAGCAGGGTCTGGTTGATGAAAACGAGAGCCAGTTTGAAACCGGATTTCTGGGCGGCGTTTTAGGGTACGACCTTATCGCCAGCACAGAGCCGCTGCCAAGCGTAAGCCAGGGCGCCAACCACTGCCCCGACTATCTGTTTTATCTGGCTGAAACCCTGATAACGGTAGATCACCAAAAGGGCTGCGCCGAAGCCGTGGTGATGGAGTTTAATGGCAACAGCGAGGTGCAGGCCGAGCTTGGCGCCAGACTGGACGCCATAGAAACCAACTGCCAGCTGCTGGAAGATGTCGCCCCTTTGAGCGGCGTACATGCCGAGGCCAGCGTCAATATCAGCGACGCCGATTTTTGCCGCCAGGTGAGCCGCCTCAAGGAGCATATCTGCGCCGGTGATATCTTTCAGGTTGTGCCATCACGCAGTTTCAGCCTGCCCTGCCCCAATACTCTGGGCGCCTATCGGGCACTGAGACTGACCAACCCCAGCCCCTATATGTTTTACCTGCGCAGCGCCGACTTCACCCTGTTTGGTGCCTCTCCGGAAAGCGCCCTCAAGTATGAAGCCGAGGGCAATCAGGTTGAGGTTTACCCCATCGCCGGTACCCGCAAACGCGGCAAGACCCCAGATGGCGAGATAGATTTCGATCTCGACAGCCGCATAGAGCTGGAGCTGAGACTCGATAAGAAAGAGCTGTCGGAGCACATCATGTTGGTGGACTTGGCCCGCAACGATATCGCCCGCATCAGCCAGAGTGGCAGTCGTAAAGTGGCCGAACTGCTGAAGGTAGACAGATACTCCCATGTGATGCATCTGGTCAGCCGAGTAACCGGGCAGCTTAGGGAAGATCTCGACGCCCTGCACGCCTATCAGGCCTGCATGAACATGGGCACTCTGGTGGGCGCCCCCAAGGTGCGCGCCGCCCAACTCATTCGTGAAACCGAGCAGCAGCGCCGCGGCAGTTATGGCGGCGCCGTAGGTTATCTCAACGCCCTTGGCGATATGGACACCTGCATTGTGATCCGCTCCGCCTTCGTCAGCGAAGGCATGGCGCACATCCAGGCCGGGGCCGGAGTGGTCTATGATTCAGATCCCCAGGCCGAGGCCGACGAAACCGCGCAAAAGGCGCAGGCAGTGATCAGTGCAATCAAGATGGGAGGTGGCCTGTGAAACTCTATCTATTGGATAACTTCGACTCCTTCACCTACAACCTCGTGGATCAGTTCCGCAGCCTGGGCTTTGAAGTGCTGGTGTACCGCAATAATGTCAGTGCCAAGTTGCTCGCCGAGCGGATGCTGGCGGAGCCGGGTCAGGCAGCGCTTATTTTGTCTCCCGGCCCGGGCGCCCCCAGAGAAGCCGGTTGCATGATGGAGCTTATTGCGCTGCTGGCCGGCAAACTGCCTATTCTCGGTATCTGCCTTGGTCACCAGGCCCTGGTTGAACATTACGGCGGCAAGGTTGAACGTGCCCCCCAAGTGGTACACGGTAAGGCCAGCCCGGTCGAGCACAACTGCGATGGCCTGTTTGCCAACCTGCCATCCCCCTTGCCCGTGGCCCGCTATCATTCGCTGGTGGCAACCAAGATGCCCGACTGCCTGGAGGTGATTGCCACTACAGAAGGCATGCCTATGGCCATCAGCCATCGCTGTGATGCCGCCGTCGGCTTCCAGTTCCACCCCGAATCGATTCTCACCACCCTCGGCAGCACCTTGCTGGTGCAAACACTGCAATACCTGACCATGAGCCGCGAGGAAACCTGCCATGACTGAACTGCAACCTCTGTTCGACCGCCTGTACCGGGGCGAGTCTTTGAGCCGTAGCCAGGCCGCCAGCCTGTTTGCCGAACTTATCGACGGTAAGCTCAGTGAAAGCCAGATGGCAGCCATGCTGATCGCGCTCAAGCTCAAGGGCGAAACCATAGACGAGATCAGCGGCGCCGCCGATGCCCTGCTGGCCGCCGCCAAGCCGTTTCCGCACCAATGTCAAAGGGTAGTGGATATTGTCGGCACCGGCGGTGACGGCCACAACACCATCAATATCTCTACCACGGCCGCCTTTGTTGCCGCCGCAGCCGGGGTCAATGTTGCCAAACATGGCAACCGCGGAGTATCCAGTAAGTCGGGTTCTTCCGATCTGCTGGCACAGTTCGGCATAGACTTGACCATGTCGCCCGAGTGCGCCGCCAAACACCTTGCAGACAACGGCCTGTGTTTTCTGTTTGCACCCCATTATCACGGTGGAGTGCGGCACGCTGTGCCTGTACGCCAGGCGCTCAAGACCCGCACCCTATTCAATGTACTCGGCCCGCTGATTAATCCGGCTCGCCCCGACTATATGCTGCTTGGGGTCTACAGCCCGAGCTTGGTTCGCCCCATCGCCGAGGTGTTGCGGGCCCTTGGCGTCAAAGGCGCCATGGTCGTTCACGGCAGCGGCCTGGATGAAGTGGCGCTGCACGGCGAAACTCAGGTGGCCGAACTCAAGGGTGAAGAGATAGTGGAATATCGACTCAGCCCGGCAGACTTTGGCGTGCCCCAAGCGACGCTGGCCGAGCTGGAAGGCGGCACCCCGGCAGAAAACGCCCTTATTACCCAAGCACTGTTCGCCGGTAAAGGCAGCGCCGCCCAGCGTCACGCCGTGGCCATCAATGCCGCCTGCATGCTCTATCTCGCCGGCAAGGCTGACAATCTCAGGCAGGCCACCCAACTGGCACTGGCCACCCTGGATGATGGCCGCGCCTGCGCCAAACTCAACGCCCTGGCGGACAAAGCCCACCAAACCCAGACTGAAAACAATGACGCCAACTCACCACAACCCAGCAAGGCAGGAGCTATATCATGAGTAACGTGCTTGAGCGTATCGTCGCCACCAAGCAGCAGCATATTGAAGCCCTCAAGCTGCGTTTTCCCGAAGAGAGCCTGACGCCCAAGACGTCGGATCGCAGCCTGTATCAGGCACTCAGTGCAAAAGGCGCCGGCTTTATTCTGGAATGCAAGAAGGCCAGCCCCTCCAAAGGGCTTATCCGCAAAGACTTCGATCCGGTTGCCATTGCCGATGTTTACAGCCGCTACGCCTCCGCGGTGTCGGTACTGACTGACGAGGCCTTCTTTCAGGGTGACTTTCGCTATTTGCCCAAGGTGCGTGCCAGAATCAAACAGCCGGTATTGTGCAAAGACTTTTTTGTTTCGCCTTATCAGGTTAAGTTGGCGGCCCATCAGGGCGCCGATGCCATCTTGCTGATGCTGTCGGTACTCAGCGATGAACAATATCGATTGCTGGCGAGCGAAGCCGAGCAATATGCCCTCGACACCCTCACCGAAGTCTCCAACGAGGAAGAACTCAAGCGGGCGCTGGCTCTGGGCGCGCCGATTATTGGCATCAACAACCGCAACCTCAGGGATCTGAGTACAGATCTGGCGATGACAGAATACTTAGCTCCCAAGATCCCCGAGGGGACACTGATCATCAGCGAATCCGGGATCTACAGCCGTGAGGATGTACGCCGCCTCAGCCCGCTGGTCGACGGCTTTTTGGTAGGCAGCTCGCTGATGGCCGAGGCCGATTTGGATCTGGCCTGTCGCCGCCTTATCTATGGCAACAACAAGGTGTGTGGCCTGACCCGGGAGCAGGATCTGCTGGATGCGGCAAAATCCGGTGCCGTCTATGGCGGCCTGATCTTCGCCGCCAAGTCCCCCCGTTGTGTCAGCCGCGCCCACGCCGCCGAGCTGTGCCGTTATAACGCCGAGCAGCCGCGTAAACTGGCGATGGTGGGGGTATTTGTCAATGAATCACCGACTCAGATGGCCGAGCTGGCCAATGAGCTGAAACTGAGCGCGCTGCAGCTTCATGGCAGTGAATCAAGCGAAGATATTGCCAAGCTCAAGCAGCTGCTTGAGCAAAATGGGCACCAGGCCGAGATCTGGAAGGCTGTTCCGGTCAATGTCGACGGCGGCGAGCTGCCAGCCTTGCCGGAAGGCGCCGACCGTTATCTCTATGACAGTAAAAGCGGCGACAGCTTTGGTGGTACCGGCAAACATTTCGATTGGCAGCAAGGGCTTGCCCAGCGCGAGCGCGCCATGCTTGCCGGTGGCCTGAGTCCGGACAACGCCGCCTTGGCTGCCACCCAGGGCTTTTTTGGGCTGGACTTTAACTCTGGGGTGGAAAGCGCCCCCGGCATCAAAGACAGAGCAGCACTGCAGGCGGTGTTTAAGCAACTCAAAGCCTGACAAGAACAACAGTATTTGCCTGTCAGACAGGCGCAACAAGTATCCTAAGGAAAGCAGTATGAGCGAGTTAAAACTCAACCCTTATTTCGGGGAATACGGCGGCATGTATGTGCCGCAGATTTTGATGCCGGCGCTGAAACAGTTGGAAAGCGCCTTTGTCGAGGCCCAGAATGATCCCGCCTTTCAGGCCGAGTTCACCGAGCTTTTGAAAAACTATGCCGGGCGCCCCACCGCCTTGACCCTGACCCGTAACCTGTCGCCCAATGACAAGGTGAAAATCTACCTCAAGCGGGAAGATCTGCTGCATGGCGGCGCCCACAAGACCAACCAGGTGCTGGGGCAGGCGCTGCTGGCCAAGCGCATGGGTAAAAAAGAGATCATCGCCGAAACCGGCGCCGGTCAACACGGGGTGGCCACCGCCCTGGCCTGCGCCCTGCTGGGCCTTAAGTGTAAAATCTACATGGGCGCCAAAGATGTGGAGCGCCAAAGCCCTAATGTGTTCCGCATGCGTTTGATGGGTGCCGAGGTCATTCCTGTCACCTCAGGCTCTGCCACTCTCAAAGATGCCTGCAACGAGGCGATGCGCGACTGGTCCGGCAGCTATGACAAGGCGCACTACCTGCTGGGTACCGCCGCCGGGCCTCACCCCTTCCCCACCATAGTCAGGGAGTTCCAGCGCATGATAGGCGCCGAAACCAAGGCGCAGATCCTTGAGCGTGAAGGCCGACTGCCGGACGCCGTCATTGCCTGTGTTGGCGGCGGCTCCAACGCCATAGGTATGTTTGCCGACTTCATAGATGAAGCCTCGGTGCGCCTCATAGGCGTTGAGCCGGCCGGAAAAGGCATAGATACGCCGATGCACGGCGCGCCGCTGCGGCACGGCAAGACTGGCATATTTTTTGGCATGAAGGCGCCCTTGATGCAGGACAGCAACGGCCAGATAGAAGAATCTTACTCCATCTCTGCCGGGTTGGATTTCCCCTCTGTGGGCCCGCAACACGCCCACCTCAACGCCACCGGACGCGCCACCTATGAGTCGGCCACCGATGAGGAGGCGCTGGAGGCCTTCCAGTTACTGGCCCGCTGCGAAGGGATTATTCCGGCGCTGGAGTCAGCCCACGCGCTGGCCTATGCCATCAGGCTGGCCAAAGAGTGCCGCGAAGAAACCATACTGGTGGTTAACCTCTCCGGCCGCGGCGATAAAGACATATTTACCGTTTCCGATATCCTGGCAGAGCGCCAGGCTGCATCTGCATCCAAATCTGAGCCGTCACATAAGCCACAGGAGTCACAGGCATGAGTACACGTTATCAAACCACTTTTGCCCGGCTGCAGGCCGAAGGCCGCGGCGCCTTTGTTCCCTTTGTGACACTGGGCGATCCCGGCCCTGAGCTGTCGCTGCAGATTATCGACACCCTGATTGCCCATGGTGCCGACGCCCTTGAGCTGGGCTTCCCCTTTTCCGATCCGTTGGCCGATGGCCCGGTGATCCAGGGCGCCAACTTACGGGCGCTGGCTGCCGGCACTACTCCAGCCAAGTGTTTCGAGCTTATCGCCGAGGTACGTAGCCGTTATCCCGAGTTGCCCATCGGCCTGCTGTTGTACGCCAATCTGGTATACGCCAACGGCATCGACAACTTCTATCGCCGCGCCGCCGAGGCCGGGGTGGATTCAGTGCTGATAGCCGACGTGCCGGTTGAGGAAGCCGCACCTTTTATAGAAGCCGCCAAGGCCCATGCCATAGCGCCTATCTTTATTGCGCCACCCAATGCCGATGATGATACCCTCAAGGCGGTGAGTGAAGCCGCTGAAGGCTACACCTATCTGCTGTCCCGCGCCGGGGTAACAGGCGCCGACAATAAGGCAGGTATGCCGGTGGATGAGATACTGGCCAAGCTCAAAGCCTTCGATGCGCCGCCTCCACTGTTGGGGTTCGGTATTGCCGAGCCGGCTCAGGTCAGCGCCGCAATTGCCGCCGGCGCTGCCGGTGCCATTTCGGGCTCTGCTGTGGTCAGGATCATTGAGCAACACCAAAATGCGCCCGATATGCTATTGAGCACTCTGGCCGACTTTACCCGTGCCATGAAGGACGCCAGCTAATCTCAGCCCTCTTTAATCCTCCAGCCAGGGTATTCCCTGGCTTTTTTATGCAAAACACAAATAAATTACAAATGTTTATATTTGCATTACCATTAAATAACAGGATATATTTCAAGTATTCATCTGTGAACACTACTGATGAAAAACACATTTTGTTTAAACCTTTAGAGCATTTGAACACAAACCAGAACTCTAAGTCATAGGCTCTGCATTATATTAGCCACCCCCAACTTAGCTTAATCATTGAGCTTTAATGAGGGGAAAACAAAAAAATACCAGCATAAATGTGAACGTTGGCTCATAAAAAAATATTCACATTAAATAAACTTACGTTGCAAAATGTAACTCAAGGATTAAGGAATACAAAAATGAAATGCAGTTTATTCACTGTAAGTGCACTCGCCTTAGCTCTCAGTGGATGTGCCACTCAATCCCCACAGGTTGAGTCTCAGGAAAGTCCTCATTCTCAACAAGCTCAAATTGAAGCACAAAAGGCAGCCATGGAGGCAGTGGTTACTAATCCCATCTTGAAACGTAAAATAGCTCTTGGCCGAATTACTAATGAAACCATCTATGGAAAAAGCCTTTTGCGAGATGACAAAGGCGATGTGCTTGGTAAGCAAGTAACCGACCTGTTATCAAAAGCACTGACTGAGTCAGGCCAATATCTCGTGTTTGAGCGCCCAGATATCGAACGCCTTAAAGATGAGGCAAAGCTTACTGGACAGGAGCTAAATTTAGTAGGTGTTGATACTTTGATAATTGGCTCCCTTACTGAATTTGGCCGTAAAACAGAAGGAAAAAGTGGATTCCTTTCATCTACTAAAAAACAAATCGCATTTGCTAAAGTTGACTTGCGCTTAGTCGATAGCAAAACTGGGCTGGTTTACCATTCTCTATCAGGAGCTGGGGAAAGTAGTTCTGAGTCAGCTTCCGTTGCAGGCTTTGGTTCTAAGGCTTCCTACGATGGAACACTTAACGATGCGGCAATATCTAATGCGATATCCGATGCTATCAGCAAATTGACCGCCGAAATGCAAACCCGTCCTTGGCAAACCGACATTCTAGCTGTTGAAGACGGGATGATTTACATCAGTGGCGGTAAGTCACAAGGTATAAAACAAGGAATGAGTTTTAATATCGAAACTCAGGGAAAAGTCGTAAAGTCCAAACAAACTGGTTTCGATATTACATTACCTGGAAAGAAAGTCGCTACTGTTTCAGTAATACAGCTTTTTGGCGACAATGAAACAAACGAAGGCGCAATAACCAGTATTTCCAGCGGTTCAATTGATGGTCTTAAATACACAGAACTTAATGTGGTGGAGGCGAAATAATGAAGTTGAAATTAGCCCTGATACTGAGTGTTTTATCCCTCAATGTAGGTTGTGTCCAAATGCCAACCACTACCAGCTCAACTGTAGACAACCGTCCTCAAATTGTATTTAAAATAAGCGATAATTCTGATGTAGAAGGAATGCGTGTAATAGTTGACGGACTAGACAATGGACCTGTCGCGCCATTCACTAATGGTACTCAAGCTTTGCGTATTCTTCCTGGTACTCACATTATTGAGATCCTAAATGGTGATACTGTTATTTCATCGCAGAAAATCTATGTATCCGATGGCGTGACAAAAGAGGTGCTGATCAAATGAGAAGTATCAAACTTGCCCTATGTGTATTGGTAGTGCTTGGCTTAACTGGCTGTAAATCGACAACTTTATATAACTGGGGTGTTTATGATGAAGGCCTGTACGAATACTATCACGATCCCGTCGCAGCAAAGGAGTTCCCAATAGCGCTTGAAAGTCACCTGCAACAAGTCGAAGACAACAATCAACGGCCTGCTCCAGGTCTATATGCTGAAGTCGGAACTTTCAAGCTCAAATCAGGCGATATAGCAGGAGCAATATCGTTTTACGAAAAAGAAGCGAATACATGGCCTGAAAGCGCGTCCTTAATGAAGACCATAGTGCAAAACCTTCAACGTCGAAACGGTAATGAGCAATGAAATTTATCAAATTAGCTTTTTCAGTTATGTTACTTGCCCTACTTTCTGCATGTCAAACAACGACGGCTCCGCGTCAGACTGGTTTTGAAGAACACAAGCCAAGTTCAATACTCATCCTCCCTGTAGTGAATCACAGTGTTGATGTAGATGCCCCCCTTGCAGTGTACAGCTCATTACCAGTAATGCTTGCAGAAAAGGGTTACTATGTCTATCCGTCAAATACTGTGAAGACAATCCTTGAATATGAGGGACTATATGAGCCACAAGAGATACATCAGTTACCCGTGGATACTCTCGTACAAATGTTTGACGCTGATGTGGTTCTGTATGTAACAATTGAGCGCTGGGATACTACGTATCTGCTTATTTCAAGCACAACGGAAGTAGAGTTCACATACGAATTCAAGAACAAAACTGGGGATTCGATTTGGAAAACCTCTAAACGAATGCAGTATACCCCCCAAAATAGTTCTACTGGCAACCCATTGGCAGACCTCATAGGCGCAATGATCACAGCAACGATTAACCGTGCTGCTCCCGATTACATGCCTCTGACGAGAATGGCTAATTACCAAGTTTTCTATAGAGACCAATCGACTTACTTACCAAACGGCCCATACATGCCAACAAAAACTAAGTAACTCAAGGGTCAGGTAAGCACGATATTCTGCTGAGCACTCTGGCCGACTTTACCCGTGCCATGAAGGACGCCAGCTAATCTCAGCCCTCTTTAATCCTCCAGCCAGGGTATTCCCTGGCTTTTTTATGCTTGCCTTACAATGACTTTGCGCTTGTTACTTGTGTTGGCACAGGGTAACAAGATACCCTTGAATCATTCTCTATGCGGTTGCAAAGAGAAGCATGTAAAACCGAGATCCTTGTATCAAGCTAATCATCTCGGCTTCAGGGACGAAAGGGACTTTCGGCCGTGCGGTAGCTATTGTTTTAAAGCTGTATTTAAGGCAATGGCTTGGGATAGAGCCGCGCAGCACTCAGATACGCTTCAGGAGCCCAGTCTCAAACCGCGACTGACAACCAACTACACCAAGCGGAACTCAAGTATGAAAAGACTGTTTTGCCTCCCGATTATTCTATTCTCGACTGCCGCTATGGCCTAAACACTGAAAACGGATGGTTATAAAATAGAGATAGAAATCAACTGTGAAAGTGAAATGTTATGTGACGATGTTTCCTATATAGGCCAGTCCAAAAAGTCGGGTGAATCAAATAAGATTAACCGGCAGAACAGTACACACTATGTGCAATGATGGTGTTACCCCCTGCACCTTCCAGGGCTATGAGTTTCAAAACGGCTCAATCAATTACTTTGTTTCTGTCTTTGGCGAGCTTAGCGTCACCAATCAACATGGCGAGTTGATCCTGGAACAATCCGGGCAATGGCTCGATTAGCATGCTCATCAGCAAATCCAAATTCACTATCAGACTTGATTGTATAAAGGACAGGGAAAGAATAATGATAAAAAGGATGTTAGCTGTTTTTGGGATAAGCTTTTTTATTGTCGGTTGTGCCAATATTCCACTTGGCACCATGCTCAGTCTAAGCTCCTTCGATGAGCAGGATTTTGTTCAATTAAACCCGCAAGTCATCAGATCGCAGATCCTTATCGATGCGCCGGGCAAACTCGACCTTGATACCACTGACCTGACCCTGGAGCTGGATAGCAGTAAGGGAATATCCAGCTATCGCTTCCCGCTCAGACTGGAGTCGACTGAGATTATCCCCCCAAACGAGGGACTGTTCAGCACCAGCCCCATGAAACACCATTACCAATTGGCACTCTCTGAAACGGCAATAAGCAGTTTCAGGCAAGTGCAGGCGTTGATAAATACCGAGACACCCACAGAGTACAGCTTTTCCATCGACGCGGGCCTTGCTGATACAAGCGAACCGTTAAGGGAAGTCACCTTGTCGGTTTTGATCAAACTGACCGAAGAGCAGGGATATCTGACCTTGATAGATAACGCAACACTCAACCTTGAGCATTAGCCTTGAACTTGGGCCTTGAGCATAAAACGACAGCAGCCTTAACCCCTGATTTGATTAAGACTGGATCCAAAACAACCAACAACAACTCAAGGAAATCGGTATGCAGATTGACCTTTTACAGCAAGTTGATGATGACCTGCAAAATGAGCTTATCGACAAGCTCAGAACCTATAATCACAGCTATATAAACGAAACTAGCCAACCTCTGGCCGCCATAGCACGCGATTCCGAGGGGCAACTCATTGGTGGCGTGAGTGGCCGCAGCATCTATCGCCAGTTGCTGATTGAGGTGGTTTGGGTCGCGAAGGCGCATAGAGGTTCAGGTCTTGGCAGCCGCTTAATGGCTCTGTGCGAGCAAGAGGCAATCAAACGGGGGTGCCTGGCTGCAATATGCCTTTTCTCCTGAGAGCGTGTTTGCGCCTTGTTCAATTTAGAGACTTGTTCCATGCACGGACTCATGAGTAACACCAAGTGGCGCAAGGTATTGACTGTTCTGGCCAAGTACCCCGTCTATCTACAGCTCAAACGCCTGCAGGATGAAGACTTTCCACTGGATGTCGAACGCGCCGATCTGATTCTATCTGAGCTGGGTACGACACACTTTACTTATGTCAGATGTTCAGTCAGCTACAACGAGATAGACAAGTTGAAAGTAAAACGTCCAGCCAGAATATCGGCTTGGGGAGCAAACGAGATGACAGATTTATTTTCAGAGCTGAGCACGGAACTGAAAACCCTAGGTCAGCTCCCTTGCCAATTTGGGACCGATACGCTTGTCCTGTTCGGTTATCAACAAAACGTCGACTGAAGCCGGTATTATTATACTCCCCCAAAATGACAGAGAACGCCATGACACTGACACAACTCAAGAAACTGTTACAGCAATGCCCCAACGCCACTGCCGACTATCCTTTTGGTCCTGAGGCCAGAGTCTATAAGGTCATGGGTAAGATGTTTGCTCTGCTGGCCGAGCAGGAAACGCCCCCTAGGGTGACACTCAAGGCCAAGCCAGCCGACGTGCAGGCACTGACCGATAGCTTTGAGGCGATAGTGCCCGGCTATTACATGAATAAGCAGCATTGGTTCACGCTAACCTTGAATGGTGAGGTCAGCGAGGATATGCTCCGTGACCTGATTGAGGCATCCTACGCCCTGGTTGTCAGTAAACTGACCAAGGCGCAACAAGCCCAGTTGCAACAGCAAAACACCTAAAAATGACTTTTCAGATTGAGGGAACAATCGAGATGCGTGCCAGCCTGCGACAAAAAGTTATCCATGTCTGCCAGCAAAAAATCGCCCAGAAGGGCGAAAATGTTGGCGTCTCCTTCTATGCCTTCTTTGCCAACAAGAATGATGATCCCGAGTTGCTCATGGAGGCCGCAACCTGGTGGATCCAGACCCATAAACTGGATCACTTTGAGAAGGCCCGCAAAATTCTGCAAATGGTGCAAGCCGGGCAATAACCTCAGGGGCTGAGTAGCGCTAACCAGAGCCTAATTAAGCCCATGGATATAAACCATGCAACTCGCCGGGGAAAGATGAGCGCATCCTGCTCGGCCTGGCTCTCAAAGAGCACCACAACCCGACCCAGGATTGGAAAACCACAAGATATGAACATTGAAACCCCATCCAGTGCCGACTTTGCTGAGCTGCTGCAAGTCTGGGAAGATTCAGTGCGCGCCACCCACGACTTTATCAGCGAAGCCGATATCGCCTTTTTCAAGCCGCTGATCCTCGATAAGGCCTTCCCGGCGGTGACGCTCAGATGTATACGAGATGAAGCCAAAGCCATTGTCGGCTTTCTGGGCGTAGCAGACGACAAGATAGAGATGCTGTTTGTTCACAGCCGGGCTCGCGGCCAAGGCGTAGGCAGTGCCCTGCTCAAGCATGCCATCGAAGACCTCGGCGCCAACTTGGTCGATGTCAATGAGCAAAACCCACAGGCGGTCGGATTCTACCGCCATCAAGGCTTTAAACAGATCTCCCGCTCGGCACTCGATGCCATGGGTAAGCCCTTCCCTATTTTGCATCTGGCGCTTGATACCTCAAAAGGATAACTGATTGATGTCCAAGGAAGATGAGTTAAACAAAAAATATCGCGCTCTGCCCCGCGGCGCTCGTTGGCACTTAAAGCTGGATGCCGATGGACGAGCCTACTTTATTGGCAGACAGCAAACCCTGGCTACAATCTGGGGCTTTATCATGCTGGTTCCCCTGTCGGCCTCAAGTTTAATGGCTGTGGTGCTGACAGGAAAATCACAGGTATTTCATGCCGTCTCGGCCTTGCTGTTGTTAACTCTGGCAACTGGCTGTTTGGGGGTGAGAAGGCGTTGGCTGTTTGACCCCAAAAGCGCTGAGATTCAAAAATACACTGGCTGGTGGCGTATAAAAGCCAAGCCCCGTAAAACCCTGCCCTACAGTCAACTCTCTATTCATATTACCCCACTGGCACAAACGCCCAATGGGGTACAGCTGGTGCTGCTCGGACAGCGCCACACCCTGACAGATATGGCCGAGGCGCTGGCATTGATAGGCTTTTTGCGCGGCTGCGCCGGCCCGCGCGCAGTCAATGAACTTGAAGTTTATGAACTTGAAGTCTATGAAAAAGTCACTGCATGGCCCGAGTTGAAAGCCGTGCCCTTTGACGCAGCTCCAAGCGACTTGGCGCCGCCGGAGGCCGAGAGCCAGGCCGCAAAATCCCCCCATACCGAAACCAAGCCTCTGAAAGCCGCGACTCAAACTGGCCAATCCATCAGTCAGTACCGGCCCATTTGGGAGCAACACCTGATGTGGAAACTGGCACTGCCGCTGCCGCTTTTTGCCCTGCTCGGACTGCTACTGACACGCTTAGGGAGCTGAGCCATGGCGCACTGGAACAAGTACTCCTCACAAAGGGCCGAGTTGGTGTTTGGCCGCTGGACCTGGTTAATCGGCCTGCCGCTGGCGGCGCTGACTCTGGCACAGGTGTATTTCGGGCTTAACCCTGAATTGCTGCTCGGTTGGGCCATGGGGGCAACACTCGGCTGGCACGCGTTGTTCTGTCGCCATAAAATCTTGATAGACAAAGATACCTGTGTGCTGGTGCACAGTATTCGCAGTATCTACCCCATAGGGCAACTCCAGGTGCCACTGGCCGAAATCAGCGGATTTTGCCTCTGCCCCCACTTCGGCGAGCCCAGATACTGGGACTTGATCTTGATGCTCAAGGATGGTCAGAGAGTGACCCTGCTGAGACGTAAGGGCAAGGCCGCAATGCAGGAGCTGGGTAAAGAGCTGGCCGATGTCAGCGGCCTGGCCTATGACGAAGAGTTCAGAGACTGAATCCCGGCTTGCATTGGCATTGAATAACATTCCTGAAGAATCCAATTGTCAAACTGATACCAGACAAGGAGGCTGTATGTCTGTTTATACTTCACCAAACGCCCAAACTCCGAGCGCCAGCTATGGCGCGGCGGACAAGAAACCCACTATCGCCATAGTGGCTTTCGATGAATTTACCGATATCGATCTGTTTTTGATGTGGGACATAGTGGGCCGCATCCAGAATGATTGGCAGGTCAAGCTGCTCGGCAGCAGCAAAAGTCACAAATCGGCATTGGGTCTTGAGATTGAGATGCAGGGCCATATTCGCGAAGCCAACCAGGCTGATGCCGTGCTGTTTATCAGCGGCAAACAGGGGATCCCGCTGGCGCTGCAAGACCCGGACTTTATCAATACTTTTGAGTTGGATCCCAACAAGCAACTGCTCGGCTCTATCTGCGCCGGTTCCTTTATCCTGCAAAGATTGGGGTTACTGGATTGCCGCGCGGCCACCACGCATCCGGATGCCAAAACGGCATTGCAAAAGACAGGTGCCGAAGTACTTGATGAACCTTTGGTGATAAGAGGCAACATAGCTACCGCCGGTGGCTGCCTGTCGGCCATGTATCTGTGTGCCTGGCTGGCCGAACGCTTGCTCGGCGAAGAGAAGCGCCGGGAAATGCTAAGGGAGCTGTTGCCCGCCGGACAACAGCCACAGTTTGAGGCCATTATTGATGCCAGCCTGCAAAGTGCTGCCGAGGCTGCAATCCAAACCGCATGCCAATAACTATTGAGAATAATCGCCTATAGAGGTTCTGTGGCAATAACAGCTTGAGAAATCCGTAGCGCTCCAGTAATTTGGGCCAAGTTTCATTGCTTGGTGCCGTTACCGAGCTTAAGGAGTCGAGATGCAATCTGCACTGGTAAGCAGCGAGTGGTTGGCCGCTCATCTTTCTGATCCCAAGTTGGTCATTTTGGATGCCAGCATGGACAAGGTGATAGGCCGCGAGCCGATAGTCTACGATGAGCCCTGCTTTATTGCCGGTGCCCGGCGGCTGGATCTGGAGCGGGAGTGCACAGATCTGCAGTCCAGTGAGTTACACGCCCTGCCGAGTCAGGCCCAGTTTACCGAGCTGGTGCAGCGGCTAGGCATCGACCAGGACAGCACTGTCGTCATCTATGACAACCAGGGTATCTACTCATCGCCCCGGGGCTGGTGGTGTTTCAAGGTTATGGGCTTTGAGCAGGTGTTTGTTCTCGACGGCGGTCTGCCCAAATGGCTCAAAGAGAAGCGCCCCTGTGCCGACAAGCCGGCGACTGAGTTTCCGCGCGGTAACGCCTGTGGGCAATATCAAGCGGAAAAGGTCTGTAACGCCCCCCAGGTATTGGATACCCTGGCAGGCAAGCAGGCCATGATACTGGATGCCAGGGCAAGTTCACGCTTTCTCGGCCAGAGTCCCGAACCCAGAGAAGGGGTGCGCAGCGGCCATATTCCCGGCGCAGTGAATCTGCCGTTTGCCGAAGTGCTGGATGGCGACAGCCTGAAACCTCAGCCGGCACTGGAGCAGATTTTTCTGCATCTGGGTGCCATGGACGCCAGACGCAGCGGCAAACCTTTGATCTTCAGTTGCGGCTCAGGGATCACCGCCTGTATTTTGATCCTGGCGGCCTATCAGGTACGCCTCGATGCCCTGATACTCTACGATGGCTCTTGGGCCGACTGGGGCAGCAAGGCCCATCTGCCGCTGGCAACAAATTAGGGAAGGTGCGAATAAGTACTCG